>CALMFM010000040.1 GCA_937862575.1 uncultured Bacillota bacterium
TGACTACTTTGGTATTATACCATATTGGGGGATGATTTTGATTGGAACGGTCATTGGGAATCTCTTTTACAAGAACCGAACAACTCTTTTTCCTAAACAACAACCAAGCGAAAGAAACATCGTTATTTTCGCTGGTCAAAAGTCACTAATCATATTCTTGACACATCAATTTATTCTATTTGGGTTAATGTTCGTAGTCGGATATATTTTCGGATATCGTTTATAGGAGGATAATATTTATGGAATATAATCAATCACTCTATGGTGCCTTGCATGACACTTATACAAGATTCCCTGATCGGAATTCATTATTGTTCATGGGGAAATACCTGACATATCAAAAGTTTATTGAGAAAGTAGACTCTTTATCTGCTGGATTTGCGGGATTAGGAATAAAAACAGGTGATGTAGTCACATTGGCAATGCCGAATGTGTTTGAGGCATTATTCTCTTTTTACGCCTTGAATAGAATCGGCGTTATTTGTCATATGGTCTTACCATTGACACCAGTAGTCCAAATGAGCAAATTCATGAAACAAACAGGTTCAAAACACCTGATTATCCTTGACTCTTTTTTTAACAATTTTAAACAATTATTGGAAGAGCCGGATAAGAAGTTTATTCTTGCGACTCCGGTAACGGAATTTGGTATCGTCAAGAAACTAGGATACAAAGTAATAAACTCCAAGAAATTAAAAGGTATTAAATACGGAAAAAGAATAATTAAATTAGGTAACTTGTACAGTTCAAATTCTGTTGAGCAGGCCGATGTGGATCCAAAGAGAACTGCATTCCTTTTGCACTCGGGTGGAACTTCCGGAGAACCAAAAACAATCGAACTATCCAATTACGCAATCAATTTCTTAGCCGCAAAACTACCTTTCATTATGGATTTGGACAATTTGAAAGAAGTTCATATGCTGGCTGTACTGCCAATGTTCCATGGGTTTGGTCTATGTATGGGAATCCATGCAATGCTTATGGCGGGAGGAGTAGACACCTTGATGCCAAAGTTCAATGCTGATGAAGCGGTTAGCCTTATCAAGAACAATCAATGCAACGTGATTATTGGTGTGCCTTCGTTGTTTGAGAGTTTGCTTCACCACGAAGAATTTCGCTCAAAAGCCGTAAAGAACATCTTACAGGCTTATGTTGGTGGCGATTATGTAGCTCAAGATCTAAAGAATAGATATAACGAAGTAATGGAATATTATTATGCACCTTCCAGACTTCTTGAAGGCTACGGTTTGACTGAAGTCGTTACTGTATCCTGTGTCAATACCTTGAAAGAGAATGCTGAGGGAACAGTTGGTAAACCACTTCCTGATATCGAAATGAAGATATATGATGAGCAAAACAAAACATTTATGGAAGCTAATAAACCAGGTGAAATTCTTGTTTCCGGACCAACTATGATGAACGGTTATCTCAATGACAAACAAGGAACAAAATCAGCCATCATAACCATTAACAGCCAAAAATGGGTTAAAACCGGAGATTATGGCTTCGTCGATGAAAGTGGATATGTTCACTTCAAAC
>CALMFM010000041.1 GCA_937862575.1 uncultured Bacillota bacterium
TTTATAGTAAAGTGGAGTTCGTTAAAATTTGTGCTATGGTAATTAAGACTAAGGTCGCAATGATCGATCACTTCGCTTGCGCTGATAAGATATGGATTTCTCTTTACATAGCTGAGGATTTGATACAGTTTATCATAATTCCTTAGATTTAAATGGACATTAAATAACTGAAGCCCTAATTTCAAATAATCGATATTTATCCGATAACCGTTGATAACTTTCATAGCTTCAAGTTTTTTTATTCTGTTCGCTATCGTTGTAGATGAAGTATGTAGATCATCTGCAATGTCGATAATTGGTTTCCGTGAATTTAATGAAATATTCCTTAAAATTGCTTTGTCCGTCTCATCGATTTCAACTTTTGAACCACCATCAATGAGCTCATGTTTCAGTCGCTGGCTTATATCTTCCTCTTCGATAAGATACGAAATCGGAAGATAGTAGGTCTTTGTGAAAAATGAGATGAGGGCATTTTGAAAATAATATCGAAAATTGCGAAGGGTTTGTTTCCAAAATGAAAAAAATTGATTCATATTATCCACAGAAAAAAGAACAATGAGGTCGAATTTTCTTTGGATATTTGCGATGAACCATGCTTGTTGGCTATTGATAAAATAGTTGATGATGTCCTTTTCAATATCCGGGGTATAATATTGATAATTCACATAGATGCCGAGATTGATATATCCAAGTTTGTAGAAATCAATAGAGGTGAAAAAATTTTTAATAATCCCAGTTTTTACTAGGCGGTCTATTCGATATTGGACAACATTTTTCGTGAGTCGAACCTTCGATCCAATCGTATTGAGTGACTGACGTGAATTTAAATCAAGCTGATAGAGAATTTTCCTGTCTTTCACATCAAGCGGAAACATCCGTGGACATATCAAATAAATGAGTATAAATATGTTTTGTTTGACCGAAATTGAATCACAATTTTTGAAATATTTTTCTACCGGTGTTCAGACCTGGATAGCTCTATCGAAAAAACAAATCATTAAAAATATCATGTATGACTTTTATTTTAGAGATTTTATCGGTCAATACTATAAAAGATACAATTCTTTTTTGATTTTGTACAAATTATTGAAGAGAATCATTAAAAACAATCAAGAAATTTCTGTATCATGAGGTAAAAAAATATGAGAAAAACAAAAGTACTAATCATGATAGGACTCGTAATAATCGTAAGCTTCGGAAATACTGTTATTGGACAAGAAAACACATCCACTCTCTCGCATCAAAAAGAAATATACACGCTTTTAAGAGAATCGGGTCCTCAGGAAGAATGGAACGTCACCTTTGGTGGAGATAAATATGACCTGTTTTTTGCAGTACAGGAAACATCTGAAGGCGGTTTTATTGCCTGTGGCGGGACAAATGCAACAGGATTTGACATTGGGGGAGACTGTTGGTTAATAAAAACTGATACAAACGGCAACATGCTCTGGAGGAGAACATTTGGAGGAACGAAAACTGATAACGGACATGGACTCTTACAAACATCAGATGGGGGATTTATTATTTCAGCGATAACAGAATCATTTGGGGCTGGCTCTGCTGACGCCTGGGTGATCAAAACCGATGCCATGGGAAACGAAGAATGGAACAAGACATATGGCGGATCTTCATATGATTCAACTGGAAAAACAATCACCCAAACACCAGACGGGGGATATCTCATCGCAGGAAGTACCCAATCCTTTGGAACCGGTGGTCGTGACGGCTGGCTGATAAAAATAAACAGCACAGGTAACGAACAATGGAATAAGACCTATGGAACACAATACAATGAACATTTTTGGGAAGCACATCTCACTTCTGATGGCGGGTTTATAATGATAGGTTTTGTTGATAACACTTCGGCTCAGAGGCGTGATGCATGGGTCGTGAAAACAGATTCCGATGGCGTGACCGAGTGGGAAAAACTACTGGGGCCTGCAAACCAAGGTCTAAGCATACAACAAACAGCGGACAATGGATATATAGTATTGGCAGAAGTAAAAGATACCTTCTACGGTGGGTATCTGAACGCCTGGATGGTGAAAATAGACCAAAATGGAAATGAACAATGGAACAAATTATTAATCACTCCAAAAGGAGACGACTGTTTTGCAGTACACCATACGATTAAACCTAGTTC
>CALMFM010000042.1 GCA_937862575.1 uncultured Bacillota bacterium
ATTTAAGATGGCAAATCATTATCAAATTAACATTCTTGTTCATAAATAATAAGAAGTTAACACTCTTTTTAAAAAGTCATCTTGATGCGATGAAAAAAGATTGTTTAAAAGCAAACTGGACCTGCCCTCAATATTATCCAATGTGAAGTCTTTATGGAGTTCATAGTCATTTAATGTCCCTAACTCCTCAAAGTTTACTAAAATCATTATTTGATTATTCGATTTGCTGTTCAAAACCCATACCAGTTATCAAAAAATTATCTTATTGATTATGGAGTCATTTTCATCCGGTAGTGGATTCAAACTCAATTAGTTCTTGTAGCGATAAATTAATCAAAATCGATTCTGTTGAATAAGTATAATATTTGTATTCATCATTGCGACTACAAAGATAATACTCTGAGTATTTGTCTGTAGTAATAAAGTAAACCAAAGAATCAATCTCATCTAAATAAATGAATTTCCAGAATTTTATCTCTATCTCATTCTCTTCTAAATGCAGTATAACATCACTAGATAGTACTGATGGTTCATTCAGAATTAATTTCGTGTTCTCACTCGATCCATAACTGTATACATACTCCAGATTCTGATTTTCTCCCAAGATAAAACATACTTCTCTTTCATCCCTTATAAGGTCATATCTTTGACTTCCTTGAAAGCCGATTTCACCAGTACAAAATATTGATACTACATTAATATCAAGATTATTATTTGCGTATTCTTCAGCATCATTGATGTCGTACTTAGGTATCTGGCATCCACTCAAAAGCAGCGTAATTAATCCAAACAAAAATACAAACAACTTCTTTATTGTTCTCATTTTATCTGCTCCTTTCATTCTAACTATACCAGTATGCGACACCAATATATTCGGAACCAAGCGTTGCGTAGACTCCGTATTGATATACCTTAAGTGTATAATAACCACTTGTAGTTGCAGTATACCTAATAAACTCTTGATTGTAATTTCTGCTAATAGATGATTTAACCAAACTTCCGCTAGAATTGTATAATTTTAAATCCAAATCCGTATTATTTAATGCAAATAATACATTATTAATATAATTTATATTTTTAAGCCAAACTAGAGAAGCCTGAAAATCATCTCCACTACTAAGGTAAATCGTTATTGATCTAATATTTGTTTTGTAAAAGTCATTATTTGTTAAAGTTGTGTAAGCTCTTTTATACACACTATCCATAGCTCTATCTACACGCAACATTCCAGCACCTACTTTTTCCTCTAGACCAGAGGAATCATAATCATTGTATGTTGATTCTAAACTTGAGATATCAGCTGTGGCTTGAATGATGGCCATAACTACTTCTGGATGAGCTTTAAGTGTAGAAGACTTATCCATCATCAAAGCAATTGTGCCTGTTACATGAGGTGCAGAAAAACTAGTTCCAGTCATTGGCCCAGCTGTCCCTGCACTTATTGTTGAACCAGGAGCCACTAAATTAGGCTTACTAATAGCAAACTCCTCCTCCCAAGAAGAGAATGAGCTTAAAGTCGTGCTATTAGATAATGAACCGACAGTAATAATATTATATCCAGTTCCTGGTGAAGTAATATTTTCCCCAGTGTTCCCTGCAGATTTGACGATAGTTACCCAATAATAACTAGCAATTAAATCCAAATATGCTGCATTGCCAGTATAGTGTCCGTCTAAACCTGCATCAGATAAGCTCATATTAACTACATTTACATCGTTATCTAGCATCCAATCAAACTCACTAGAATAGTTTAGTGCATCTGTCTGTACGCTTAATAGTGTTGCACCACGAGCAATGCCAGTATTTCCACCTGCGATTGAAGCAACTAGCGTTGCATGGTCACTTTCTTTTTCATTACAATACCATTCATTTCGAACTATTAAATCAACTCCAGTTAAATTTGCGTGATCTTCATCCACAAGTCCACCTGATCCAAAGATACAATCTCCACCATACTCTAAAATTCCAATAACTACATCAGTTCCATCAAATCCTTTATAATCTGTGTACGATGAATAGGAACCTAATCCAATATCAGGAAACATTGTGCTAATTTCACTTTTTGTTTCGTTGGTATTAATAACGTCGACATAAATTATTTTTACGCTATCACTACTAGCGTATTCCATTAGTCTGGTAATTACTTCATATTCATCTGTTACATCCAGTTGAAATGTTATAAACGGTGTATAATTACTTTTGTACAAATTATATTCTTTTTCCAACCCTAAAATCCTAACAATTTCCTCATTTCTAGACTGATGATATTCTTTGCCATTTTCTCTATTCATTTTAATTATCTCATCAACATTGGATTCTGTAATCACGCTCTTATCAAGAGGTTCATACTGATCATAACTCAGACAATATTTACAACAGTTATGCAATTTGCCACGTTTAGTTCCTCACTAGAATCATTGTCAATTTCTGTTCCCAATTCATAAGGATAGTTGTAGATTATTTTTGAGAGATAATCATTTATCTTGTGACTTTTAGAAACATTCATCCAAGACACAGTTAAGAAAAAAATTAAGACTGAAATGGCTATTTTTTTCATTTTTTTCTCCAAACAGTAGTTATTACTATTATTATTTAGAAAATTTATTGTTTATCTCATTTCCTTAATAATCCTAATTTAAATAATTATGTCAAATTATAAACTAATTATATCATTATATAAATTAAATATCAGCATGACGCGTTATTTTTTAAAAAAAATTATCGATGGAATAGAAAATATTCTTACTAATATGTATGGAGTCAATAGTGCTGTAAATTTAGGGGCTTGCATTGTTTTTATCATTTGGTTTTGTAATCGTGTTAATATACCTCAAATTGTGCAAATCTTAAGATAATCATGTAGACGGCTTTTGAGCAAAGAGAAAATATGCCCAATACAATTGAAATTAATCAACCATAAGTCGTATGCAAGATGGAATATAGTGAGATTTTTACCTTTCTGCAAAGAAAAAAGGCTGAATACTATCGTATCCAACCAATGCTTTCAATCTGGTGGAGACAATGGGGCTCGAACCCACGACCTCTTGAATGCCATTCAAACGCTCTCCCAGCTGAGCTATGCCCCCAGATGTCCTTTACGGACCGATAAATATTATACTTGAAAGGCTGTTACTTTTCAACAAATAAGTTCAATAAATGATTAATCATTATTCTATTGAAAGAAAAAAGCCTGTTCGGTGAACAGACTCACAAGTCATCTGGTCGGGATGGCGGGATTTGAACCCACGGCCTCTACGTCCCGAACGTAGCGTTCTACCAAGCTGAACCACATCCCGGTAATCTTTAAATACTGGCGGAGAAGGGGGGATTCGAACCCCCGCACCCTGTTACAGATCTACTAGCTTTCCAAGCCAGCCCCTTCAGCCACTTGGGTACTTCTCCTAAGAATTACTGATAAGTTTGATTATTAAATAAACAATTGGCAGGGCTAGA
>CALMFM010000043.1 GCA_937862575.1 uncultured Bacillota bacterium
ATCTTACATTGCTTGGAGAACTGCTATGTATACTTTGCAAGTAGCGGATTATTCAATTCTGTATAATATTGGCACAAACGATGAGCCAATTATGACAACAATCCTTAATATCTTTGACGGATATTGGCTGGATGAATACCAATACATTTATGGCTACGCAATTTATTACGATTTTATTGGAAATGCCGAATGGATGATTCAAGAAGCTTATTGGGAGATTGATAATTGGACTCGCGAGTTAGAACGTACACAAGCAATCCTTGATTATATTACTAGTCCAGCTGGCGAAACCGCAACTCTAGCTCTAATGAGTACTGCATACGATGGACTTGAAGCCATGCTTTTGGAAATCGATCAAGAAACCTTCGATTTCGTTTTGGATATTGTCCAAAGAATAATCGATATGACAAATCCATATTATTCTGGAATGGAATATTATGATCCTTACTACATGTTGATGGAAATCCTGTCACCTGAGAATATTCTGTTTGCGACTGAGAAACTGGAGAACTTCCTGAGCGCTTTCATGTCCACCATGGATACAGGCGATTACGCTAACATCAAGACATTCATACTTGGATTCATCGATACAATGAATGAAGCAGATGGAATGACCGAACTCGAGAGAGCAGAATTCCTGACTATATTTGACCCGATCATGGACAGATATATCGGATATGCTCAATTCGGTATCAATGAAATCATCAGCTTCTTGCAATCGATGACCCCTGAAAAGGCTGATGCAATCGTTGACCTGATTTTCTTAAAAGTCCATTTCTTTGAATTCACAGATATCAACACAGCTATCATAATTTCCAATTCAATTGATACTCTCATTGGAGACGGAAGCTTTGATGTCAATACTTTGTTCCAATATCTGGTCAATATCTATTTCGATGTTGTATATGAGTTCGATTATGATACAACCTATATGGAAAGCATTCAAGTTCAAGTCGATACATTCATCACTGATTATCTGGCTTTGATGGCAATCATCAAAGACTTTGATCCAGTTTACATGACACCTCAAGACATTGAGACTATTATGGAATTCTATGCAAGATTCTTTGCGATTACAAATTGGTTCGCTATGGGATTCGAAACTGTTGAAGAGCCTTTGGTAGTCTACTATGATTACTACCTTGAATACTTCTTGTCCAATAAACTTGGCGAGTGGGAAGATATCGAGGATGCTATTCTCAGATATGAGGAAATATTCTCAGAAACAGATCCAGAACAATTGTTCTATAATTTGTTCTCAGTCTATCAATATGTAACCGGAGTATTCTACTTTGAAAGCTTCGCTGATTTCCAATACTGGGTAGCTAATATAGAGTCCTTCGGATTTACTCAACCTGAACTGGTAAGTTATTTCATCAATTTCATGACCTTCGCATCGGAGAAAATGATTCTTGGTGACGATAATTTCCAATGGCAATTAGAATGGCTGGAAGACCAAGTTTCTTACTGGCAAGATGAGATGGATTATTGGAAGGGTGAAGCAGACTCTTATGAAGATCCAATACTCGCTGCAATTTCAATATTATCACCTACGCTTCAACCTGGGGCTGAAGCATATTGGGATAACCTGATAATCTATCATTATTTACAACAACATCTGGATAATCAATACAATATGTTGGTAAGTTATTTTGGAGAGTCAACCGCATTACAAATTGACGATATAGCTTACTACCTGTCTTACTATCATTATCCTTACGATGAAACTAATTACAACATTTACCTGTCTCAATACTATGCTTTAATGGATTCATTTGCTTATTCTGAATACTACCAGGATATGATTTCTCAATACTTTACTGATTACGATGAAGCTAGAAACTTCTTTGTAAATCAATATTATCCAAGTTATGAAATCATCCTCGGAAATGAACTCTATAATTCATTCCTAAGCTTAGTTGACAGTACCATTAATATCTACATGGGCTACTATAATATGTACATGGATGCAATGATGCATTATGACGAATATCTGGCCCAAATAGATGATTTGTATGACACTTTGTTGATGGCATTCATGGTTTATGATATCCTTCATGACGAAGTATATGCGGCTGAGGCCGAAAACGTACTTAATTACATGCTTGATGATCTGCAAAATATGATAACCTCGATGCCGGAAGATTCTTTCGGATTAATCGAGGACATCTTGACAATGTTGAACAACATGAGAATGTATGTGACAATAGACGGTCCAGAGTTACCAAAAATGGAAGAATTCACATTGACTCCGGAACAGATTTATGAATTCACTCAAGATTTGTCTGCCTTCATAAAATTGAGAGGCGCTACATTGACTGAGGGTGAAATTGCTGAGATTGAACAATTCGTCTATGATTGCATCCTTGTGTTTATCCTGAATACCGATATTGAAGGTCAAGATGCTTTGGATATGGCAGACTACATCAACGGTTTATTCCTGAAATATATGGATTATGCCGATCTGGCTTTAACTGAATTGACAAATTTGCTTGACAGTCTGACATTGGAAGAAGTACAAGGTATCTTCGAATATATCGAGATGGTCACTCATGAAAGCAGCATGTATCAAATGGTTGTAATGGGTGCTCAATTGTTCGAACAAATTCTCGGTAGCGATGAAGTGGATTTCTATTTCATAATCAACCTGTTGAACGAATTATATTATGACATTGCTTATGGTTATGGATATGATCCAGCTGACCTGGCTGAATTACAAAACGCTTGGGAACTGTACCTGGCTGAATTACTGACTGATATCGAAACAATCTCATTGCTTGATCCTTATGATTTGGATCCTGGCGATTTCGGCGATATCATGATATTGATGCAGAAGATGGAATTCTTTAGCTACATAGTCCGCGATCCAGAAGCAATCTTCGATATTCCGACATTCGGCTATACAATTGATGATTTCTATGATTTGATGTTCAATATGTTTGAAGATACAACATGGGAAAATGTCGATGCCAAGATAGAGGAATTATGCCAAGTATTTGATATGACTTATGCTGACAACGAAATTGTATATTACATTGTTTTAGGTATTGGTCAAACAATTGGCGATTTGAAAGATTTGCAATCACCAACCCAGATACTGGCTATTTATAAATCGATAGCTGCTATGGGATTCACAAATGCTGAAATTGCAGAATATCTGGTCAATGCCTTCATGATTTATGTGTTGCCTACTATGCCTGACAATTACGATGTATCTGATTTAATTACATCACGCGATTACTATCTCTCGTTGATAAGTTACTATTTCGGATTGTGTGATACTTTAAATGATGATGCATACTTTGAGATTTCACAATTGTCGACACCAGAGGAACAGGCTGCAGCTACTGATTTGTGGGAAGCATACAAACTTTACATAGAGAGCAAAACTGCTTTTGAATATTATTTAGAAGCATACAGTTGGAGTGATCGATTTGATTATTACATCTATTGGGAATTGATTTATGCATTCGATAATGAAGACTGGGGATATTATGATGAATTGATGGATTCCTTGGATGGAGAACAATACAACATGTATTATAATCTGATGTTATTATATGGAAATTATGTTAACGCAGAAAACGACATGCACAACCAAGAGAATTACTTCCTGGCCAATTATCCATCATTGATGACATCATTCGATCCTTATTATCAACTCGCTTTCTATTTCTACAATTTGGCGAATAATGATTACGCCGACAATTTCTATAGTATGTTCGACAGCGAATACAATTATGGTTATCTGCTTGATGAAATCGATAGAATTGAAGCTGAAGCATGGAAGTATCAGATGATTGAAAACTTCTTCGCAGATCCTGCAGGAGAGGGATTGGCAAAAGCCACTCTGGCAATTCTGTTGGATGAAATCGAACAACTGGCTTACAACCCTGATATTCCTAATCTGGAAGAAGCTATATTCGCTTTGATTTTCGAGATGGAAGAAGTTAATGCTGATAGTTTGACCAATCTGTTCCACATCGTGGGAGCGATAGCTCAAGACCTGTTCTCAACAATTGATGAGACAGATCAAGATACAATCCTGGCTTTCATCGATTTGATGATTGAATCATATGTTGGCACTATGGGAATTACCGATCCAACTGAATTCCAGGCTGAAGTTGACAAGTGGAGTAATATAGCACATGCTTACTTGGAACCATTCTTAGGTTTACCTAACCTGATTGGCCAATTCCTCCAATCGATTACAGTTAATCAAACTCAGACAGTTATTGACCAAATCAATCTATTGAATACACTGCCGACCGGCGATGAATTCCAAGACAATATTGTTAGATCAGTTGCTATCGCCAATATCCTCATCACTTTGATTGAGAGCGGAACTTTGGATATCGATGCAATCCTGCCTCCTGTATTCGGATTTGTATATGATGTTCAGGAAGCAATGGGTGTTGAGTTTGTCGACGACCAAGCAACGATGCTTGCAGAATTGCAGACATCGCTGGAAGATATACTTCTACAAGCTGCGATTGTTGCGGTGTTCGATCCATATGACTTGACCGAATCAGAAATCTTGGATATCGATGATTTTAGGATCCTGATAGAAGGTTTGGGAATGTTTATGAATGACTTTCTCGCACTAGGACCTGCTTGATAATAATTAAATTGGGAGTCGCATTGTTGCGACTCCTTTTTTTGTCTACTGGATATTAGGCAAAACTGTGGTTATGACTATGCTATTATGATATAATTATCTTGAGAAAAAAGAACGAGGTAAGAAGATGATTGAATCATTGAGCAATGCCAAAATAAAGTATGCGACTAAATTAAAACAGAAGAAATATCGAAGCGAATTCAACGAATTCTTGGTTGAAGGATTTCATCTTGTCGAAGAAGCGATTAAGTCGGGATTTGCTAAAACGATTTTCGCTACTGAAGAAGTAAAATTCAAAAATATCGAAATCGAACTAGTATCCAATCAAGTTATGAAGAAATTGTCTGATTTGGGAGAGGAACGGGGAATAATTGCTGTTTGTTCTAAACCCATGAACAAAGATTTATCTCCTTACATATTAATGCTGGATGGTGTTCAGGATCCAGGAAATTTGGGAACTTTGATTCGAACCGCATCCGCTTTTGGATTCAATACTATAATATCTGAAAATTCAGTCGACTATTAT
>CALMFM010000044.1 GCA_937862575.1 uncultured Bacillota bacterium
GGTAGAAGTCGATCCTTCTACATCGTCACCATATATATTTTCTGGAAACAAGTCAATTTGAGCTGAAGAGTCATATAGAGAGTCTGTTCCAACAGTGAATATCTCTCTTAATAGGTCAGATACAGTGGTGTTTTGGGTGTCGTGTTGAGTTAGAGTCAAGACCTGAAAATCAGAATTATCAGCCACCAATTGCTTCAATCTTGATTCATCATCAAGATCGATGCCATAGATTCCAATCAAGGCAAATGCGCTTTCGTTCGTCGAATATCCTAAAGTGATTGCTTGTGAATAGAGCTTATCTAACAAAGTCTGAACTGTATTATTATTTAGATTTAGTCCGGTAAGAAATTCCTGCGACTCCTGGTCAAGACCGGAAGCGAATACTACTCTGTCAAAGGCGTTGAGTTTAACGGTAATGCTTGGATTGATATCAATGGTAATAGTGGTAACCGGTGTGATTCGTAAATAGACGTACATTGATATCAAAAACAAAACTGCGAATGAAGAAAACGTCATTAAAACTCTAGGAACCCAGATTCTTAATCCCGACCGGTTGGAAGGAACCACAAAATCGGAAACAGGTACCGATTCCGAGTGGTTAGGGATATTGAATTTTGCGGATTCGTTAAGAATCTTGTTGAAATCCTTAAACTTCATCAGAGTTCCTCCAATTTCTTTCGCATTTTCTTAATGGCTTGCTGGTAGGACCATGTCACTGTTCCCAAAGGTATGTCAAGAATTTCTGCTATCTCACGATGAGCTAGATTTTCGAGGTTATGTAACAAGAAGATATCCTTCTCCTTATCCGATAGAACAGATAAGGCGATCTTAATCAAATCTTTTTTCTCTGCAGATACTTCCAGGTATTCTTCAAGAGAGAATGCCTCATTTTCCAAATCGATGTCTTTGATTTCCCGTTTGCGTCTGTTATATTCATTCAGCGCCAGATTTCTGGCTATAGTCAGGATATAGGCAAAACTGTTTCTAGCTTCATACTCATATAGTTTATCAAGAAATTTAAGATAGGTATCTTGTACGATGTCTTCTGTAAGGGAGCGATCTCTCAATATTGGTAAAACGACAAAATAAATCTTGCGATAGGTCATTTCATACACCTTATCGAAAGCTTCTTTTTCGCCGTTTTTAAGTTTTTTAATCTGTATTTCAAGCAACGCATCCAAAACCGGCTCACCTCTTAATAGATATTTTATCATTAAGAAGAGTTTAATGAAATGACTTTTCAATAATATAAACAATGATAGCGGCTTTTTTATTGGCAAAATCACATAAAATATCACTAAAAAAGAAATCCATCAAAATTAAGCCTTTTGAGCGAAAAAATTGATGGATTAATAATTATATGGAAATTAGTAATTCTTTTTAACAAAGACAAATACTGATAAAAGTGTCAATACAAGAATAATAAAGAACATCGCTATCATCGAATAGTTTCCAGTTTCAGCGTAATAACCGCTGGAATTTACTACAGAATAGCTAATCATTCCGGATGTAAATAACAAAAGGGGATATCCAAGTCGATTCTTCTTCCATATTAGTATAGCTGTTATCAAAG
>CALMFM010000045.1 GCA_937862575.1 uncultured Bacillota bacterium
GTCTTTTCCTACATCTTCAAACCTTCGGCATGTGAACTGTTGCCAGGACTTGATACCGTCTTCGCCGGCGAAAGCTGGACGGATGGCGGCGTCGATCTTCTTGACCCGTCATTGGCATATTCGGTTGTCGGTGATGTTGATACGGAGAATGCCGGACGCTACATAGTCGAATATGACATCACCCATGAGGACGAAGTCGTCTATACTTTGAAACGGATCGTGAATGTCGTCGAACCGGTGGCTTTGGTCACAATCACCTTGAATCCGGGCGTAACGACGATACTGGTCGGCGAGGATTATGTCGATGCCGGAGCTACTACCAATCTCGGAACCGTCGTCGCATCAGGAACCGTAGATATCTACTCTGCCGGGGTCTACAAGGTTACCTACAGCGTATCGATCAATGGCTGGGTGTTTGAAAAATCACGCTATGTCTATGTGGTTACGGTAGTTGATTCCACAGATACGCTCCAACTGGTGGCAAGGAAGGAGGATAATGACTATGAAATCTAGATTGCTTGTGCTTTTCTTGCTCCTAAGCTTATCCTTCTTGTTTATAGGCTGCATCAATGTCGAAGAATCCGATGTCACGATCGTGATCAAACCAGGTATCGATACCGTCGAGGTTAATTCGGAATACGTGGATAACGGAGCGACAGCGAAAGCGAACAATTGGACGATTGCCTATGATATAGTCGAAAATGATGTCGACATCACTTCGGTTGGTGTCTATCAGATCCTCTATGAGACCACATACAGAGGGTTTACCAAACAGGCGCTAAGAGTCGTGACCGTCGTCGATGAGACACCTCCGGTAGTCACATTGAAGTCTGGTCTCGATACGATTTACGAGGGCGACACCTGGGTTGATGCTGGCATTGAGACCTCGGACAACAGTCTCTTGCCGGTTGAAACCGAAACCGAAGGAGTGGTGTCGGCCGATTATGCGGGCGAATACCACATCAAATATATCGTTACCGATCAGGCTGGAAACCAGACCGAGATCGTCAGATATGTCAATGTTCTGAGAAAACCATGAAAAATCACAGCCTTCGCCAAAAACGAAGGCTGTTTTTTGAGATTTTCTTCACTTAATGTAAGTGGCAGTACTCATATACCGGCTACCCATTCTCAGATTTTTTATCTATAAACCATAAAAATTCTTTTTTTGTATAACACATAAATGGTGACCATCCTGTAATAATAGGAGTTTTTTGACAAAATTAGAAATATCTTTTTGCCTCGTTTTTTCCTTTTATAGAGTTGTAGAGGTAATAGATGGAGTGACACAGATCTATATGTTTCCCAGACATAGTATTTTTGCCATATAGAATTTACTACAACGAGCCGTATCACAAATAATTGCATGTTATGATCTATATGGAATAAAAAAAGCCCAATGGGCTTTTTATTTTATATATCCTTTGACTTGATTCTTTATTTTATTTCCAGCTATCTCTTAAAAAGTGGGCTACCATTTTAGGCTGTCTATTTCTTGTGAAGACTCCTTTTTTATTTCCGTTTATTCTTGTGATACCTTGTTTTGTCATGAAATCTGCAAAGTTCCAAACATGTTCTCCACTAACAAAATCAAGTGTACTAAATACTTCCTTATACATCTTTATGAAATCTAGTTGGTATTCCTCACTGAAGGCTGTGCTTGGTAGACTATGTAAGCCAGCAATTGTATCTGTACCAAATTCTGTAACTATAAGTGGCTTTTCAAACTTATTGTAGTATGATGTTAAATCGGCTATAAGTTTCTTCTTTGAAGTCTCTAAATCTCCTAAGTCTACATACCAACCAATATATCTGTTTAACCCAATTACATCAGCTAGTTGTGCAACTTTGTTGCTTTCTGCATCAACCCATTCAACTATCATAATAGGTAGTTCAGTAAGTGTTCTGGTATAGGCGAAAATATCTTTAAAATAAGCTAAGGCATTTTTTTCATGTGTGTTTGCTTCATTGGCTATTGAGTACATAATTACTGATGGATGATTTTTGTCTCTTTGTACTAATTCAGTCAATTGGCTCATATGCACTTTTTTAGTTTCCTCATTTAATACTTTCTCACTAAACACTTCTTGGCTAGACC
>CALMFM010000046.1 GCA_937862575.1 uncultured Bacillota bacterium
AAAAGAAGTATTATCAAATAATCTGCGCTGAAAAAGGCAAGATGGTTTTAAGTCCACTTGAAAGAGAATTCGGACCTGTCAATATCTTGAAGAAAAACGATAGTTTTTGTAATTTTTTGGAACAACTTATCGATACACTCGATATGGCTCAGACCCATACAAGAGATCCAAAAAAACAGAACGAGTTGCTAGATCGTATCAGACAAATCAAAGGAGTACTCAAATGAACGCTATTGAAATAATCAAATTCTTTGAAGAAAAATATCCGCTTGATTTAGCCTATGATTGGGACAATGTCGGATTACAAATCGGTACGCTAAATCATAAGACCGAAAAGGTATTGATTACTTTGGACGTTACCAAAGAAGTTGTCAAGGAAGCAATAAAAAACAAATGCAATCTGATAATTTCCCACCATCCTTTACTGTTCAAACCGATGACAAACATCGCCTTTGATTCACCGCAAGGTTGGATTGTGAAGAATCTTATCCAAAATAACATAACCGTTTATTCAGCACATACCAATTTCGATCAAGCCTGGGGCGGAATGAATGACATCTTGGCAGGAAAATTAGGAATTACCGACCTCAAGCTCCTTGACGAAGATGACAATATCGGCAGATATGGAAAAATCGAGAAAACTTCGATGGTGGATTTCATTGGAAAAGTAAAGTCTGCATTCAATCTTGAATCGGTTCTTGTTATCGGTGAAACCGAGAAAAACGTTGAAACAGTCGGCATTTCCGGTGGAAGCGGAAGTAAGCATATGTACGCAGCTAAAAAAAGAAACTGCAATGTCTATATTTCTGGAGACGTTACATATCATACTGCATTGGATGCTGTTCAGATTGGAATAACACTGATTGATGTTGGACATCATGTTGAGATAGTTTTTGTGGATGCAGTAAGAAAACAACTTATGGACCGGTTTCCTGAAGTTGAATTCATCTCTTCAACAATCAATACCAATCCTTATAGAAAAATGTGAAAAGCGATTTGGTGAATCGCTTTTCTTTTCTAAAAATTCTAACGTATATTTCAAATATAATTTGAATATGATAATATTTATATGCAAGGGATGAACTATGGATGACAAAATGTTGAAAGTTCTTTTGAACTTGATAGAAAAACTGGAATCAAATCATATCTTTTATTTATTGGGTGGCTCAGGTCTCCTTTATTTTCATGGAATAGTGGATAAAGTCGCCGATATTGATCTGATGATATGTGAAGAAGATGCTGAAAGAACAGCCACTCTATTAAGAAAAATAGGAAGGGCAATGCCTAATGAAAGTATTGAAGAATATGGAACAACCCATTTTTCAGAATATTTGATTGATGGTGTTGAAGTCGATCTTATCGCAGGATTCACAATAGTCAAAGACAATGAAAGATATTACTTTCCAGTAAATAAAAATGCGGACTATCCATTTGCTAAAATTGGTGCAACAAAAGTAAGATTGGATCTTTTGAGCAATTGGCAGACATACTATGAAATGATGGACAGGATGGACAAGAGCGAATTGATAAAGGCTTTTCTAAAGTCCTAAAATATAG
>CALMFM010000047.1 GCA_937862575.1 uncultured Bacillota bacterium
AAGAAAGATACATAATTGCAGACGATGAAGCCTTCTTGGATTAACAGGACGTACAACATCAATATCGTCAACAGCTCATTGACCTCGCCGGTAAATATCTGCATGTTCAAAAAATCGGCCGCAAAATGGACGTTAAGAATCATCGGCTCGAAAATATCCTCTTTTTTGAGCTTGGAGAATTCAGTTATCAATTCTTCCAATTTCTCACGCATTGATCCAGAGTCTTTGGCCAAAAGCGAATGACTATAAGTCTTAAAACGACGATACTGGATTTTTGTGTTTAGACTGGTGTCTTTGAACATAAGGTGAACCAAGTCACTTACTTCAGCGACATTTAATAAGAAAGGCTCGACATCTTTTTGATGCACGTACCTGAATATGTAGACCAGATTCTTATATATTTGTTCGGCGTTGTTTTTAGCCACGGTCGAATCCAAAAGCAGAGTTCTCATTCGGGAATCGGCTATTTTCATGTCTGGAAAGAAAACTTTGAAAAACGCGTAGGCATCCTGTTCGGCTACGCTTTTGGAGATATGTTCGTAATTAGGTTCGAAGAGACTGATATAATAATCATTCTTACCCATTTGATAATACAGTTTCGTCGTCTTGAGGAAAACGTCCGCCGGAACGGGATTCCTCTTGATGTTTTTTATACAATTCATAGTTAGTCTCCCGCAAATGTTCTAGAGATAATTATACTGTTTTTTTCGATAAAAATATAGTCATATCCTAATATTTGATGTTATTTACTTAAAAAAAAGACGGTTTTTACCGTCTTATTATCGTTATTCAATCAAGCTGATGATCAGATTTGAGAATTCAACGCTCCAACCGAGTGAATCCTGATAGAAATTCGGGTTGAGCAAGTCTGACGCTTGAATCAAAGTGATATCGTCTCCGGTGTCAGGTAATATCGCCGTCATGCCGGTGATATAGATATCTTCCGCAAGCAGTTCGGTAAATCTGCCGGCTACATAGATGCTTTTCTGGAAGTCACCGACGAAATCATCGGAATTGATATTGATGTCTACGACTACAGATTCAATCTGCGATTCAAAGTTTTCGCCTAAGAATCCTCCAACTCGCACGGTGTTAGCTTCGGATAGTGTTCCGTCCATGGTGATTGAAGACTGAGAGAAATTATCGCGAACATAACCTTTTTGGTTAAATCCCAGGAACCCGCCGACAAACAGATTGGCTGCCGTATTGGTAACGCTGATTACACTACAGGATACATTGTCTTCAATATAGATGTTAACATCATCAACTTCGGTTGGGAAGTTTGTTAGAATACCACCGTAATTATGTCCGATGAAACCGCCGACATAGACAGGTAAATCGGTGCCTTCGGCAATTACGTTGACATGAGTGATTGAAGTATTATTGTTTACTGACACATTGTATGTTTTACCAATCATACCGCCTAGATAAGCTATTTCACCGGCTTCGACATTCAAGGTGCCGTTAACTTCATTGTTTTGAATAAGTCCTGGAGTGAAATCCTCAATCGTAGTTGTTTGAGTAATCTCAGCTTGAGCATATCCGGTTAAAAGACCGGCATAAGTATTTGAAGCATAGTTCTTGATTGTTATCTCACCGTTGACCGATGACCCGGTAATGCTTCCAAATGTAAATCCGGCAATGCCTCCGGCATAAGTCAAGTAGCTGGTGGTGTAGTCGATTGAAACATCAGTCATAATCAAATCGCGAACTTCGCCTTTCATAAATCCGAATAAACCATATGAATCAAACAAATTGGATGTAATGGTCAATCCGCTGATTGTAAATCCGTCCCCGTCAAAAATTCCTAGGTAAGGTTCCATATAAGTTCCGATTGGTTCCCATTCCAAATCGCTGATATCGATATCAGCTGTCAAGATATAAGATTTATCCATTTCGATGGCTGCGAGTTCCGTAGCTGTTGAAATCGGAATGAAGTTTTCGGTATCGGCAGTTATTTGTTCGGTAGTGGTTGTCGTATTTCCGCCGAACAGGTCGCAACCGACGAGTGCAAAGGCCATTACAAAAACCAATGCCATTATTAGTGCTTTTTTCATATAATATCAACTCCAGGTAAAGATTATATCATAGATATATGTTTTTATTGTGTTTAAAATAGCGTCTGCTGGATGATTTTATCGTCGAGGTCGTCGTCTTCTTCTTCCGTTTCTTCCAAACTATTATCTTTGAACGTGTCTTCATCATCATCTTCATCTGACAAAGGTTTCTCTCCGGAACCAAATTCGTCAATCTCTTCTTCCTCTAAAAACTCCTCTTCAGGTTCATCTTTCTTGATGGAACCGGAAATGATTTTCTCGAGTTCATACATGACATCATCATTCTCTTCTTCCTCAGATTTGCCTTCGGATACGGAATCGGCTAATTTGGCCATAATCTTGTCTGCTTCCAGATAGTTTTCCTTATCATAATATAAGTAAAGAGGTTTATGTGACTGCGGAATGTAAGGTATGCCGTTTTCATACCTGTCAGGTTTCAATTCTGGACCAGGTATTACTACTTCGCTCTTTTCACCGAGAATCCTAATGTTAATCAAATCCTTCAGTCGGAAGATGTTTTCAGCTATCATCTGCACGAATTTATACGGATTGCTCTTGACTGATTTAAGGTAGGACTTTCCCTTTGCCGGGCGGTGATTCATATCGATGTTCGAGCTGAACTCCCGTATCAAACCACCACGATTGGTCAGGAAGATAACTTCATCCTTGTTTATTCTAGTGGTGTATTTGGCACCAATTAGAATATCATCGCGTAAATTGATACCTTTGACGCCTTTCGCTCCTAAAGATTGAACCGGAACTTCTTCATAACTGTATTTAAGTACATAACCATTCTTAGTGGCTAAAACAATGTCTCTGTCATAGCTTTCTTTCAAATCCACCGAAACCATTTGATTGACGCGGTTTGCAGGCATACAATTGAATGTTTTGTTCATACGTGATTTAGGGAATTCCGATAGCAAGACTTGTTTTACTTGTCCTTCTTCATTTGCCATCAAGACATATTTATCGATTTCAAAGTTCTTTACAACCAAGAAATCCATAACTCTTTCGAGGTTTTCCAGTGCGACAAAGGTACCGATATATTCGCCGATATCTCGCCATTTCATATCTGGCACTTTATATGCAGGAAGAATAAAATAGTTTCCATAATTGGTAAATATGACGATTTGGTCCCTTGTATTCAATGTGCATTGCTTCATGACCATATCGTTTTCCTTGAGACCTGTTTCTCCAGGTGTTGCCTGATATGACTTCAGTGAAGAGCGTTTAACATAGCCGTCACGGCTCATGACAAACTTGACTTCTTCGTTTTCAATCAATTCTTGTTCATCAATTTCGACTTTGGTTATTTCGCTTTGGATTTCGGTCTTTCTTGGGGTTGGATACTTTTCAGCCAAAGTTTCAAGTTCTTCGATGATTACCGCTTCAAGCTCGCCTTCATTGGTCAGGATTTTTTGTAGTCTGTTGATTTGTTTGGTCAATTCCGTGGCTTCTTTCCGCATTTCCTTGACGTCCGTAGTCGATAAACGATACAGTTGTAAAGATACTATCGCATCAGCTTGAACATCGGTGAAATTGAAGCGCTCAATCAATCTGTCGATGGCGTCTTTCTTTCCTAGTGATTCGCGAATCAAAGCGATAACTTCATCCAAAACATCGACCATATTCAAGAAGCCAAGCACGATATGTTTTCTTTTTTCGGCTTTTCTCATTTCGAAATTGGAACGGTTGCGGATTACTTCTTTCTGATGTTGAATGAACTCATCCAATATTTCCGTAAGCGCCATCAATTGCGGGCTTCTTGTGGAGATAGCCACCATATTGTAATTATAGGTTATTTTGAGATCGGTATTTTTAAATAAGTATGCAAGTATTACGTCTGAAGCGATTTCTTTCTTCAAAGAGACAACAATCGAAAGACCGTTTCGATCAGACATGTCTTTGACTTCGAGGATGCCATCGATTTTCTTCTGTATTCTGATATCATCTATTTTTCTTACCAGATCGGCTTTATTTACTTCATAAGGAATTTCTTCAATAATCAAAGAAGTGTCTTTAATAGTCACTTTGCTCTTGACAACTATTTTTCCTTTTCCAGTTAAAAAGGCTTTACGAATCTCTTTCTCGCCTTCAACAATACCACCGGTCGGAAAATCTGGCCCTTTGATGAATGCCAATAAGTCGTCGACATTGGAATTAGGATTCTTGGTTCTGTATATCGCGGCTTTCAACACTTCGGTGAAATTATGAGGAGGGATATTGGTTGCGTAACCGGTAGCCATACCTTGAGCACCGTTGACAAGCAGATTAGGGAATTTGGCAGGGAGAACTGTCGGTTCGATTTCACTGTCGTCAAAATTCGGTACGAAAGTAACGGTTTTCTTGTCAATATCTTCCAGTAAAGCTTCTGAGAAAACCGAAAGTCTTGCTTCGGTATAACGCATTGCCGCAGCTGGATCGTTATCTATCGATCCGTTGTTACCATGCATGTCAATCAACAGAACATTGGTTTTCCATTCCTGGGACATTCTAACCATGGCATCATAAACGCTTTGGTCTCCATGAGGATGGTATTTGCCGATAACGTCTCCGACGATTCTCGCGGATTTTTTATAAGGTTTATCATGATTCATACCAAGGTTGTCCATGGCATAAAGAATACGTCTTTGAACCGGTTTCAAACCATCTCTTACGTCAGGAAGAGCACGGTCTTGGATAATGTATTTCGAATATTTGCCGAAGCGGTCTCCGACCAACTTCTCCAAATTCATCGGGACGATGTTTTCTTCCAAGAATTCATCTATCTTGGCTTTGGTTGATTTTTCAGCCATTGTTAGTCACCCCGATTTCAAAATCGTCATCGTTCTCGAACGATACGTGGTTGTCAATCCATTCTTTACGTGGTTCGACATTATCACCCATGAGTACTGAAATCCTTTGTTCTGCGTCTGCAAGATCATCTATTTTGACTTGAATCAAAGCTCTGGTCTTTGGATTCATGGTCGTATCCCACAATTGTGTTGAATTCATTTCACCCAGACCTTTGTATCTCTGAATGGTGTAATTCGATATTTTCTTAGAGATGCTTTCTCTTTGGACCTCGTCCCATGCATAAAGGTCGCCTTTTGCTTTTGAAGAAATCTTATAAAGCGGTGGCAAGGCGATGTATAGTTTTCCGGCTTCGATTAGTTCCGGCATGTATCTGAAGAAGAAAGTTATCAATAATACTTGAATATGAGCGCCGTCGGTATCGGCATCGGTCATGATTATGACTTTATTATAGTTTGCCTTGGCCAATTGGAAATCGCTGCCGATTCCCGCACCTATAGTGCTGATAATGGTTGAGATTTCCTCGTTTTTCAAAACATCTTCCATCTTTTGTTTCTCTGCGTTTATTACTTTTCCTCGCAAAGGCAAGATAGCTTGGAATGTCCGGTCGCGTCCTTGTTTTGCGGAACCTCCGGCAGAATCACCTTCAACTAGGAACAATTCGTTTATTTTGGCATTCTTGGTACTGGCAGGAGCCAATTTCCCAGAAAGAATTGTTTCTTGTTTTTTAATTTTCTTTACTAATCTGGCGTCATCACGAGCTTTTCTGGCTGCTTCCCAAGCTAATCTGGCTTTAACCATCTTCTCGATTAACATATTGGAAACTGCAGGATTTTCTGTCAAGTAAACGTATAGTTTTTCGGAAACGACATTTTCAACTGCAGGTCTAGCTTCCGGACTTCCTAATTTATTTTTGGTCTGTCCTTCAAACTGCAGAAGGTTCTCAGGTATTCTCACCGAGATGATCGAGGTTAAACCTTCACGAACATGAGCACCTTCAAGGGAAGCATCTCTTTCCTTGATGAAATTCATCTTACGTCCATAATCATTGAATATCTTAGTAAAAGCTGATTTGAATCCAGTTTCATGAGTTCCACCGTCTCTTGTTCTGACATTGTTGACAAAAGACAAGATATTTTCTGAATAGGCTTTTGTATATTGGAAAGAAATCTCAACTTCGATTCCGTTTTGTTTTCCGGTAAAGTATACCGGCTTATGTAATGGTGATTTTGTCTTATCAAGAAATTCGGTGTATTCTTTGATTCCGTTCTCAAATACAAAAGATCGTTTTTGTTTGGACCGATAGTCGATTAGTTGCATTCTTAATCCTTTGATCAAAAATGCACTTTCTCTGATTCTTTCTTCTAGGGTCTGGAAATTAAACAGAGTTGTAGAAAAAATTGTTTGATCAGGTTTGAATAAAACTTCAGTTCCGGTCTTTTTGGTTTCGCCTATGACTATCAGGTCTTCAACCTTTTTACCACCGTGTTCAAACCGCATCTTATACATCAAACCATCACGGTGGACGGTTACTTCTAGGAATTCACAAAGTGCATTTACAACTGAAGCTCCAACACCATGCAAGCCACCTGAGACTTTGTATGCTCCATCGGCGCCAAATTTACCGCCTGCGTGCAATTTGGTAAAGATAACCTCTACACCCGTCATACCTGATGAATGCATGTCTACTGGCATTCCGCGTCCGTCATCTGTGACTTTTACGGAATTATCTTCAAAGACTTCCACTTTAATTGATTTACCAAATCCAGCGAGGACTTCGTCTATCGAATTATCGATGACTTCCCACACTAAATGATGAAGGCCTCGCGAGTCTGTCGAACCAACATACATTCCTGGACGTTTGCGGACAGCTTCTAAGCCTTCGAGAATTTGTATGGATTTAGCATTGTAGTCATTGTTCTGGTTTGCCATATCAATCTGCTCCTTTGTCATCTAGTATTTATTATATCAAATTTATAATAATTTTTCTTTCTTTTTTGGCTTTTTTTTGGTATAATTTCAGCAATTGGAGGTGCGGCATGATTATTAAATACGGTTTTGTTTTATTGGCATATCTTTTAGGTTCAATTCCTTTTTCATATATATTGGGAAGATACTTCCGACATGAAGATATTCGCAAGTACGGAAGTGGAAATATCGGAACCACAAACTCATATAGAGTATTTGGTAAGTTTATTGGAACCAGTGTACTTATACTTGACACCGTGAAAGCCGGGCTCTTGGTTTACTTGATAAAAAATAATATAATTTTTCCGGGAACAGAAATGTTTCATCCACTAGTTTATGGATTTGCGTCTGTTTTGGGACATATATTCCCGGTCTGGTTTAAATTCAGAGGCGGTAAAGGTGTAGCCACATCCTTTGGATTATTGTTGGCATATTCGCCTGTTCTGGCATTGGCCTTGATTCCTGCTTTCTTTTTGATTGCGATAATAACCAGATACATCTCTTTGGCTTCAACATTATCCGCAATGAATGCTTTTTATGTAGGATTCTTGATGTATATACTGTCGCCTAACAATGATTTGTATGACATCTATTTCGTAGTAATTCTGTTCTTGTCGGTAGTACTTATTTTCATAAGACATAAGTCCAATTTCAACAGGATTCGAAAAGGTACTGAAAATAAAATAGCCATTAGCGACAGACTCGATCGATGGTTTGAAAAAAAATAGCCGATTTTATCGGCTTTTTTTCTGGACTATTTCGCTTGTTTCATCGACTGCATGACCTGACGGACTTGTTTTTCCGATGGTGTTCTTCCCATCTGGCTCATCATAGCCCTGATCATGTTCTCATTGATAGGCGGGTTCTTTTCCAAGTATTTTTTGAAATAAGATCTTGAAAGAAAGAAGCCGACGACGGCACCAATCAACAAAGTCAATATCGGTAAGACGATCTGTAACCAAAGTGGCATATAATCACTCCTTCTGTTTGACAGAAACTATTGTATCAAAATAGGCTGTTTTATGCAAGATTATTTGCTTTTGTTTTACAAAAATATCGATTTTCTTATTTACAAAAACAGTGTTCATTGATACAATATTACTGGTCAATAAAAACTCAATAGGAGGAAATCGTAATGCCTAGAAAAATTTTGGATACTTGTATCGCATGTGGAACATGCAAGTCTGATTGTCCAGTTGATTGCATCGCCGAGGGAGATATCTACGTAATCGATCCAGATGCCTGCATCGATTGTGGAGTTTGTGAAGCAAACTGCCCAGTACAGTGTATCGTAGTTGAGTAAACTTAACATATAAAAAATAGCGGTGAGGATTCCGCTATTTTTTATAAAACGAGCAAGCATCTATTGTTTAAAATAAGAAGAGAGTTTTCTAAGGGAGGAAATTAAGAGTTCATCTTCTTCTACCTTTAGATCGTTAAATATTGAATTTATCATCTCGTTGTGAAAATCATTGTGTTTTTCGAGTACTTCTTCCGCTTTTGGCAAGATACCAATGATCACTTTACGGCGATCTTCCGGGTCTCTTTCACGGGATACATACCCCTTTTGATATAGAGTATTTACGGAAACAGTCAAGGATCCGACTGTTATTCCCAATTTATTGGCGATGTTGGTCATCGTCGGTTCTTCAGCTTTGGTTATGGCTTCGAGAACATGGATTTCGCTCATTGAAAGTTTCACGCCTTTTTCTTTCAAGGCTTCTTCTTCAATGGCCAGAATTCTATTGAATATTTCAACTAGCAGTTCATTGACGACCGCTTTGGCTTCTCTTAGTCTAATGTCTTCTTTCAATGTAACCAACTCCCATGGTGCCTGGACCCGCATGGCATCCGACCACTGGTGTTAGTGGAATCAGAAGCATGTCTTCCAAGCCCTCGGCTTCGTAGTCATCTTTGATGTCGAACATCTCCTGCATGTTGTTTGTGTAAACTATGAAAGGTGTGACTTTTTTACCTTTGATTTCCTCAAAGAAACGTTTTTTCATTTCTTCTCTGGCTTTGGCTGTAGTTCTAATCTTTGTGATCGTCTCTACCTTACCGTTTTTGGCTATTTCCAACAAAGGTTTAATTTTCAGAAGTGATCCAATCAAACCGCTGGCGTTGGATAACCGTCCGTTTTTCACTAGATACTTCAAAGTGTCTACAGCCACAAAAATGTGGTTGTGGTCGCGGATGAATACTAGCTCATCTAAAATCTCTTCAACCGATTTACCTTGATCGGCCATTTTTTTTGCGGTGATTGCCATCAATGCTTCCACATAGGAAAGTGATAACGAATCGAATACATGGACTTTGATGTCTACCATTCCCGCAGCTAAAATCGCATTTTGATATGTGCCACTCAATTCTTTGGAAATTGTAATAATAATCAATTCATCGTATCCCGCAGAGTGCATTTCGTTATACATGTCAACTAAATACCCTGTACTGGTTTGGGCTGTATGAATATCTAAGTCAGGGTTTGTTTTCAGCTGAGCATAGAAATCATCAGCGTTGATGTCCACGAAGTCCTCGAATTCTTTCTCTTCAATCACCAACAAGGATCTGAATTTTCTAATTTCCTTGTCATGAACCATGTAATCGATTCCGGAATTTCCGCAGACAGCTACTCCAATTTTACTCATAATAACTCCTTTTATTATTTATAATTTCAAATATTTTGAACTTCAAAGATATTTTAACATAAAATTCATACAAAATCAACGAATATGAATAAAAAATATAAAAAAAACAAGCCTTAGGCTTGATTTCCTTTAAATGAAATTTTCATCTGTGTTTTGTAA
>CALMFM010000048.1 GCA_937862575.1 uncultured Bacillota bacterium
CCGAGCTGCGGCATCATCGCTCCCCGAACATAGAAAGTAACGACGTTATCGTGAAGATATGTAGTCGCATATCCTTGGTCCCTCAGGACATAAGGCAGAGCATAAGAGAAATCATAAGTATTGTCTACCGGAAATAGGCTTATTGTTGGATAATTCCCTGTTATTCCAATCAATTCCGAAACATTGGTTTTATTTTCACTATAACTATTCTCAAAATTGAGCCCTTCTTGAGCCAACCTATACATGTTAGGCGTCAAAACCTCGTTGATTGCGAAAGGCTGGATTGATTCCAACATAATGGTTACCACATTGTATCCTTCAAGTTCGCCGAAATACTCTGTAGGCTCCGATAAGAGAACCGGAGTAATATCATAATTGTTGTCATTGTTTTCGATGATATCTTCAATTTCCTTAGTGTAATAACCAAGGATACCGTATTTTTCAAATGATGCCCGTTTATACGCGGTAACGTTGTTGTCTTCCAAATAAGAATTGATTGAACTGATGTCAATCATGAAGAATCCAAATACCAAAATGGCACTTACAAAGAAAGCAACCAAAGATTTGCGATAATAGTTTTCAATATAATGTCTGTGTTTCTTTAAATGTTTTACTAAAAGAAACGCCAGAAATCCGAATACTGCCAGAAATCCAAAACTGATTGCGACGCTCCACCAGGAAATCAGATCCGCATTGATGACATCAGCCGCTTCTCCAATTAGTTGAAGTTGTTGCAAGGTGAATAAATCATAATATACCGAATACATAGTCGCATTCACAAAGAAAAGCACTACCATAAGGAAAAACAATACGCTAACATAGATAACCGACCATTTCACCGATCTGATAAGTAGTATTGGAGAACTCACGGAAAATACAATAACCAAGTCGATAAGGATGTCTTTTGGCAAGAAACTGAAATCGACCCATAGGAAAGTAACGATTTCCACCATGAGATAGAAACCTAGAAACAAAAGGAAAATTTTAAGTTTTTCAATAAGCAAGTCTTTCATTTTGTCACTCTCCAACTATATTATTATATCATAATAGAAAGACTTTAAAAATAGAAAAAACGGATTATTGAATCATAATCCGTTTCATTATTTTAAAAATCATAATACTTCTTAAATTCGGCAGGATGAGGAATATTGTCTATTTTTCGAGCTTCCAGACGTTTTTCTGAAATCCAAATATCAATTAATCTTTTCGGGAATACCCCGCCTTCAAGCAAGTATTGGTGGTCATTCTCCAAAGCATCAAGTGCTTCGTTCAAAGACCTAGGAAGTGAATCAATTTTAGTTCTCTCATCTTCACTTAGATGATAAAGATTGAAATCGAACGGTCCCCAATTATAGTCTCTCGGGTCAATCTTTTTGATGACTCCATCAAGGCCTGCCATCAATATGGCTGAGAAAGCGAAATATGGATTTGAAGTCGCGTCAGGGTTTCTTAGTTCGAAGCGTTTGACTTCCGGCTTTTTGGCATAAGCAGGTATTCTAACAACTGCTGATCTGTTAGCGGTTGCGTATCCTACCGTCACTGGTGCTTCGTATCCAGGAATCAGTCGTTTATAGGAATTGGTTGAAGGGTTGGTAAATGCGCACAAGCTCTTGATGTGTTTTAAGATACCACCCATGAAATACATGGCTGTATCACTAAGCCCGGCATAGTTCTTTTCGTTATAAAATAAAGGCGAACCATTTTTGAAAAGCATCATATGCACATGAAGTCCGTTGCCGGCTTCCGCACCTAACGGTTTTGGCATGAATGTCGCTGTCTTACCCGCTTTATTCGCGGAATTCTTGATAAGATATTTGGCGATCATGGTGTTGTCGGCCATCTTGCTCATCTTGTCGAATTCCACTTCTATTTCCATCTGTCCGGACCCGCCGACTTCATGATGATGATATTTGACAGCTACTCCCCATTCATTCATCAAATTACAGATTTGACTACGCAAATCATAATTTATGTCATTAGGAATATCAATATGATATCCGCCTTTGGTGGAAACTTGATAGCCGTTGTTGTCATCAGTCATCTTTCCCGAATGCCATTCGGCTTGAGCTGTATCAACGTGGTAGAAAGCTGAATTTGATTTTACTTCAAAAGCCACATGATCGAATATATGAAATTCATATTCAGGACCCATCAAAATTGTGTCCGCAATTCCCGTCTCTTCCATGTACTCTTCCGCTCTCTTGGCGATGTTTCTAGGGTACTGGTCAAACGGAACATTATCTTTGCCGATGACAAGTACATCCCCAACCATGATAACGGTTGGGACTTTGGTGAAAGGATCAATTCTCATCGTTGTAATGTCCGGCACGAACACCATATCGCTGTTTTCAACAGGCGCAAAGCCATAATTTGAAGCGTCGAAACCAATACCGCTTTCAAATAAAGACGGTTTAAAATTGGCTGCTGGTATTGTAATGTGTCTCCATCTTCCATCCAAATCAATCAACTTGAAATCAATCATTTCGATTTTGTTAACCTTGATAAAAGTCAAAGCTTCTTCAATCGTTTTAATCATCTTAACCTCCGATAAATAATTAAGTAAGCGCTTACTATATTATATAATCAAAACGCTTCACTTTCAACAAATATTTTTAGAATTCACTAGATTTTAATAGCTAAAAAGAAAGGCGACTTTTAGAGTTCGCCTTTTGGTTCCGATTTAGTTTTTGTCTTTCTGATGAACGACAACTTGAGGGAATGGAATCTCGATGTTGTTCTTGTCAAACAAGATCTTGATATGTTTGTTAAGTTCCCTGACTGTATGATTCTTATCTGTTTCCTTAACCCAAGCAACTACCCGTACAGTAATTCCGGAATCGCCGAATGAGTCAATACCATCATAGAACGGACCTCTGTGGATTGTCGGAATCTTATCTTTTAAATCTTTGACGTTTTCTCTCATGAAAGATTCAAACTGTTCGACATCTTGATTATAAGAGATTGAAACTTTGCAGATGGCTGGAGACAGTTGACTGGATGTGTTTATCGCTCCTCTGATGTCAGAGTTATTAATCATCTTAACATCACCGTTCAAGTCTTCGAATTTTGTGATACGAAGGCCTAATTCCTTTACGATACCGCGGAAACCATCGATTTGAATAACATCACCTACAGCGAATTGCTTTTCAAAAATGATGAACAATCCAGCGAATATATCTTCAATCAAACTCTGAGCGCCAAAACTCAAAGCCAAACCGATGATACCAGCACCTGCTAACAGAGTCGGAGTAGGAACATTCCAAGCTGACAATATTAGGAATAATGCAACTACAACTGAAAGGTATTTGACGGTACTAACGAACAACTTACCGATTGTTTCGCTGCGGTGCCCACGCTTGATGAACATCGTGATGACAAAGACAAGAATCTTATATACAACCCAAATGAAAATCAATATCGCTAGTGATTCGAGAATAGTTACATAATTATTCGTGAAAAAGTTGGCTAAATTGAAGAATTTGCCGATAGAATTGTCGATAATCAAGGCGAATTGCGAACCCGGGAATATAATGGACGCAAAGATGCCGAGGAAAAGACAGATGAAGATAACGACTGTTACAGTGATGATTGTTATTTTTTCTTCTTTTGTTTTGTTCTTGAAATCAAATTTCATATTAACCCTCCTGGATAGTTTCGATTGTATAAACAATCACAAAGTGTATATAAGATTCAGTATCTGTAATACCAATCATGATTCGATAATCCTCTGCCGCAGGTTTATATATTTCAAAGCTGACATAGAGTGTATCATCGATTGTTTCAAAAGTGAAACTTTGATAGTAATAATACTGATAAAAGCCGTCTACATAAATAAAAGTATTGTAATAAGCATAATCATAAATTGCATCTTGCGGTGTGATGGTTAGCGTCACACGATAGTGGTCAGTTTCTTCAACCACCTGGATATCATAATCAAAATCAGGTGTTGTTGTGAATTCTTCACTGGCAACGGTTTTTTCCACTTCAGCCAAAGTGTACGGATCAGAATATCTGGCAATCAACATTATTGTATAATCCGTTTCCGGCACCAACCTATCAAATGTAATCTCAGAACTCTGTGGTTCCATCTGCCATTCATCTTCATGACTCATAGGAACAATTTTGCGAGTATCGATGACATAACCGAGTCTCATCAAAACGAGTTCATACTCGATTTCTACACCGCTGACTGGTTCTGGCCAGACATATACTGAAACACTTCTGTTTGTCACATGTTCAATACCCATTGATGCGTAGAATTTGAAAGGAGTATGTAGAGTTACATTGTCCAGTTCCACTATTTCGTCATTTTGGTTTATTGCTTCAAGAATTATATTTATCTGTTGATTCTCATTATAGATATTTTGAATAAATGTTTCTCTTCCCAATTCATCCAAAGACAGAGAATTGTAGAACTGATAATCAGGTTCACTATCAAATTTGGTCGCATATCTTAATTGAACTGATTTATACTCATCAAATGGATCGCTGATGAAATACCCTATAGAGTAATCAATCGTCCATGCGTCCTCTTCCGACAACAGATTTATTCCGGTGATAGCTCCGCCGGTCCTTTCGGCTGTTTTCAAGGTTACTCGATCGAGAACTTCCAATCCGTATCCTTTGTTTGCCATGATTCTTAATGTGTATTCCGTTTCCGGATTCAGGTTGTCGAACAATCCTGAATTGACCCCGAGATTCAAACTATTCTCGTACACTTCAACTTGATTTTCCAAGCGAACGCAAAGCGTATCCATCATAATCGCGTTATCTTCATCGGTAATGTTAACCGTGTAGGTTACAACATTTGTAAAGGCTTCAACGCTGTCAATGCTTCCTGAAGGACTTACAGGAATCGCCACAGCAGCTACGATTACAACAGCCACAGTCATTGCGGCTGACGTAAAAATAGATTTCAGAGCCTGAAACCTAGATAGTTTTTTTTGCTTTTCCTGAAACTGTTTAAGACGAGACAAACATCTCACCTCCGAGTCATATATTATTGTATTATAAATACTATTTGGTATCAATACTATTATCGATTTTAACTTAAAAAAATAAATAAGCACATAAAAAATGTGCCTCTATTTTAGTTTTGGTTTAATGCGGTGTTTAGTGTGAATCTCGTATTGGTACGCAACTCTGATACAGGCTTGGTCATCGTAGTTTCTCGCCACGAAAAATAGCGATCTCGGAGTATCATCGTTTAGCTCTTTGGCTGGAACTGCGACCACTGGATTTCCAGCTATTGGAGCGTGAGATGTTCTTCTGTTCATGATTATAACATCAATCTTCTCACTATCCATTATTCGATTGAATTCTTCAGCATCTTCCAGGAGTTTCTTTCTCACTTCAATATACTCAGGTTCTTTCAAAGTCCCCGAAGTTGCTTCTGAGGCTTCGAAGATGCTTTGACCATATTTCAAACAGCGTTCAGGATCTTTCTTATTGAATTCAATCAATTCCTGAAGACTGTTAATCGGAGAAAAACCTCTTACAGTGGAAAAATACTGGTTCAAGTCAACTTTAAACTCATATATCAACGACTTATGGTTTGGCATGTCCGGATGCTCAAAACTTATATCTTTTGTGCCTCTTGCTAATGGTGATAGGACTTTTTTTGCTTCATCAAGTATTTTGATTTCTTCTTCATCATATTTAAAGTTAGTAAAGGTCAGAAATCCAATATTAAGGTCGCTAATTGGCTTATCAAAAGTTTGTGAGAAATTGTATTCTTTATCCGGCATCAAACGAGTCATGAGATCTGTTTCATCGACTCCAGCGATTAATTCCAACAGGTAGGCTGCTTCCGCCACGGTTCTTGACATCGGTCCCGCAGTGTCTTGTAAGTGAGTGATGGGAATTATTCCCGTTCTAGATACAAGACCAAGTGTTGGCTTTATCGAAACAATACTGTTATTTTGAGCAGGAGCTGTCAATGAACCGTTTGTTTCGGTTCCAATAGCTACCGGAATCATATTTGCCGCAACCGCAACTGCGGATCCGGTTGAAGATCCAAGGGGATCTATTTTGTCACTATATGGACACTTAACCTGGCCAAAACGGCTTCCATATCCCGAAGGCATATCGTCAAAACTCATGAAATAGGCAAATTCGGAAAGATTTGCTTTACCAAGGATGATTGCGCCTGCATCTCTAAGTTTTTTGACGATGAAAGCATCATATGGTGCATAAAAATCAGCCAATGCCAATGAATTTGCGGATGTATGCATCTTGTCTTTTGTGTTGATATTGTCTTTAATTACCAAAGGGATACCGTGAAGAATGCTTCTCGTTCCCTTGAATTTTCTTTCCATATCCAGAAGTCTAGCTATTTCAAAAACCTCGGGATTAATCTCGGCGATGGCGTTTAGTGACGGACCGCTTTGGTCATATTTGGAGATTTGGTCAATATACATTGACACAAGATCAACAGAGGTCCATTTACCTTTTTCAAGCCCTTCAGCCAATTCCATTAAAGTGTATTCTTTCATATCATTCACCTTTCCATTCCTTGAAGAATCTTTCAAGGTAATTTTTCATGAATTCAGTTCTTTCAATCGCTATTTTCCTGCCTTTATCCGTGTTCATTAAATCTTTTAAATCAAGCAATTTCTGGTAAAAATGAGCTATACCGGAAACATCATCTTTATTGTTATTATATATCGGTCTCCCGACTTTACCGGTATAAGCAAAACATCTAGCAATACCGATTGCACCTAAAGCATCAAGCCGGTCAGCGTCCTGAACAATCTTCCCCTCCATGGTGTTGACTGATTTCCCTTGTTTATGTGATGAAAAAGACATGTTATCAATGATATTCATGACTTTCTCTTCCTGCTCAGGACAATTGTTCTTTAGAAAATCACGAGCTTTGTTCGTGTCTTTGGATATTTTATAATCGTCCAGGTCATGCAATAAAGAGGCTAAGGAAATCGTTAATATGTCAACTTCCAAACCTTTAGAAAGATTCAAGGCCATTTGATAGACCCTTCTAACATGATGGATGTCGTGTCCAGTGCTTTCTCCTGCCATGTGCATTTCAACATATGCTACTGTTTTGGCTATCAATGCTTCTTTAGTCATTTTTATAACCTTCTGCTAAAGTAATATATGTTAGTGCATTTTTCTTATTTGAGGCTATTTCTTCTTCAGTTAATTCTCTAACAATCCGCATCGGATTTCCCATTACCAATGTTCGCGGTGGAACTGTTTTGCCTGGCGGAATAACTGTTCCTGCAGCTACCATCGCATACTCGCCAACCGTAGCCTTATTTAGAATAATAGATCCCATTCCAATTAGAGCATAGTCCCCAACAGTTGCGGCGTGAATTATCGCTGAATGCCCGACAGTCACATATTTTCCGATATTTGTTGGTAAGGCCGTATCTGTATGAACTACTGCATTATCTTGAATGTTTGTCCCTTCACCTATGGTTATGGGTGCCATGTCTCCTCTTACGGTAGCGTTGAACCAGATGCTGGCCAACGAACCGATTGTCGCATCACCCACAACAATAGCTTGTGGCATAATAAAAGCTTTTTCAGATATCTTTGGTTTGATGTTTTTATACATGATGTTCCTCCTTCATTATCGCTTCGGAAATATGGTTAATTATATCGGAAGCAGTCAAAGAGATTGTTCCTACTTTGTTTGCCGCAAGTTTGGCTGTTTTTGTGTGTAAACAAACAGCTGACAAAATCGCTTTATCGATATCTTGGTGAACCAAAAATCCCGCCAATATTCCATCTAGCACATCTCCGCTTCCGGCAGTCGCCAGACCTGGGTTCTTAGCTTGAACGAATATTGTTTCGACTTCGTTTTGAATGATTGTCGTGGCTCCCTTAAGGATTACTCTGATTCCTATATCGGTCAAATTCTTGATGAAGTCCAATGGCATCATCTTGATGTCGCTAGGACTTACTTTGAATAATTTACCTAGTTCTCCGATATGCGGAGTCACTACTATTTTCTTACCGTGATAGTCACGATTTAAATCAAGATAACTAAGACCTGAAGCATCAATGACAATTGGGACATCCAATTCTAAAATCTGATTCATTAGTTGTATATAATCAGCGTCTTTTTCTGGCATTCCCGGTCCAAATACAACTACACTTGCCTTTTTTAATCGCTCTATCAGAGATTCGCCTCGAATGTCATCCATAATTAATTCGGGATAAAATTGGGTATATGGGTATTCTGTCTTTGTATAGACAAATGATATTCCAAGTCCGCTTTTAAGACCCGACTGAGCTGACATCTGAATTGATCCCATCATCGAGTCTCTTCCACCTATGAATACTCCAGCACCTTTTGTATATTTGTTTATATCATGTTTTAAAACAGGAATTTCTAATTTGCATGATTGAATATCCACATATCTACGGCTTACTTCATAAGGAGAGGCGAGACCGATATCTAGGACATTTATTTCCCCTTGATAATCCAATGCTTTTCCTAACAAGTTACCAAGCTTATAAGCACCTACTATACCGGTCAAATCTGACTTGATAGCGGTGCCTCTGACAACTCCAGTTTCCGGGTCGATTCCCGATGGAAT
>CALMFM010000049.1 GCA_937862575.1 uncultured Bacillota bacterium
ACTCCTGCAACCAAGGACAAATCAGAAGATTTGAAATATGACGAATGGAAGAAACTCCTTGCTTCAGATTACTGGAAGGTGCCTCCGAATTGGACACAAATTGGCATCAAAAAGCCAATACTTTTAGCTAGGATTAGACATATACCGAAGAAGATTTATGAATTTCTTGTTGTAAGAATTACATATGAAGACTATTTTGCATCCCAACTTCGTAGCCGGTATATGGATCTTGAAGGGAAATTCAGGAATTCTCTTTCCGAAAATCCTGAAAATAGTGACCTAGATCTTTCGACTTTCATAAAAGAATTACTGACTTTAGCCAAACAAATTCTGGAAAAGCAGAAGTTAGGGAAGATGGATCTTATTTACGCATCTACACTATTGGACAAAGCAGAAGAACGAATGGTCTGGATTCTCCCTAAGAATATAAAAATTTCAAAAACCCATGAAATAAGCTTAGAGTTGGATCGATTCAGTCCAAAAATTAAAGATTTTTATGAGAAATTATTGCAAAGTTGCGAAACGGATTTCCATGTTGCCAATCCGAGTCCGGCTTATTCTGAAAGCAATTGTAATGCCTCAGTTGAGGAAATTGTCAGCGCAATTAATAAAGACATTCTGGCTAAAAGAATCAATACAGGTTTGCAGATAGAGAGATTGAGATCCCTTCGCTTCTGGGGATTCGTTTTATTAGTTATATATGTTCTTCTATTCCCAATGTTGGGCATGTTTGACCAATATTTTCCGTATGTTGATCTGACTGGATACTTGAAAGCGACATTTGTAGCAGCCAATTCGCTGGAGGAATATCGGAGCTTGATACCTTTGATCGGCGGCTGGGCTGTTGCTCTCAGTTTTTGCATAATTGGTGGTATCGGCGGATTTCTCAGTGGCCTTCTTCAGGTCCGAACTACTGAAACTAATTTGGAGGCATACGAAGAAGCTGTGCTTCTATTCCAAATAAGACCAATATTTGGATCCTTCGCAGGATTGGTTATGTTCATGCTCATATCAATGGGCTCACTCAGTTCGGTGTTCAGTGACACACAAGAAACTATGGTATTTGCAGCATTTCTTTCCGGCTTTTCAGAGAGATACTTCCTCAAATTGCTGAAGACAGAACCTGAATCGGAAAAGACCAAGGAGATTGTAAAAGAAGAACAATCTAAAATTTAAATTGCAGTTAGCTAGTTTGATTATGGGGTATATTCAGTATCTACAGGTGAAATTTTGAATTTTGATGCAGCTACCTGAACTTCATCAACTTCTGCATAACATTAACTTAAAACATGTTACTGCTTATGCGTGGTTATATACCTACCACAGTAGGTAAAAGGTCACTCCGATGGCAACTTCGCTTAATGCTGATGTAGTGATACGCCTTTAATACGACATCGTACTTCCGCATGCAAATCCGAGGACTTTCTATCTCTTGAAGAATGGCATAGGCTACTGGCTGCAGCCCCTAC
>CALMFM010000050.1 GCA_937862575.1 uncultured Bacillota bacterium
CGGAGACACAGCTAGGTGCCCTTTTTGTGGAGCTGATACTGTTATTGGTGAGAGTTGCGGTCATAAAATTAATAAGGAATTCTTGAGCCAAATCTCATATCGTGATTTTGATAAAACAACAGAAAATTGATTAACCACACTGCCTTTTCGGTCTCCAAAACCGTTTGTACGGGTTCGAATCCTGTCACCCCTGCCATTTTATGAACAAAGCAATTAATCCTTTATCGGTCTGATTGCTTTTTGTTTTCTGTGTCTAATAACATCTTATTATTACAGTAGTGCTATTATGTTTTTAATTTAAATCAAAAGTTATGTGATATAATCCTAATGTGAATTATTTAGTTTGGAGAAATCGAACATGAATAAAGGATATAGACATCGATATAATTTAATTGAATATCTAATTATATACTCATTAAGCTACAGAGCTATGGGAAGATTGATGCTTAATGTATTCACCAAGGACTTGGACCGACATTTTGTTGAAAGAATAATGCTTGCAGTTACTGAAGTAAATGGCTGTGAAGTTTGTAGTTATGCTCATGCAACTATGGCATTAAGACAAGGAATGGATAAGGAAGAGATTGAAGCTTTTTTAAAAGGCGACAGCACCTTTATAAAAACCGAGGAAGCTCTAGCCATATATTTTGCACAACATTATGCGGATAATAATGGTTATCCAGAAAAAATAACATATGAAAATGTTTTGAAAGAATACGGTAAGAAAAAAACCAAAGTAATTATAGCCTCAATTCAAATGATGATGCTAGGCAATGTATCTGGATTGCCTTTTAGCGCTCTTATATCAAGAATCAAGAAACACCCATATCACAATAGTAGTTTTCTATATGAAATCATAATGAATCTTGCGATGATATTCTTGTTTCCATTTTCGGTTATATTCGCTATAATTTTCATTTTCTTATATCCTAAAAACATAATATTCAATAAATACAAAAAATAGATAGCATAAATAATTTTTTTCTTGAAAATGAGTAATTTGTTATTTATTTAGTCTCGTATTTTTCGTATAATATTTATAAGAGATCAAATTTAATATACAAAGGAGCTGACGTATGAAAACATCTCAGAGAATAAAAGAATTCAAAGGTGTTAGCGAGTTGCAGGACAAAGTAGTCGAAGAGGTATTGGATGCCTATTATTATTTAAGACGGGACGACGAAATAGAAACCATTGACGCAACATTAGCTATCATCGAAGAGTACAAAGATATGACAAGTGTATTTTGTGCCAACTGCACAAAACCTAATTTCTGTGAAGATTGCATGCCTATGCAAAAAAGGAATGCATTCGAAGCAATTGAGCAAGTTCTTGTCAACCAAAAAGAGAATCTTCCGGATATTTATCGATAAGATTTATGAGAGAGATTAAAACAAAGCATTGTTAAATGTTTTGTTTTTTTCTTGTCCTTTGCTTTAGATTATTAGGGATTTAAAAATTCTTTTCTTTTTTTGTTATTATGATATAATAATATAGATTGAAAGCGTTTTTTTGAGAGGAGATATTAATATATGAGCGAATATAAAGCTAGTACAATTAAAAACGTGATTCTGTTAGGACATTTAGGTAGCGGTAAAACTTCAATGGCAGAGTCATTGGCTTTTATATCAGGAAGAATCGATAAAAAAGGAAGTGTAGAAAAGAAAAATACTATTTCTGACTACACGCCAGAAGAACAAACAAAACAAAACTCTTTGACAACAAGTTTGATTCCATTGGAATTCAAAGAAACAAAAATTAATCTTCTTGATGCACCTGGTGCAGATGAGATGATTGGTGACATTGAACATGCTATGTCAGTAGCTGACGCAGCTATTCTTTTTGTAGATGCATCAAGTGGTGTTCAAGTCGGAACAGAAAAAATGTGGTTGGAAATCAAGAAACAACAAAAGCCAGCTATAATCTTTGTCAATAAAATGGACAAAGAAAACGTCAAATTTGACGAAGTATTGGAAGAAATCAGAACAAAATTAGGAAAAGAAGCCGTTCCTTTCGCTTTGCCATTAGGCAAGAGTGATCAATTCAACGGGTTCGCCGATGTAGTAGAACTTAAAGCAAGAATATATGATGGCAATTCATGTGTCGATGGAGAGATTTATCCTGACAAGATGGACAAAGTTGCCGAACTTCGCGAGGCTTTGATAGAGACAGTAGCCGGTTCAGATGAAGAACTGTTGGAAAAATATTTCGAAGGAGAAGAACTTACTCCTGAGGAAATCCAAAAAGGACTACACAAGAGCGTAATGGCTGGAGAAGCTGTTCCTGTAATGGTAGGTTCAGCAACTAAGGATGTAGGAACTTTGACATTGCTACACATGATTAACAAATATTTCCCTTCAGTAGCGGAAATCGGCAAAGTCAAGGGAGTAAATGATGATGACAAACCGGTTGAAAGACATTTCTCTACAGAAGAGCCTTTCAGCGCCTTTGTGTTCAAGACTTTGATTGATCCATTCATCGGCACAATCAGTTTGATGCAAATCAGATCAGGTTATATCGCAAAAGATCAGGAAATATATGTTTCCGAAACTGGAAACGTCGAGAAAGCCACACAGGTATTCACTTTGCTTGGCAAAACCCAAATTCCTATGGACATCGCTTATGCCGGTGATTTGGTTGCGTTCGCTAAAGTCAATGGAGTAACAACCGGAACATCTCTTTCTGAAAAGAAGCATGTTGTAGTATATCCAAAGGTAGTTACGCCGACACCGACAATGTATATCGCTATCCATCCGCAAGACAAGAAGGATGAAGATAAATTATCAAATGCTCTTGCCAAATTGCAATTGGAAGACAACACCCTTGAAGTGAGAAGAAACAAAGAGACCTCACAACTTCTTATCGGTGGACAAGGTATTATTCATCTTGGATACATCATGGACAAGATGAAAAACATGTTTAAAGTAGCTTTGGTTTCAGAAGATCAAAGAATCGTATATCGTGAAACAATTAGAGCTATTGCTAGCTCAGAGGGAAGATACATCAAGCAATCAGGTGGGTCTGGCTACTACGGTGTAGTAGTAATGAGATTTGAACCGTTAGCTGACAAGGATTACGAGTTCGCCGAAGAAGTATTCGGTGGAGCCGTTCCAAGAGGATATTTCCCTGCAGTTGACAAAGGTCTGCAAGAGACCTTGGAACACGGCGTTCTCGCCGGATTCCCGGTTATCGGTGTCAAAGGCATCCTTACCGATGGTAAGTATCACCCAGTAGATTCCAATGAGTTGGCATTCAAGATGGCTGCTTCTATAGCTTTCAAGGAAGCTTGCAAATCTGCAAAACCTGCTATTTTGGAACCAATTTACAAAGTTGTAATCACTATCAAAGATGAATATCTTGGCGATGTTCTTGGTGACATAAACAAACGTAGAGGTAGAGTTCTTGGAATGGAACAAGCAACCGACGGTTATCAGAAAGTAGTCGCCGAGGTCCCTGAACAAGAAATTACCAAATATACTATCGACTTGAAAGCCATGACTCAAGGATCCGGTACTTTCAACAGAGAGTTTATCAGATATGAAGAAGTCCCTGGCAACTTGGTCGACAAGATCATTGAAGAACAAAAACAACACGAAGAGCAGAGAAAATAATATTGAGCGACTGGATTCAGTCGCTTTCTTTTTATCACAAAAAAATCAAGTTAATATCATTGACAATGAATTAATTAAGTGTTAAAGTATTATGTGTGATAGAGTAATAAAGGAGTGATATACGTGGAAAAAATCGGATTATTGATAGACAGCACAACCATGACAAGAAATGATCTGAATGACTATGATTTCATAAAAAGGGTACAACTCAAAGTACATGTCGATGATCGGCATTACGACGAAAAGGACATCTCGCAAGAACAGATGATTGATTATCTTACTCATGGACATAAACTTCTGACATCTCAGCCGTCGCCGGCCGAATTTTTGAATGCTTATAAAGAATTTTTCGATGAAGGATATACCAGTGTTATTACGATTGTCTTGTCACACAAAGTAAGCGGGACTTATCAATCGGCGTTGATTGGAAAATCAATGATTGATTTCGATCTAGAGGTTGAAGTCCATGCGCCTAATACGGCATCTTTCGGAGTTGCATTGGGGGTCAAACAAATCGCTGAAACAATCAAGAAAGGCGAAAGTTTTCAAAATGTCATCGCGAGATATCATTCTGTTTTCAAAAATCCTACAGTGATGTTCACCTTAGGCGATTTGATGAACCTGTTCAGAGGCGGAAGACTTAATCGCGTGCAAGCATTGCTTGGAAAGATCTTGAGAGTCAAGCCGGTAATAGAAATGATAGACGGAAAATTGGAACTTGTCAGAAAAGAAAGAACCAATGTAGCGTGTATGGATTTCTTTATGGCAAAGATCGAAGAGTATGTAAGCAAATACAAGAAAGTATATCTTGATATCATCCAACTGAACATGCCCGAATGGGGCAGCAAGTTGCTTGAAGAAGTCAAGTCCAGATTCAGTGCGATAGACATTCATATAACCGAATTTCTTACACCGGTTTTCTACACACATCTCGGCGATAAAGGTTTCGGTATCGCAATGGTTGCAGAATAATGAAAATTGAGATTTCTCGCGGGTAATACGGGAAATCTTTTTTTGTTCAAAAACACAATATATTTCTTGACAAATAATAAGCATTTTAGTAAACTAATAGGTGCGAAAAGAGATGGCGATTGTGGCGAAGTGGTTAACGCATCGGATTGTGGCTCCGACACTCGTGGGTTCGATTCCCATCAGTCGCCCCATTTTCGTTAATAAATTGGGCTATGGCCAAGTGGTTAAGGCATCGGACTTTGACTCCGAGATCGCTAGTTCAAATCTAGCTAGCCCAGCCATTTTTTATTTGTATTGACCCGCTAGCTCAGCAGGTAGAGCATTTGACTTTTAATCAAAGGGTCAGGCGTTCGAATCGCCTGCGGGTCACCACTTATGCGGGTATGGCGAAATTGGCAGACGCGCTAGACTTAGGATCTAGTTCCAACGGAGTGCAGGTTCAAGTCCTGTTACCCGCACCATAAGAATGTAAAATAGCTTCCAAAAGTTGGAGATAAGGTATACTAAAAATACCACTCTGATGAAGGGGGCTATTTTTATTTATAAGACTGACGCTGAATCAAAAAATAAGATAAGTAAAGAGCATTTTTTAAATGGAAATCAAAATCACATGCCCGATTTTAGAAAAGGGTATTAAAACTAGGAGTTTGTATTTAATGAAATCAGCATTTCTTAGATTGATTAGAATAATGATTCATTCCAATCAAGGAATACAATTTCAAACCCAGATTTAAAGCAAGTCAATAAGAACTAGAAATAATTCAGTGCCCGAGTAAAAAAAAGGTTAGAGTTTGGATGATTATCAAACAGAAAAATTCTTGAGTAGAATGAAAATTGAATGTGGGTCGTGTACGAAGAAGAATACAAGAATCCAAAAGCACTAGTTGAAGCCATAATAAACCAATATATCTATTACTAAACTAATTCTTGGATATTACCAAAACACAAATTGAATCAAATAGAATTCATAACAATGTGATATAATGACATTATCAAGCGTGAGTGTTAACCATTATTCTTATGCTAAAAAAATTTTGACTAGGTAAAATATCTAAAATATGGGAGGGGTATAAAATGCCAAAATTGGAATTATTGGAGAAATATGCAAAACTAATCGTTGAAGTGGGAGCAAATGTGCAAAAAAACCAAATGGTCGTTGTCGAAGCGCCAACAGACACAAAGGAGTTGACACGGTTAATTGTTAAAGCAGGTTATAACGCCGGAGCTAAAGGCGTTCTTGTTTTATGGAGCGATCCTTATGTATCGCGTTATGATTATGAAGGGAAGAGCATTGAAAATCTAGAATTGGTTCCTGAATGGGAAATCAATAGAATGAAATATCTAATTGAGAACAATGGATGTTTAATCAGTGTTTCATCTCCGGTACCAGAAGTGAATAAAGGTGTTGATCCAATTAAAATGCAAAGAGCAGGAATTGCGAAAATGAAGTCTCTGAAGTTTGTTCAGGAATATATGATGGAAAACCACACTCAATGGACAATGGCAGCTGCGCCGAATAAAGCGTGGGCAAAGAAAGTGTTTCCAAATATAGATGAAGAGGAAGCTGTTGAAACTTTATGGGAGGCAATCCTTAATTCATCACACGTTACTGAAAACAATGATCCGATTAAAGAGTGGGAAGATCATAACAGACGCTTATTATCTCGCAATAAAAAACTGAATGATTTTCAATTTGACTCATTGCATTTCAAAAATGGATTAGGCACCGACTTGAGAATTAAATTAGTTGAAAATCATATATGGGCAGGCGGAGGAGAAACAACAACCAAGGGAGTATACTTTAATCCGAATATCCCAACAGAAGAAAATTTCACAATGCCCGACAAATTTGGTGCTGAAGGTAAAGTTTTCGCAACTAAGCCACTGGATTACCAAGGAAATCAGATTGAAAATTTTTGGCTGGAATTCAAAGAGGGTAAAGTTGTAAATTATTATGCTGAAAAAAAACTTGAAACACTAAAGAATATATTAGAATTTGATGAGGGAAGTGTCCGCTTAGGAGAAGTCGCTTTAATAAGTTATAACTCGCCGATTAACAAAACAGGAATCCTTTTTTTCAATACTCTATTTGATGAAAACGCATCTTGTCATTTAGCTCTCGGCCGCGCTATTCCTTGGAACATAAAGGGCGGAACAGCAATGACTCCCGATGAATTGACTGCTGCAGGCGGCAATCTATCTATGCTTCATATAGATTTAATGTTTGGAAGCAAGGATATGCAAGTGGAAGGAATTCAAAAGGAAGGGAAAAAGGTCGTAATTTTTAAAGATGGAGATTTTGTGATTTAAAGATTGCACAAGAAAAGGATGGATAATTTTCTTTAATTACAATCCTTGTAGAAAATAAAAAGTAGACTTACTTTTTTAGTGTCTACTTTTATGGGTTCAGTTCATTCTTGGTCTTTTTTTAGCGCTTCTTTTTCAGCTTTTAATTGAGCTTTTAATTCTTTCTTATATTTAGGAATAGGATCATATCCACCTTTGAAAAGAGGATTACATCTGAGTATGCGCCAAATGCTTAACAATGTTGCATAGAAGACATTATAGTTTTCATAACATTGGATGGCATAATTTGAACAGCTCGGATGATATCTACAAGTAGGATTCTTTCCTGTGGTTGCCTCTTGATATTTCCTGATTAACTTGATAATGAATTTTTTCATGCTTATCACCATATACATTGTATCACTTTGAATGGGGTATTTGTCAACAATTGCATCGAGAGGGAATAAAAAACTGGAAAATTTATATATCTTA
>CALMFM010000051.1 GCA_937862575.1 uncultured Bacillota bacterium
GCTTTTGATGTTCACACCATTGGGAAATTCAATTCCAGCAAAGTATCTCGTGCCATATTCTTTGATGAAGTATTTCATACTACCACCTCAGAAATTATTATATTAGTTATCAGCTTGTTTTTCAATATGGCGAGACAATAATGCGGTTATTTCTTTCACAGTAGCGACTCTTCCCATTACTCCCTTCTCACCATTAACAATTACCGCCGGTGTCAGCATGACTCCGTGCGCTGCGATGTCTTTGTAATCCTTGATAAGTATTACTTCCTCCTTAAGACCAAGTTCTTCCAAAGCCATTCTTACGTGTTTCTCCAACAATTGACATTTGGAACACCCTCCGCCTAATACTTTAATTTCCATATTATTATCCTCCTATTTTTTTCATAATAAATATCCGAAAATATTGAACAGGTAGCCAGTAATTATTATTCCAACTACTACTATCGCAATGAACATACCAAGCAATTTAGGTTTAACAACTCTCCTCAACAATATTATTGAAGGTAGACTTAGCGCGGTAACCGCCATCATGAATGCCAAAACTGTTCCTATGCCCACACCTTTAGAAATCAAAGCTTCGGCAATCGGAAGTGTACCGAATATATCCGCGTACATTGGAACGCCTACGAGAGTAGCCAATAACACGCTAAACGGATTTCTATCACCCAATACTTTTTCAATGAAGTCCTGTGGTATATATCCATGGATGGTCGCACCAATAGCAACTCCTATTAATATATAAATCCATACTCTTTTGATTATGTCTTTTAATTGTTGGGTGGCAAAAATATGTCTTTCTTTTCTGGAGGGTATATGTTCTTCTATTGCAATATCATCCAACTTTGAATTGTTTGGCGCTACAACGAAGCCTTCCACATATTTTTCCATGTGGAATTTGTCAATTAGTGTTCCACCGATTACAGCTATGATCAAACCAACAAAAACATAGATAAGTGCAACATTCCAACCGAAGAACGTGGCCAACATTATAACCGAGGCAAGATCAACAAGCGGTGATGATATCAGGAATGAAAACGTTACTCCCACCGGTAGTCCCGCTTGAGTGAATCCGATAAAAATCGGAATTGACGAACAAGAACAAAAAGGGGTTATTGTCCCCAATAAAGCACCAAATATATTGCCTGTAACACCTTTAAACCTAGAAAGAATTTGTCTCGTCCTCTCTGGTGTGAACCGTGCTTGAATGTAAGATGATATATAAATCAGTACCGAAAGTAGAATGAATATCTTGATTATATCAAACAGGAAAAAAGACAGACTTGAATAAAAATAAGTCGTTTGGTCAATCTTAAAAACATCAAGAAGCAGCTTGTTGACAAGATCCTGCAACCAGACCATTTTCAATAAGTTATCATTTAAAAAGGCAAAAAAATCACTAAGCATATTAATCTCTCCGGAAATAAAAAAGTTTGTGTTGATTCTTAGGAAATATCTTTATCACTCTCTATTTTAACAACATTGCTTTTATAGGTCAAACGATAATGTCTTTTTCTTTTCATGTAAAAAAAAGAACAGATTTTCTGCTCTTCTTAACTTATAAATTTAAATATCCTGACTTACCGCAAAACCGATAACCATTGAAGACAAAGCTCCGATGCCTAAATAGAGTAATATAGCATTTTCAGCGCCGATATAATTAAAGAAAAGCAAAACTCCCACAATAGTTATGACAATCAGGTGACCCCAATATGTCAATGTTTTGTAATAAAAATAGCTTTCTTTGTATATGAGTTGAGCAACCTTTATACTAATAAATACTTCACCCCATACCAAAGCAGTGAAGACGATTGACAATAACCAACCAAGTGCATATTGCCATAAACTATATCCAAAATACAATACAACCGGTAATCTAACCAACATTGTTACAACAATTATTACTATAGACACTATCAAGGCTTTTGTGTATTTCATAGACTCTCCTATCATTATGTTTCCTAGATGATTATAACATAATTGTAAAAGAAAGTTCATGTCTTTTTATAAATGAACTTATAATTTTTCATTTGTTAATTCTAGTTCAAATGATACATATACCAAGTCAATTTATCGACGAAGCCAAACTTCCTGGCAATCTTCGCTGAGACCGGTTGCGCGGCGTCCCATATCGGATTCAAACCCCTTTTGAAACATTCCTCAATGAAGTATGTGCATAAAGTGGTTCCAATCCCTAATTTCCGGTATTTTTGGTAATCTTCGTATCCAACTCTAAAATATAACTCTGCATCATTGTTAGTAATTGGAAAATTGGTGAGTGCAAATCCATGGATAATGTCTTGTTCATTCAATAACGCGAATCCGAATCCTTCTTTCATAAAGTCGCAGTCCAGAAAAAATCTTCTTGTCACATCATCATGAATCATTCCTTTTTCCAGATGTTTGGATTGTATCGGCTCAATTCGCAAATTTGCAGGCAATTCTTTGCGAAAAGAGAGAACATGATTCAAATCCAGTTTGCTTGAATCAAATAATACTCTTGGATATGTACTTATCTTATCCTTGTAATATTCTTCCAAGACTTCTTTCCAGTCATCAGAATCACAGGCCAACCATGCCTTCTGTTCTAGAACCTTACCGACTTCTTGCATATCGGTTTCTTTCGGGTTCCCGGTAATGAAGTAAAAAGGCGG
>CALMFM010000052.1 GCA_937862575.1 uncultured Bacillota bacterium
ATATTCTTTTTCCGAGATCCACTTACTGCCCAACCACACGAACCAGATATCAGCGCTTTGCTAAGGCTCAGTGATGTTTATAAGATTCCTTTAGCCACCAATATCTCAACCGCAGAATGCATAATAAAACATTTGTAATAAAAAAAGCCAACTGAGTTGGCTTATTTTTTTGGGGATATGATGATTAGAGGTATCAGCATCTCGTCTTTTGTAAGCCCGGCATGTTGAGCCATAAATTCTCTTTTTGAGTCTACTAATTTGAATGAATATTTGTCAATCGCTATCGAGAAATAATCTCCCAAAAACTCTCTAAGCTTATAATGTTCTTCTCCATAACCTAGCAAGTGAGTGTTTAGAAAATCTTCCGATTTGTATAAAATGAATTGATCTCGGAAGTTTCGATTGAATTCATCTTCAAACTTCTCTTCCATTCCTTCTTTGATAAAGAAAGCTGTTGCTCTAGCTTCCACTGAAGGATTATGTCTAAAAGTATTTATCAATTCCGTATAATTCCCCAATTCCACTTCTTCGATGTCAATTTGGCCATGGTCGGCTGTAATTATAACCAGAGTGTCATCATCAAGTTCTGAAATCAACTCTTTTATATTTCCATTTATTTCACTAAGATGATTTCTTACAATTTCGGAAGTGGTGCCGTTCTTGTGTAAATATGTGTCTACTTTATCCCAATAAGCGTAGATGAAATGTTTACCTGATTCTTTTGTCGCAGCCAAGACAGTATCACATAGATTTTTGAATGTTTTGTGTTCTGGAGTTCTGAATTCCGGAAAAATTTCAATAGTTTTGACTTCCGGATTGACGCCGTTAATCAAATCATAAATCTTAGTCGTCGAAGCGAATTTTTCGCTTACATTATAATTGAATTCATGCTTTTCATCATAAAAATCTTTATTTAGGAAGAAAATCACCGATCTATCTTCTTCTTTTACATATTGAAGCCAACCAACCCAACCAGTAGATACTGGTGGTTTTCCGGTAAGGATGCTGGTCGTCGCAGAAACTGTAGTTGAAGGAAACACAGTAGTAAGGATTTCTACTGTGTTATCTAACAAAAATGAGGTTTGCTCAGTATGTTTTCCGAGGATTTCTGATCCCATGGCATCAATCAAAAAAACTACAACATTGCGATAGTTCTTATCTAGTTCCGCTTTTAACGATTCGATGCTTTTGTATTGAGTTTTTACGCCATAATGGGTTAAAATCGTTGATGCGATATTCAATAACGATTTTTCATAATTAGGAAATACAAGATTCATCATGTTGTCACCACCTTAAGTTTATTTGATAGCCTAATTTTTGGTAAAAATTTAACTTTCATATATAGAAACGCACCAAAACCGGCAGATATAACGTTACTTGCCAACATTGAATACCAAATTCCCGCTGGACCCCAATCTGTAAATTTCATTGTAAGATAAACCAAAGGTAATCTCAATATCCAAAGTCTGAATACTGCCAGATATAATGAGAATTTCGTATCGCCGCTACCTTGGAAGGTTGATAAGAACGTTTGAAAGACAGACATTAATGGTAACCCAATACCAATATAGAGCATATAGTCTGCAGCAAATGGTATAGTGCTAGCATCGTGGCTGAACAAACTTACAAAAGCGTAACGGAAAGGCATCAAGAAAGAAATACCAATAGCCATTATCACAATTCCCATCCACATTCCTTGTTTTACTGATTGTTTCGCTCTAGGAATGTTTCCGGCTCCAATATTTTGTGCTACATATACTGCAACTATTGAAGTAATTGAAGAAACTGGAAACATAACCAGCGATGTAATCCGGTTGCCTATATAAAACGCTGTCATGATATTGTTTCCAAGAGAGTAAATTGCTGCGTTCAAAACTACAAATCCTACCGCTTGTATAGATTGTCCTGTAGAAGCCGGTATTCCGATTTTCAATACATCTCGAATTATCGGCAAACTGATATGCTTGACATTAAACGATACCTTAATACCAGATTTAGCATTAATTAAATAATATAGCAGAGCTGGAAGCATTAATACATTAGCAATTAATGTAGATAAAGCCGCCCCGACAATTCCCATATTGAATCCTAAAATGAGTGTCGGTGTTAAAATTATATTAACCACTATTGCAAAAGTGCTTATCAGTACCGGAGACACAGTATCTCCTGTTGCTCTGCGAATTGATTGATAGGCAAATGATAAGAACAATATTGGCAATTCAAAGCTGCGTATCCTTAAATATAGTATTGCATAATCCAAATCACTTCCTGTTGCGCCCATGAGTTTTAGAATGCTTGGGGCTAATACCAGTGAAATGATGGTAAATAGAAAACCCATGATAATTGACATGTAAACTGTATTTGTAGCGTATTTTTTTGCGTTTTCAAAATCTTTGTTGCCTACATATTGGCCTACCAAAGCATCCCCTGCGACACTTAATCCCATTCCAAAGGAAATGAATATGAAGAATATCGGCCAAGTCAGACCCACAGCGCTTTGCATTGAAGTAGCTACGGTCTCGTCTGCTATCTGTCCAAGGAATATACCATCGACAATATCATGCAATGTTTTTAGTATATTAGCAAGAAAGACCGGAAAGGCCAGTATGACTAATCCCTTCCAGATTGGATTCTCATGAAGTATTAATCTTGATTTTTTCTCTATTTTCGGATCCAAAGCAAACCTCTTTCTGAAGAAAAAGAAAAACGCACTAGCTTGTGCGCTCTCTACAAATGCAATGCATGCAATATCAATCTAGTGGTGCCGAAAGCAGGAATTGAACCCGCAACCTACTGATTACAAGTCAGTTGCTCTACCTGGTTGAGCTATTTCGGCATGGTGGAGGTTGACGGGCTCGAACCGCCGACCCTCTGCTTGTAAGGCAGATGCTCTCCCAGCTGAGCTAAACCTCCGATTTAATTATGCATTACAATTTTACTATTTGTGATAGCTAATGTCAAGCAAAAATTTTTAAAATATCCAATTTTGTAATTTACTCGTTTTATACTATATTCGGCGCAAATACTATTGTTTATGATCTTGTAAATGAATATTGCTTTTAAGACCAATCTTCTTCAAGAATAAGGTCATAATTAACAAATCAGCGCTACCACCGAAACTCAATTTTTTTTGTATACATAATTGATTGAGTTCTTCTAAATCAACCAGATTATTTTTCAAAGAATTCTTGAATAGTTGCTTAACTGAACGATAATCTTCAATACTGCCTGCTCTTTTTAATAAAACAGTGTCCTGGGAGGCTGAAATCAAATATACCAATGTTCTTAATTTCGACTCGTTTGAAAGGTCTAATAAGTAATCTAAAGCTTTCTGAACAGTAGGAAATCCATCATAGGCTTCTCCCCTAGCTCCTGTAAGTCCATATAGATGGTATGCCTTCGACCCAAAAGAAGTGTCTGGCTTTTCATAATCCATTAAAAGTTCACTCGTCATTTTCTTTATGAATTGAAACACGTTTTCAATACTAACATTATTATACAACACATACGAGTAAGCGGTAACCAATATGCCTAAATTAAATATTAACCCTTTGTATGCATTGACTCCATCAGTAACTTTGTTCATTTCCTTTTCTGCATTTAAACCTATTTTACGGATACTAGCAAATAGTGTTTGCGGATCTTCTGTAGACCAGCCAACACTAAACATTTTTTTGAAAAAAGGTAGGATGGAATCCTTAGCTTTTACCATCAATTCATAGTTCATATCCGGATGAGATCCTGAACTGTATGGTGTTACTAACCCGAACTTTGGATGCAAGTTTAACTCATGCATAATAGAGTCGTTTACTATTTCTATTGTCACCCTTGAGAAGTAATTATACACTTTATCATTAATTATTTTCTGGATTTCTTCCAATGAATGTCTGTTTTCCCTTATACAAAAAAATGCATCTCTTTCACAAACAAAACACTTGCGCATTTTGCCTCTACTGATCATTTTATTACCGTCAAACACATCTAAGTCAATGAAACGTCCTAACTCATGATGGTCTTCTATAGCAATCAATCGCATTTTCACTTCTTTTGGCTCGAGGTTGTTGCCAATTAAAAAATATGGTCCGTCATACCCATCATAATACTCAGAATATAAGACCATATCTAAAGGAATCAGTTTTTTGAAATGATTCGTCAGCAAATACGAAATATTCACTTGTTTGTTCTCTCCCGGAATATTAGCTTTGACCGAGATTACGCTCTTAAAAGACATTTTTAAAAATTGCATTTCTTGGTATTTAAGCTCGCGGGAGATAAGTATTTTGTCTTGAATTTTCGCCATAATACCCAGCTTTTTTTGATTTGCCGTGTCTCGACAAACTATCTATATTGTAATTTCGTCAGTGATAAAAATATTCTCTACTGGAACCTCTTAACTTGATAAATACAATCGATTATTGTTCCGTCACGATATTCAACATATCCGACTATTTTTGACTCATGACCAACTTCTCTCGGAACGCCTGTGATTCTATGAGACAAATCAAACAATTCATTAATTGTAAATAAAGGAAAATCGCTATTTTTAAGGATTTCTATCAACTCTTGTCTAATAGGATTTATTGCTATTCCACGCTCGGTTATTAGTATATCTACATCGCTTCCAGGCGTTGTAACTGTCGTAACCCGCTCTTTTATGATCGGAATTCGCGATTTTATAAGTGGTGAAATGATAATTGTTACCTTAGCTCCAAAAGCTATATCAGCGTGGCCTCCACTACCACCAATTAGATTACCTAGAGAGTCAGTCGTTACATTGACATTAAAGTCTAAATCTATCTCTGTTGCACCCAAAATTACAAAGTCAAGTTTATTACATACAGGATTTTTTTCAAAAGGATTTCCATATTCTGAAGCAGACATCGCTTTATGATTGCGGTTTTTATGATAGGATTCAACGGCATCCAGATCAAAGCACTGAACGTCATATAGCTCTCTAAATAGCCCTTCATTCAACATTTCAACATATGACTTGGTAATGCCACCCGATGCAAATGATCCAATAATATTCTTTTGTTTCATTATATCCTTGACATATTTGACCACGGCAAGCGATGTTTTACCAGCTCCAGTTTGCATAGACATATTTTCTTTAATCATATCTAGCTCATCTAAGAGCAATGCACAGTCTTTGGCTATCTTTAACCCGATTGGATCCTTAGTTAATTGAGTGGTTCCAGATACAATTCCATCTGAATCGCCTATTGAATCAACAACCACCACTGCGTCTACGTATGTTCCATCGAATTGATAGTCTTCCAATTCATCAACTAATGTATCAGTTACAAGGACAACGTATCTGGCATATTCTAGGTCGCTTATTGCATAACCTAATGTCCCGCATGCTGTCTTGCCAAAGGCCCCGGTGCCGTTTCCATTGCGATCGACTACCGGACAAGCAAGAAAAGCAACATCTATTTTCAAGTCTCCGCTCTCGATTGCTCTCGCTCTTCCTCCGTGTGTGTTCATTATTAATTTGCCATCCAAATAACCTTGACTGACCGTATCAGCTACTGGTCCGTTTATATAATTGGTATGAATGTTTGTTACATTTTTATTCTTTATCAAATCAACTAGTTTAGTATAATTTGGAAAGATTGAACTCGGAGCCAGATGCATGTTTATCAGATTGCGATTCTCAATTTCATGAGCAACCATCTCGATGACTTTGTCCCCGTTTCTTAGATGATGATGAAATGATAAGCATTGTCCGGATACTATTTTAAAGTGGTCGAATGCTTTCTCAATATTGTCGAAAAAAACAGTTTGCGACTGTTTTTCTTTTTTGTTTATCAATCTTCTTTTGATTTTTTTGAAAGCGTCGCTTTTTTCAAATGCTTTCAAGTCGTCAGGTATCTGACGTTTAACTCCATTAATCATATTTTCTCCTAAGAGATTTTGAATTGTTTAGCTATCTCAATAATTTTTTCTGCTTTTAAAATCAATGGTTTATCAATCATTTTACCTTTATATGAGAAAGCGCCTTTTCCAATGTTATCTTCTGCTAGTTTAATTACATCTTTAGCCCACTCAATATCTTTTTTGGATGGTGAGAATATCTCGTTAATAATTTCCAACTGATTTGGATGAATTGCTGATTTGGCTTTCATACCTAAGTTTTTAGCATTAAGGCAATCTTTTCTAAGATGAGCCTCGTCACTTATTGAGGTATTTGGTGTGTCAATAGAAACTATATTATTGCTGGCGCAGGCGTAGATTACCCTTGATCTTGCAAATAAGATTTCAGTTCCCTCATCGGATCTTCCTATTTCCAAATCGTTGCATAAATCTTCAGCACCAAGTAAAATACCTTCTACTCTTTTATGTTTAGCAATTTTGAACACCTCAATAATTGCCTTAGCGCTCTCAACCAAAGCTAATACTTTAATTTCAGATAAATCGTATTGTTTTTCATATTCAACCAATTTTTCCTCTAAGATTCCTAAAGAATCAACTCCGGCCTTTGGCAATAATATGTAATCAATTTTTCCTGTCGCCAATAAACCAAGGTCCTTTTCAAAGAATTCGGTATCGACTTGATTGACTCTGAGCACAACCATAGAAGGATAAGTACTTGTTTCGGTTAAATAATTGCCTATTAGATTCCTGGCATTATCTTTTTCTTTGATATCAACTGAATCTTCTAAATCAAAAATAACGCCATCCGCAGGAAAAACATCCGCATTTTGAATCATTGACGGATTGTTGCCTGGAATAAACAACAACGACCTAAACACTTTTCTCCATCCTTTTTATGGCGCTGACCAATCTTGATTTGATAGTGTAGTCCAAAGCACCTTTGTCTTCAACAACAACGGTAACATTTTCAATGTTTAATTCTTTAAGCGTCTCTTCGATGACGGCTTTAATCTGATCATAGAAAAACGCCGCTACTATACTGTCGATAATTATGTTAGTTGTCTTGCTTTCTTTTACGGTTACCAAGCAATCATTCGATTCCTTGCTACCAGCAATACCTATTTTCATATTACCTCCTATTGGTTCTGGCAATAATCCTGTTCATTTCATTTTTAACTATCATATACCCCGCATCTACACCCATGCCAGGTTTTGCTAGGCATTGTGTTGCCATGCAAGCTACTGCAATATTAGTGGAAACTTCTGCAGATACGTTTGTTTCGTTACAGGTTCCCCCGCAATAACTGCCAATTCCTACTTTATTACAATACATTATTGCTTCAATTACATTGTTTACTCCGCCTAAGTCAGGCGTTTTTATCTGTAGCATATGTCCGGCTTTTTCGTTGGCAAAATCAACTATGTCTTCTAGCGTATTGCACCATTCATCAGCTACTATCTCCAATTTGGAACCTTTTTTATCTAACTCTTCAGTAATTTTCTTTAGATAGTAAATTGTGTCTTCTTTGTTACCGCCGTCGATAGGTCCTTCAATACGAATATGTAATGGGCTAGCTGTTTCTTCCAATTTTATTAAATAATCAACGATTTTATCAATATCATTGTCGAAAGCCGTTCCTATGACACCATAAACATCGATATGAAGTATAGGTTTATAATCTTCTCTTTGTTTATAAGTATTGATACGGTTCTTAAGCCATTCAACATATTTGACTAACAGTTCACCGTTTCTACCTAGTTTGGTCTCCATATTGTTGATTAATCCATGTGGAAGAACATCTGCTTCTTTTAGAATCATCTTATCAACATTGGTATATCTATCGTCTCCGCTCTGTGTAAAGACCGGTACAGTTTCATATTTTGATTCTATGATGCCGTATTCTTTTCTGACGATTTCAGCCATAGTAACGTTATGACTAACCGCTGTGGCGCTTAAAAACGCTTGAGTAAGTCCATATCTGATCGCTGTGTGAAGTTTTTTGCCACCCACTAACATTCTATCATATTTTTCAGCCAAAGGCTTGAACAAATCGACAGATTCTCCAATCAGTTTAGGTTTGATTTCCGATTCAAGGAACGGAATATAATCATCAGCAAGAAATAATGGATCTCTACCGCCTGTTCCCGAATATTGAACTGCGGCGCAATCTCCATAGCCTACTTGTCCGTTTTCGAGAATCAATTGTAAAGAGATCGCTTCACCTTTTTGTCGGATTGTCGTGAATCCCGGAATAATCGGCTTGCCAACATAGAGAAAGCCATCATTGACGGCTCCACTTTTAATGGCTTTTTGATCATCGAAGAAAAAACCAGTATATGATTTTGAAATTATGACATCTTTAATTCTCATCGCTTTACACCTGAGGCCTTCCTATCAATTTACCTTTACTAACTGAGTAGACATCGTCCACCGTAAGTTGGAATGAGATTTCTCTATTCTCTAATTTTGCGCGTTGTTCTATTTTTTTATGATGGAATTCTTTGATTTCATCAGTGAAACCAAGGTTTCCAAACTCTAAAATTCTAATCATTCCATCGTTATCCCTTGCTGGTAGAATTTTACCTGCATTACATTTGCTTGGCGCAAAAGGAACATCGATAAGTCCCTGTCTAAATGCAGAAACTATTCCAACAGCCCAATCCCCGTCTCCGGCTTTATAAATGACATCCATCAAGCAATGAACTTCCTTCTTGATTTGTGCTATTTCTTCCTTCAAAGCGTAGCTCTCAGCCATGTTTTGGTCTTTTAACATGTTTACAATGAATTTAGAAGCCTTAACTCCAAGCCCGTTGGCCTCCATTGTCGGTATGCCTACTGACTCGTGAGGAGATTTGGAAATTAGTTTTGTAGCTTTGGACAAGGCCGCCACTGTTGAACTGTAGGAAATCAATGCCAATGCTTCGGCTTCGTCTTGAGGAAATCCACCCATCCATTGATGGAATACAGTTGAGATTTCCATTCCTGTATATCCAAATTTATTAAGGTATTCTATTGTTTGATCATAAAGTGAATTGATTGCGGCCACATCTTGAACTAGATTGCCACCCATACCATATCCAACAGTTATATTTTTAACTCCTTGCTCTGCAGCGAGCAATGCTTCGATTATCATAACTGTATTAGAAATCGATGGTGGTACTAGTGTGCCGGTCAGAGGACCAAAAGGCTCACGGTTTATTCTAATTCCGCGTTCTTCATAATATCCGACTAATCTATCACAATATTGCCAATTTTTGATAGATACTTCTAGTGGCACTGACTTTGCATAAGGAATATTATAAGAAATTCCTCCACCTTCGTTAGATGTCCATCCAGCGGCGTGGATTATTTCAGATAACAATCTGGCGTCAGGAGTACCATGTCTGGCTTCAATTGGTACGTCAACTGCTTCAAGTACTTGCTTGCAATTTGTGACTCCGTGATTAACAGCTGGAAAGCCGTTTAATAAGGCTCTATTTCTAGAAACGCTTTCTTCAAGTCCTTTTTGAGCTTCAACATACCTATTTTGTCTCGTATAACTATCGATAGTTGAAGGTAGAAAATCTGCGCCACTCTCTTGCAAGTATTGCAAAAGCTTAATATGCGACTCCAAAACAGGAACTCCCGCTCTTGGTTGGATAAGCGTCAATCCTCTTTCTTTGGCTTTATTGAGTTTTATGGCAAAATTCTTGTGTTCTGGAACTGATTTCAAATACTTGACCGCTTCTTCTAAATCCAATTGCGGGTCATTTCCGGTAACCCAAGAGTTCAATACTTCTTTTCTAATTCTTAAAAACTCATCTTCAGGTATCCTTTTGTTTCTTAAATCCATGTCAATATCCTCATATCGTTCTTATATATTTTTTCATTATCTTGAGCGCAAGTAAAGGGTCTTTCTTAGACAATAACCCCATCGCTGCCATAATGTACTTCTCATCTACCATAAAAGTTGGTTCAAGTGGTCTTAATTCTGTTTCGCTATGCAATATATTGGTTGTTCTAAGCAAAATACTTTCTTGATTCTTTGAATTAATGATTACTCCTCCGGTACCTATGACATATTTGATATCGGTCAAATCTTTTCCTGTTTGATTAAAGACTTTGCCTATTGGAGTAAATACTTCTTCTATTCTTCCAACATGTCGATACATTGCTCTATATGCGCATACTTCGGCCAAAAATTGATCGATAAACTCATCATGAGCATTTTCAGGTAATGTTTTAACGTCATTATATCTTTTTTCTACTTCTTTCTCGATATCGACATTCTTTTCCATGTTGATAAATTTGATCTCTTGTTCGCTTAAAGATTTAATAATTCCAGGAGCTGAATATCTTACTCCCAAATCTCCTTCTACAGTTCTTTTTGCAAATGGTTCTTCAAGTCCGTGAAGAAGAACATCGCTTCTTTTCGTAGGAGTACATATCGAATACATATCGGTTGTCGCTCCTCCGATATCAACTACAACGAGATCGCCAAAGCCTTCTTCGGTTAGATAACCTTCTGATAACAGTTTTGAGGCTTCTAATACCGCTTGTGGTGTTGGAAGTATCACTGCATCTATATCCTTTTCAATGCTTTTGATTCCTTTGGCCTCAATAATCTTATCCAAAAATATTTGTCTGATTTTTTCACGTGCAGATTCAATGTTCAACACATTGATTTTTGGCATTACATTATCGCAGATATATCCGTCCATTTCATATTCTTCGAAAATATCGGCAACCTCATCCTGAGCCGACTTGTTTCCGGCGAAAATTATCGGAATCTTGATGCCAGCTTTTCCTAATGCCCTTGCATTAAATAGCACATTTTCAGAATTACCGCCATCGGCACCACCCGCTAATAGGATTATGTCAATCTTCTTTTCAATAATCTGACGAATTTCGGATTTGTTTATATGATGAGAGAACACTAAATCAACTTTGGCTCCCGCGCCAAGGCATACTCGTTTGGCGGCTTCGACAGTAAGCTCCTCAACTAGACCAATAGCGGCCATTTTCAGGCCGCCAGCAGCTGACGAACAAGCGATTACTTGTTCGAATTCTATTTCTCTTCCGATTTTTCGATAAAGGATTTTCAATGCCTCATGATATCCAACGCTAATGTCAGTATCAACAGTCGTGAAATATGAAGCAGTATCAATAATGTCTTCTGCTTCAGTATTAACCGCACATAATTTAGTGAATGTCGATCCAAAATCAATCAGCAAAAAATTTGCCATGCTATTCTCCTAAATCTTCACGAATATCTTTCAACGCATTGTCTATTGGAGTTCCCGGAGGGTAAACTCTGGTGAAACCCATATCCATAAATGTTTGCTTAACTTGAATGAAATCTTGCTTACCTACAACGATATTACCGCCTACATAAAGCAGTATTTCTCCGATACCTGCTTCTATGCATTTTTCTCTCATACCTCGGCAATCTATTTCTCCGTGTCCATACAAAGAAGATACCAGAATAAGGCTGGCGTCAGTCTCAATTGCGGCATTAATAAAGTCCTCTTGTGTTGATAAAACACCAATGTTTACCACATTATACCCAGCATTTGTAAGGGTATATTCGATAATTTTATTGCCTACCGCGTGAACATCGGCTCCAATGACGCCTATTACTATTGTTTTCAAAGTGTTCTCCTTGCCTTGTAAGCGCTTTTATATTATGTATCATTATAACATAGTAGATATAACTTTTAAAGGCTAAAATTTGATAAATTTTGACGTTAGATTAATGGTTTGAACTATATATTGCATGATAATACGAAAAGATAGTCACTCAATCTGTTTAGGTAACTTTGTACCAAATCCAAATCGGTTCTCTGATGCGTTTCAACAAATTCTGTTAGTCTTCTCTCTGCTCTTCTGGCAATCGTGCGAGCTATATCTATGTAAGCTCCTTTTATTGATTTTTCTGATCCTGGAAGAGTAAAACGCGGCTCCAAAGGTTTTTGGTCAAGAAAATTTTGCATTTTTTCTTCCAACCACTTTACCGACTCTGCACTCATAGGTTGTAGTTTGGAGTAAACCTTAGAATTTGGATCTGTTGCGATAAAAGAATTAAGACTTTGGAGATCTCTTTGAATTTTCATTAAGTCTTCAAAATTTGTATAGTGGTAAGCCATACCTAAATTTGAACTCAATTCATCAATGGTCCCCAAGGTTTCGAATAAAATATTGTTTTTCTTGAATTCTCTATTGCTATAATCCTTAGATTTGCCTTTGTCCCCATTCTTAGTTGATATTTGGGATACATCTTTTATATTCATTTTCAACCTCCGAAATTATTTCTTGTTTATCAATTCTGTAATTGCGAAAGTAGCTACATCTTCAGCAAAACTGCCTGGGCCAAACCCGGCATCATAACCAAGCTCCTTGGCTAATTCATGTGTGATTCTTGCTCCGCCGGCGATAAGAATAATTTTATCTCTTAATCCTTCTGCTTCCAAAAGTTCAACTAACTCAACCAAGTTCTTTAGATGAACATCTTTTTGAGTTACAGTTTGCGATACCAAGAGCACATCAGCCTTTTTTTCTAGTGCTATTCTAACAAAGTCCTCATTTAGAACTTGCGAACCTAAATTATAAGCTTGAATTCCTTTGTACCTTTCCAACCCATAATGACCAGCGAATCCCTTCATGTTCATTATGGCATCAATTCCCACAGTATGAGCATCTGTCCCCGTAGACGCACCAACAAAAACAACATCCCTGCCTAATTCGTTTTCAATCAAGGATTCAATTTCTTTTCTCGATAAGGACTTGGTTGTTATTTCTTCGACATGAATCTTATCATAATCCACAGAATGGACTATGGACCCATAAACAATATAAAAACTGAATCCGTTTTCAATTGATTCGGCATGAACAACTGAAGGGTCAATCATTCCCATTGATTTCGCAAATTCTTTTGCTGCAGCTACGCCTTTCTGGTTTTTTTCTATAGGCAAAGTGAAACTAACTTGTACTTTGCCGTCATTGAGAGTGTCTCCGTAAGGTTTAATTTTCATTGAAGAACTCCTCCATTTTCTCACTAACTATGTTGATGTATTCATCGCTTTTTTTAAAGACTCCATTGAGTCCTTTTCCGCCATCTATCGGTCTCTTAGTGTCGGCGAAAACACCTTTTTCAAGACTCGCAAACAATCCATCACTATTTATTTTATATAACAAATCCAAAGCTTCGTCTAGTACTTGTTCGGCTCTGTTTTTGATAATTCCTCCGTCTTTGAATTCAATTTCAGCGCCAAGATCTTTCATCGATTTTTGAATCATTTTGGCGTTCTTTATCGCCAAGAAACGATCGCTTATGAATGGCGTATGTATAGCCTCTGTCATCATACCCAATAAATGAATAGTCTGATCAGTCATGGTAGTTACCATGTTGAACATGGTGTTTTGCTGGTATGCTCGAAAAATGTTACCGTTGATATGCTTTGTTGGCGGCATATATTTAAGAGGCGCATTAGGGAAAATTTCTCTCGCCATCTGAGCCTGCGCTAATTCAAACAGGAACCCATTCTCAATATCTGGATTTATTTCGAATGCATGCCCTAGTCCCATCAGTTCTTCGCCTAAATGAGCTTTCTTAGCAAAAGCTTCATTGATAAATTGAGAAGCGAGAACGGTATGAGCCTCTGTTACAGCATCGCTTGTTGTCAAATAATTGTCTTCGCCAGTGTTAATTATAATACCCGAATAGGCATTGATTAATCTTGAGAAATACTGGTCAATGAAAGTTCTTTGCATGTTGATGTCTCTGAAGATAATTCCATACATGCTGTCGTTCAATAGAACATCCAATCTTTCAAGCGCTCCCATGCATGCAATTTCAGGCATGCATAAACCGGAAGCATAATTAACAAGCTTGATATATCTCTGTTCTTCTTCCGATACCTTATCCAAAGCGTTTCTCATTATTCTGAAATTCTCTTGTGTTGCAAAAGTTCCTCCGAACCCCTCTGTTGTTTTTCCATATGGAACAAAGTCTAATAAAGATTGCCCAGTAGAACGTATTACTGCAATTATATCCGCACCCGCTTTAGCTGCCGCAACAGCTTGAATAACATCTTCATCGATGTTTCCAGTTGCGACAATAACATAAAGATCTGTTTTGGTTCTTGGATAGATTTGCAGATAGTCTTCTCGTCTTTTCTTATTAGCTCTAATGCGATCCAAGTGCTTTTCATAATAAGGTTTCAGTATTGGTTCAACCTCCGCCTTTGTAGTCAATGGGTAATCGCATATCGAAAATCCGTTAGCCGAATAAGCAGTTAAAAAGTCCTCCATTCCGGAACTTGAATTTTTCAAAGCGGCTGCCATGTATCTCGCGGATCCGAGAGTAATGTCTCCGTTCTTGACTATATCATCTACAATTTTATTTGGCATTGGAACTCCAAATTCATCAACACCATCTACCCCTAAAAGTCTTAATACTGTTCTTTCAACAGTTACAGTAGAATGTTTATTAATAAATGATTGTACATCTTCAGCTATAGTATTTGCCAGCGATCTGCATCTATCAATCTTTTCACTGCTTAAATTAAGTTTATTCATATCATCATTCCTTCTCGACATTAAAGACTTGTAGTCCTAATGCCTTTTCTAGTTCATTACGAAAAGCATCATCGTCAAACTCATATCCAACCGGTGAGTAAGGGTTATAGCAAACCGCTACTACATTCACCGGATTCTTCACATATACCTTATTTTTAAGTTTAAAGAGGTTTTTTGCATTATTGAAATTGAGTTGAATGCTTACTGGTGAGTCCACTAAAATATTCAATTCAAAATATTCTCTATTCTTGACTATCAACTCTACAAACTCATTTGTCAATGACTTAGGCAAATACAAAAATCCGTACTTTTCCTTTGCGTCTTCTAAAATTTTCTCGGCAAAACCGATGGTTGTATCAAAATCAAAAATATTAATTACACCGGTTTCATCAAACATACAAATACGATCAATTTCATCTAGAAAATCGATATCAAAACTTGGCCTTTTCAAATGAAACTTTGTAATAATTTGTTTCGCATCTTCCACAGTTTTATATAAATCTTGATTATAATTAGCTCCTATAACAACTACGGTTGCATCGGACAATTTAGCTAACGAGTGTCTAAAGAACGCTCCATCAATCAATATCTTGTCCAATTTATATTTGCTAAGTATTTTTATAATCTTTTGCATAGATAAAACAGATGAAGGGCCCGCAATTAAGCCGTTTCCTGCTTTAGTCACTTCAATGACAAAAATATTGCCTATTGATGTTCTTATATCAGTCTTTTCTAAGATTCTATAGCCGGCTTCGAACGACTTTAGAGTCTGTTCGGCTGTGGCAATTACATCCATTTCTTTTGCATAAATTCTCGGTTTATCCATGAAGGTAACCTGATCTATTTTTTCGCCATCCAACCCAATCGATGTAATGCCTACTTTAAGATTATTTAAGTGCTCTAAGTAGTGGTTAATGACAGTCGTTTTACCGGCATTTTTTGAATTACCTACAAAACTAATAGTTTGGTAGTTATTTAAAATCTGAATTAATTTTCCGATTTTCTTTTCCTTCTTTCCAAATTTTTTGGTTCTAAAGAAATCTGTTTTCCAGCCAATAACGCGCTTACTCCTGATGCGTTTTTAAAGTCTTCCTCACTAGCGACATAGTCTCCAGGCTCTGAATATGTGGATATAACTCCTTCATAATTTCTCAAGACAACTTTTCCTGGCGCTTGTGATATCACGTAGTTCGGCATAACCGGAATTTTACCACCGCCACCAGGCGCGTCGACAACAAATGTTGGTACACAATACCCAGATGTGTGTCCTCTTAATCCTTCAATGATCTCAATTCCTTTGGATACTGGGGTTCGGAAATGTTCTATACCTAATGAGAGATCGCACTGATAAATATAGTATGGTCTCACGCGAATATATGCAAGTCTTTGAACTAGTGTTTTCATTATTGATACCGAGTCATTGACGCCCCTTAAGAGAACCGACTGATTTCCAAGTGGTATTCCGGCATCAGCAAGAAGGTCAATTGCAGCTTTGCTTTCTGAAGTTATTTCGTCATAATGGTTGAAATGTGTGTTTAACCAGATAGGATGATACTTCCTTAACATTGCTACCAATTCAGGAGTTATCCTCTGCGGGAGAACAACAGGTGTTCTAGTGCCCAATCTAATAATTTCAACATGTTCAATCTCTCTTAATCTTCTGATGATATCTTCTAGAACGTCATCACTTACCAGCAAAGCGTCTCCTCCGGAAAGGAGCACATCTCTGATTTCAGAATGATTTGCGATGTATTCAATAGCCAAATCAATTTTGTCCTTAGGCATTGGTTTGTCATGTTGTCCAGCAAATCTTCTTCTTGTACAGTGACGGCAATACATTGAGCACATATCAGTTATAAGGAATAATACCCTATCCGGATATCTGTGAGTCAATCCCGGGACAGGCGAGTCTGTATCTTCAGCCAACGGGTCTACCATATCATACTTTGAAATGTGCATTTCGTTTATAGCCGGTACGGCCTGCTTTCTTATAGGACAATCTGGATTGTCAGGATCAATCAAACACAAATAATATGGTGTGATGGACATTCTAAATTTGGATAGAATACTTTTTATTTCTTCAGTTTCTTGATCTGTCAAAGGCAATAATTTATTTAAATCCTCTGCGAATCTTATTCTATTCCTTACTTGCCAATGCCAATCATACCAATCTTTATCCGAAACGTTTGGATAATATTTGGCTTTTCTTTCTAAATAGCTGTCATTTGTTACTTTCACGGTAATTATTCCTTTCCGTATCTAGTTTCGAACAACTTGTACATTTCTTTAGATTCTCTTAAAATATCCAAAGTTATTTGAGCGTGATTTTTTGTATAACCATTGCCGATAATCATTAATGATTCTGCAGCTATTCCCTCAGCGCCAAGAGCGGCTTTCGTGAAAGATGTTGCCATACTAAAGAAATAAACTGTCCCAGTCGGTTTTGTAGGTAAAATCGACGCCATTTCAGTGTTTTGAACATTGACTACATTGATGGTGACATCAACACCTTGGTTATCTGTCAGTTCCATTGCCAAATCATAAATCTCCATCGGGTTTTTAGCATCACCAATCACGATATGATCGCAAGCGTTAAGACTTTCCAATTCCTTTTTGTGAGTATCGTGATGAATAATACCAATAATCTTGCCTTCAGGGCCTGCGCTTTTTCTGGCCTGATATGCGCATAGAACTCCTGATTTTCCTGCGGCTCCCAAAATCAAGACTGT
>CALMFM010000053.1 GCA_937862575.1 uncultured Bacillota bacterium
AGAAAAGTTGAATGTCGTTCAGGAAGACATTGAGTTGAGAGGTCACAGTATTGAATGCCGTCTCAACGCTGAGAATCCGAAACATGGTTTCCGGCCTAGTCCGGGAAGAATCAATCTAATTCATTTTCCTTCAGGAAACGGAATCAGATTTGACAGTTTCATATACAAGGATTACGAGATTCAGCCTTTCTACGATTCGATGATCGGTAAAATCATCGTACACGGAGAAAACAGAACTGAAGCTATCAAAAAAATGCGTGCCACACTGGAAGAAATAGTGGTGGAAGGCATTGATACGAATCAAACATTTTTATATTTATTAATGAATGATCGCGATTACTCCAATGGTAATTTTGATACTTCTTTTGTGGAAAAGAAAATAGATTCCTTGCTGGAGTATGAGGATTATGAATAGCATATCGAACACTTTAAACAAAAGAAAGCAACTAAAGAATAATCTAAAGGCCATCCGTGAGGAAAGCCCATTCATCAAAGCACAGAGAATGGACGTTCCAGAAGGCCTTTATGAGAAATGTCCTAGTTGTAATAGAACCGTCAACATGAAGTCCAACATCGAAAATGATTACATCTGCAAGCATTGCGGAAATCATTTTAGGATGCGGGCTATCGATAGAATCAAATATATAGTTGACGAAGATACATTCGTGGAAAAAGGATTGGGCTATATAACCTTGAATCCGCTTTTTCAGGATGGCTATGAAGAGAAAATCGCAAAATACAAAAAAGAAACTAACCTAGACGATGCATATATTTACGGTTATGGACAAATCTATGGCCAACAATGTGTAATTGGCGTTATGGATAGTTATTTTTTGATGGGAAGTATGGGTTCTGTAGTTGGAGAAAAAGTAACAAGAAGTTTCGAATATGCCATTTACAAAAAATTGCCTATAGTTATTTTCAGTGCCTCAGGTGGTGCCAGAATGCAAGAGGGGATATTCAGCCTCATGCAAATGGCGAAGACCAGTGCGGCAGTTGCCAAGCATAGCAAGATGGGGTTGCTTTACATCAGCGTATTGACTCATCCGACAACCGGAGGAGTCACAGCTAGTTTTGCGACTTTAGGAGACATAATCCTTGCCGAACCGGGAGCTTTAATTGGCTTTGCCGGACCTCGGGTCATCGAACAGACAATCAAACAAAAATTGCCAGAAGGTTTCCAAACAGCCGAGTTTTTGGAAGAAAAAGGTTTTATCGACATCGTTGTTCATAGGAAGGACCTTAAACGAACCTTGTCGAAATTACTGGCGTTTCACAGGAGACCTAACTGATGGATATTTTAGCCAAGGAAAGAAAAGTCAAAGATTTGGAAAAACAGCTGAGCGAACTCGGAAACAGTGAAGCTGTTGAGAAAATCAAATTGGAGATTAAACGATATAAGGAAAAAGAAATGACCAAACTCACCCCATGGGATCGAGTTTTGTTGGCCAGACACCAGTTACGTCCGACCGCGATGGATTTCATCAATTACATGTCACAAGACTTCATCGAACTACATGGAGACAGACTGTATCGTGATGATATGAGCATCATCGGAGGCATCGGTACGATTGAAGGTCAGGTATTCACCATCATCGCCCAACAAAAGGGCAAAACGCTAGAAGAGAATCTAGTAAGAAATTTTGCCATGCCGCATCCGGAAGGCTACAGAAAAGCCTTGAGATTAATGAAACAAGCGGAGAAGTTTGGCAGACCGATAATTACAATCATTGACACACCTGGAGCCTATCCGGGAATCGGTGCGGAAGAGCGCGGACAAGGTCAGGCAATAGCCATGAACTTGTTGGAAATGAGCGAATTGACTGTACCGGTCATCGCAGTAGTGATAGGCGAAGGCGGAAGCGGTGGGGCATTAGCTCTTGGAGTCGCAAATAAAGTTTTGATGCTGGAGAACGCAATATACTCAATATTGAGTCCCGAAGGCTATGCAAGCATTATTTGGAAGGACGCCAGTCTAGCTCCAAAAGCCGCCGAAGTTATGAAACTCACAGCCTATGATTTGGCAGAATTTTCAATTATTGACCGTATCATCAAAGAACCTCTTGGAGGCGCTCATTTTGATAAGGAAAAAACATATCTGGATACAAAGAATGCAATACTTGAAGAATACTACAAACTCAGGAAATTAAGTCCTACCGAGATTCATTTCCAGCGTAACAACAAGATTCGTAATTTTGGTTTCTTACAGAGATTCAATTATGAGAATCTTGGAGGAATAAAAAGGTGATATTTACAAAAATAGCAGGAACCGGTAGTTATGTACCAAATAAAGTTTTGACAAATGATGATTTAAAACAATTTGTGGAAACCAGTGACGAGTGGATAGATTCCCGTACTGGCATTAAAGAAAGACATATGGTCGTTAATGAAACGACTTTGGATTTAGCTTATAACGCTTCTTTGTCAGCCATTGAATCGGCAGGCATTGAAAAGAACTCAATAGATCTGATTATCGTGGCTACGGTGACATCGGATTATGCTTTCCCTGGAGTAGCTCAACTATTACAGGCAAAACTTGGAATTGAAGGAATAACCGCATTTGATATCAACGCTGCTTGCAGCGGGTTCGTCTATGCTCTGCAACTCGCCGACAAGATGTTGAAAAGCGGTGCCTTCCAAAATGCTCTTATCGTAGGAGCCGAAACCTTAACGAGACTTACTGATTGGCGAGATCGCAATACTTGCGTTCTCTTCGGCGACGGAGCCGGCGCCATGGTAATCTCAAAAAGTGATGAAAATCAAATAATGGATGTTATAACCGGAGCTCAAGGTGACGTTGACATGTTGCTTTATTGTAAGAATCCAGATCTCAAGGATCCAGAAATAAACGCGATTAGCCCTCAGGACCACATTCATATGAAGGGTCCAGAAGTTTTCAAGTTCGCAACCAGAATTATGCCGAAAACTGTATCCGACCTGCTCCAAAGAAATAATATTTCTGCCGATGATCTTGATCATGTTGTCGCTCATCAAGCAAATATGAGAATTATCGACAAATCAGCAAGAGATCTTAATATCAGCATGGACAAGATGTTCACAAACATCGACAAATACGGAAACACTTCCGCAGCCAGCGTTCCCATCGCAATTGACGAAGCAGTAAGAACAAACTTCCTGAAAAGAGGAGACTTATTCATAACTGTCGCTTTCGGTGGCGGACTAACATGGGGCGGAGCCTTAATTAGATACTAGGAGACTAATATGGACATTAGAGACTTATTGAATATCAAATACCCGATTATTCAAGGTGGAATGGCAAACATCGCAACTCATCAACTAGCCGCAGCTGTCAGTAATGCAGGTGGGTTAGGTTTGGTTGGAGCCGGTGGTTGGGATGCGGAAAGAGTTAGAGACGAGATCCGCAAAACAAAAGCCTTGACCGATAAACCTTTTGGAGTGAACATCATGTTGATGAGTCCGCATGCGGCCGCAATCAGCGATGTTGTAATCGAAGAAGGAGTAAAAGTGGTCACTACCGGTGCCGGAAATCCGGGAATATATATGGAAAAATGGAAAGCGGCTGGAATTATCGTAATACCAGTTGTTCCTAGCGTGGCTTTCGCAAAACGCCTGGAAAGATCAGGAGCTGACGCTTTGGTAGTCGAAGGCACTGAAGCAGGTGGTCACATCGGTGAACAGACAACCATGGTCTTGGTGCCACAAGTCTGTGATGCTGTTAGCATTCCAGTCATCGCAGCCGGAGGAATAGCTGACCATAGAGGTCTTGACGCAGCCTATGTGTTAGGCGCAAAAGGTGTTCAAATAGGAACAGTTCTTTTAGCCAGTTATGAGTGTCCAATCCATGAAAACTATAAAAGTATGGTAATCAAAGCCAAAGACACTGATACGGTAGTAACGGGTAGACAAACCGGTGCTCCGGTTAGAGTTTTGAAAAACAAAATGGCTCGAGAATACTTGAATCTTACCAAGTATGGAGATGCCAAACTTGAAGATTTGGAAAAACTGACGCTTGGATCATTAAGAAAAGCCGTTTTTGACGGTGATCTTGACAATGGCAGTTTCATGGCTGGTCAATCAGCCGGATTGGTCAATGAATTAAGAAAAGTGGAAGAGATACTAAAAGACATTTTTGAAAACAGTCTGGTTTATAAAGGAATAATATAATGAAGACAGCTTTCATGTTTGCCGGACAAGGATCACAATATGTCGGCATGTGCAAAGAATTATACGATAATCACTCCTGTGTGAGAGAAGTTTTTGAACAAGCCAACAAAACTCTAGGCTATGATATATCAAACATTATCTTCAATGATGATATCAAATTGAACGACACAAAATATACCCAGTTGTCTATGTTTGTTATGTATCAAGCTATTTTGAAAGTCCTTGAGAAACATGGAATATCATCTTCATGTAGTTTTGGATTAAGCTTAGGAGAATACGGAGCTTATTTACACAACAAAGTATTCGACTTTGAAACAGGCCTTAAATTGGTTGAACAACGAGGTTTAGCTATGAATAAGGCTGCCAATGCTAATCCTGGTCGAATGTATGCAATCTTGGGAATGGAAGCCGATGTATTGGAATCATTGATTGACAGAGTGAAAGGATATGTAAAGATAGCTAACTATAATACCTATGGACAACTAGTTATTAGTGGCGAAAGCGAAGCGGCTGATGAATTAGCCGAACTAGCCAAGTCAAGTGGAGCCAAAAGAGCAATAATGTTGAATACAAGCGGAGCCTTCCATACGGATTTGATGAAGACAGCTTCCATAGAATTTTCTAAGTATCTAGATTCCATTGAGCTACATGAACCGCAAAAGCAATTATTAATTAATACTACTGGAACATATTATGAGTCAAACATTAAAAAAGTCATGTCCGACCAGATAATAAATAGTGTTAGATTCTACCAAATGGTAGAAAAATGTCTTGAAGACGGATATGATACTTTTATTGAAATTGGTCCTAAAACAACTTTGAGTAGTTTTGTAAAGAAAATCAACAAGGATGTAACAATCCTTAATGTTGAAGATAGCAAATCATTGCAGACGACATTATCGATAGTGGGGGTGTGAGGATATGTATACTTTCAATGATAAGACAGTATTGGTAACCGGAGGAAGCCGCGGAATTGGCAAAGCAATTGTCAAGGCATTCGCTGCTAATGGCGCCAATGTTGTAATCAATTATGTCTCTTCCGAAAAAGCAGCGACAGAATTGGTAGAAGAAATCATTAATCTTGGCGGAAGAGCTATGGCAATCCAAGCTGACGTTTCTGTTTTTCAAGATGCGGAAAAATTGGTTGAACAAACCATTGCAGCTTATGGAAAAATCGATGTTTTAATTAATAACTCTGGAATAACCAAAGACAATTTGATGCTAAGGATGACTGAAGATGATTTTGATAGAGTCATCGATGTCAATCTCAAGGGGACTTGGAACATGTGTAAAAACATAACAAGACATTTTCTCAAAAACAGAGCTGGTTCCATCATCAACATTACTAGTGTCGTCGGTCTAATCGGGAATGCCGGGCAAGCAAATTACGTTGCTTCAAAGGCGGGTGTAATCGGCTTGACCAAAACATTGGCTAAAGAATTCGGAAGTCGTAATATTCGCGTCAATGCAGTAGCGCCGGGATTCATTGAAACCGAAATGACGAGAAATCTAGCAGAAGAAGTCAAACAACAATACCTCGGTCAAATTCCTTTGGGAAGATTTGGAAATACTGAAGATATCGCTAATACTTGCATGTTTTTGGCAAGCGAACAAGCAAATTACATTACTGGACAAGTCATCAGCGTCAACGGCGGGATGATTTGATATAGGAGAATAAAATGAGAAGAAGAGTAGTAGTCACTGGAATTGGAACCATCAACCCGATTGGAAATGATGCTTTATCAACTTGGGAAAATGCCAAAAATGGAGTAAATGGCATTGACATCATATCTAGATTTGATGCCAGCAATGACGATGTCACAGTCGCCGGAGAAGTAAAGAATTTTGACTTTGAGGCATATTTCGGACCTAAACAAATAAAAAGGATGGACCGATTCGTACAAATGGGTATGGTCGCATCCAATGAAGCCATAAAAGACAGTGAGATAGATTTTACTACAATCGCACCGGATCGAGCCGGCGTTTATTACGCCAGCGGAATCGGCGGATTGGAAATGATCGTGAGTCAGAATGTAAAAGCTTTGGAAAAGGGTTATAATCGCTTAAGCCCGTTCTTCATTCCCGCAACCATTATCAATATTGCTGCAGGGAATATAGCGATAGAACACAAGATTCACGGATCAGTCCTTTCCAACGTAACTGCATGTGCCAGTTCTACCAACAGCATCGGCGAAGCTTTTAGAGCGATTCGCGATGGATATGCAGATGTGATTGTGACTGGAGGTTCCGAGGCGGCTATAATTCCATTAGGAGTCTGGGGATTTAGCGTAATGCAAGCTTTAAGCAAGAATCCAGATCCAAACAAAGCCAGCATCCCGTTTGATGTAAACCGTTCGGGATTTGTAATTGCCGAAGGCGGAGCCACGATTATTTTGGAAGAATTAGAACTTGCGAAGAAACGTGGGGCTAAAATCTATGCGGAGATAGTTGGATATGGTTCAACCTGCGATGCAACACACATCACCAGTCCTGATCCTGACGGAGACGGAGCGAAAAGATGCATGATTCAAGCCTTAGAAGACGGGGGATTGAATACTGATGATGTCGACTACATCAACGCTCATGGTACTTCAACACCTTTGAACGATAAGACAGAAACATTAGCAATTAAGAATGCATTTGGTAAACACGCCTATGAATTAAATGTATCAAGTACAAAATCAATGACGGGACACCTTTTAGGAGCTACCGGAGCATTAGAAGCAATCCTTACTTTATTAAGCGTTAGAGACGATTTCGTTCCACCGACAATCAATACTGAAGAATTGGATCCAGAATGCGACCTAAACTATACATTAGGTAAAGGTATAAACCGAAAAGTTGATGTTGCCATCAGCAATTCGCTTGGCTTTGGCGGACATAACGCCACCATAGTATTCAAGAAATACAAAGGAGTGTAATTATGTTACTGAACAGTAATCAGATTCAACAGATCATACCTCATAGACCGCCGTTTCTATTGATTGACAAGGTTATTGAACTTGAACCTGGTCATAGTGCAACAGCTATCAAGAACGTTACTGCCAATGATGATTTTTTCAAAGGTCATTTTCCTCAGGAACATATCATGCCTGGAGTGCTGATTGTAGAAGCATTGGCTCAAACTGGAGCCGTCACTATTTTATCTATGGATGAGAACAAAGGAAAGATAGCTTATTTTGCAGGAATAGATAATTGCAAATTCCGTCAAAAAGTTATACCTGGCGACACTCTAAAACTTGAAGCAACCGTAATCAATCGCAAAGGAACAATCGGTATGGCCGAATGTGTAGCAACAGTTGAAGGTAAAGTCGTTTGTAAAGCGGTTTTGAAATTCGCGGTAGAAAGATAAAAGAATAGGGACAGAATTTCTGTCCCTTTTATTTTTCAATCATGATATTAAGTATTACTTTATCGGTTTCTCTCATGCCCTGATTTGCCATTTTACCGATTGCGCTGATTGTTTCGTCCGCGTCTTTCTGCAAAATTCCCGAGAAAGGATTATACGAATGATTATCCATAGCCAGGAAGTGACTCAAAAAGGCTGCCTCTAATCCTGTTGTTATCTTTGAAGCACAACTTGGTTTCGCTCCGTCGCAGACGACACCGGATACGTTAGCCAACGCATTGATGATGGTCATCTTGATTTGTTCCAAAGAACCACCTTCAATGTATGTGAGAGCAGCTCCGCTACTCACAGCGGCACTAATTGCTCCGCAGAACGCTGATAACCTACCAATGAAACTTTTTTGATAGATTGTCAGAAGATTCGATAATGCCAAAGCACGATACATATCATCTTCAGCCAAGTCTTTATGCTGCGCATATAAGATGACTGGTATGGATGTTGTTAGTCCTTGGTTACCGCTTCCGGAATTGGTAATTACTGCCATGGCACACCCACTCATTCTGGCTTCGGATGCTGATGCGGTATAGGCTTTCATTTTACCGTAAATCGAACTGTCATGTTTTAATATAGTAGGGCCTATGGAAACTGAGAAATTTCGTTTGAAACCTTCATTGGCAATTGCCATGTTGTAATATACTTGAGGTTCTAATATAGGTTTTAGTTTTGTAATATCCACTTCATTGACGAAATTAAGAATTCTTTCAATGGTCAAGAAACTGCGATCGGTTTCTACTCCGAAAAATGCATGATTTGCAGTTTCCTTTTCCAGGATTGTTTTTCCGTTCAATAAGATTCTGGTTATGTTTGTATGCAGGTTCTTGACTTCTATTTCACAACTTTGTTCCTGTGTCTTGCATTCCAAGACATAATGGAGATTAATTGGCGTGTCCAATAACCTAATCTTAACGATCTTCTTGGCAATCAGTTGATGGATCAATGTCAAATGTTCTTCGTTTATGCCAGTGATAACTTCAAGACCTTTATCGCTTTCACCGCCAACTACCCCTGCTAAAATGCTAGCTTCTATTCCAACCAGGTTTCCAGTGTTTGGTACGGTAACGCATCTGATATTCTTGATAAGATTGCCACTACATCGGATAGTGATTTCTTCAGGAATCTCTCCTAGCAATTCACGAGCTTTGGCCCCGGCGAACGCTAAAGAAATCGGTTCGGTGCATCCAGCTGCCGGAACCAACTCTTCTTTAAGTGTTTGGAAAAACTCGTTTTCAAATTCGGTTTTGCTCATATTATCTCCATATTAAGATAAAAAAATATCATATAAATATTAACATATACCCATAAACAAGTCAATGATTCCAAACCATTATTTCGATGCTTTATATTTTAAAAAAAGTATGTTATACTATTTTAGATAGAAAAGGAGACGAATATGAGTATTATATTATTATTCGGCATTATAGTACTGTTGGTAGTAATTATTGGGGGTTCCATCTTTCTCTTCGGCAACCACAAAGATGATGATGACAAACACAAAATTGATTAAGGACGTATTTATATGAATTCAAAGAAAATTATAGCTAATTTAGTTTTTCCTAATATAAATGAGACAATTGCTGATTTAGAAAAAAGATTCCCTACAAGAAACTTGCCTGATGGGGCGATAGTAACAAGATTCGCACCTTCACCGACAGGATTCTTGCATACGGGGTCTCTTTTCACTTCACTGGTAAGTTACCGTTTTGCGAAACAGACAAACGGTGTTTTCTTCATGAGGCTAGAAGACACTGATCAAAAAAGAGAAATAAAAGGCTCTGGTGACAAAGTCTTGGAACAACTCCATATTTTTGGAGTGGTTCCTGATGAGAGCGACATCAATCCTGGAAAATACGGACCATACGTTCAATCTGAAAGAAAAGAAATATATCATGCAGTTATTAAGGAAATGCTTGAAAAAGGCCTTGCATATCCTTGCTTTTGTACACATGAAGAATTGGATGATATTCGAAAATTTCAAGAGGAAAACAAATTATTGCCTGGCTATTACAAGGAATTTGCCAAGTGCAGAAGACTTACTGATGGAGAAGTCATAGAAAAAATTCGAAATGGCGAGTCTTATGTTATCCGTTTCAAATCACAAGGCAATGAGGATAACAAGGTAGACTTGTTTGATGCAATTAGAGGACATATCCAGTTTCCTGAAAATATCCAAGATGTAGTTATAATGAAGAGTGATCAATTACCTACCTATCATTTTGCTCATGTTGTAGACGATCATTTCATGAGAACCACACATGTGACAAGAGGAGAAGAGTGGATGGCATCGGTGCCAATTCATCTCGAGCTGTTCAAAGCATTGGATTTCGAATTGCCAACCTATTGTCATTTTCCGGTTATTATGAAACTTGACGACGGAAAAAGAAGAAAACTATCGAAAAGAAAAGACGCTGAGGCTTCCGTAGATTACTTCTTGGAAAAAGGCTATCCAATCGAAGGCTTCTTAGAATATTTGATGACACTGGCCAATTCCAACTTTGAAGAATGGCGTATTCAAAATCCTAACAGCGATATTTTTGATTTTACCCTTTCTTTTGATAAGATGAGCCTTGACGGAGCGCTTTTTGATATCGAAAAGATTAATTCAATATCTAAAGAAAGGCTTGCTTATATGAATAAAGATATCTTTACATACAATGCATTGGAGTACGCTGAACAATACTCACAGGAACTTGCAGAAATCATTAATAAAGATATCGACTATTTCAAATCTATAATCAACATTGAAAGAGATCAAGAAAAACCAAGAAAGGATTATGAAAAGTATTCTGACATACTTGGTATTGTTGATTTCATGTATGACGAATACTATCAAACTTTGTTTAATTCAGGATTGGAATTCAATGAAAGATATGATAAAATGTTTCTAGTCGACATTTTGGAAGAATACAAGAACAATGCGGGTCTTGATTTAGACCAAGAAGGCTGGTTTGCCAATATGAAACAACTAGCAGAAAACAGAAGGTTCGCAACTAGAGGTAAAGACTTCAAAAAGAATCCTGAAGCATATGTCGGCACCATCAGTGATTATGCTGAAATTCTTAGAGTAGGAATCTGTGCCAAGAAAAACACTCCGAACTTTTATGAGATTCTTAAAATACTTGGCAAAGAAAGAATCGAACAAAGAATTGAAAAAACAGTCTCTCTTTTGAGAGGCTGATTATCGGCCCGTTGGAGAAACGGTTAACTCATCGCCCTCTCAAGGCGACATTCACGGGTTCGAATCCCGTACGGGTCACCAAAAGGCATCAAAGACGATTATTATCGTCTTTTTTTGTTGAAATCAGGGGCTATTTAAAAGATTGAATGACAAAAAGATGGATTTAGAATATAATTGTATTAAAAATGTTTT
>CALMFM010000054.1 GCA_937862575.1 uncultured Bacillota bacterium
ATGATTACAAATTAAGTAGGTTATTATTTGCCTTCTTCTCGTTGCTAATCATATCCAAATAACTTCTATGAATATGATATTTTCGCTTATATCTACTTTTTCTGGGTAAATAAAAATCCGGGCGAAAAATTGCCCGAAATTTTTGTTTTTTTTGAACATTGGTATATTCATAGCCTTACAGACGATAAAAATTCGCATATAAAGAATTCATATTTTGGCTTGAGCGACCTTGAAATTATTAAAACTGTAGTTCTTCTTCTACTGTTAAGTTAAGCTGCCTTGAAAATTCAAAAGCTTTGATGAGAGTGTAATCGAACAGTTGGTCAGGTTTATGAGCATCACTTGAGATGATGACTTTGGCTTCATGCTTTTTGACAAGCTTCCAAAATTCCTCTCGCGGATAACGATATAATTTTTTGTCCCCAAGATCAATCAAATCTTTTCTAATTCCATTAGCGTTAATCTCCAGAGGTATATCATGTTCCTTGGCGGCGATGATAATTTCTTCTGCGATGGATAATACTTCTTCACTCAATTCTTTTTGTGAAAATAAAAATAGGTCAGGGTGAGCGATGAATTTGAAGCAACCTGTCTTCATAGCTTTGATAAGTGTGTCTTTATAAATTGTTAGATCTTCGATACTGGTGATTCGATAGACGCTTATCAGTGACTTACCTTTTTCGATGTAATGTTGTCCTAGCACAAGATAATCGAGATCCTTCAATAGATTCTTGTAGTGATCTTCTTCTTTACTGAAATATTCAATTTCAACTGCTTTATATATTTTGATCCTATCAGAGTACTTTTCAATTGCTTCGTCTAATTGCTTCAAATATTTTGGATAATCGGACAAATGCATTCTAACTGATCGATCGATCAATTTTTTCCATGGAGCGTGATCACTCATACCGAGTGAATCAAATCCAAGCCTAATTGCTTCTTTGACATAGTCTTCGACAGTACCAGTCGCATGTCGACACAAATACATATGTGTATGATAATTGTTTTTGATTAGTTGATTCTCAGATGACATCCGATGCTTTCCTTTCTCTCCAAAGCGCTGCATGTAATTAATTTAGCAGTTTGAGCCATGTTGAGAGTCTCATAGTAATATTTCGTTAGGTTTGGATATTTTACCAGATTTTTCTCGATATCATCTAAAACATTCTTAGTTAAAGATAACCCTTGTTCATTTCTGACTATAGATACATGTTCATCCATGTAGTCGCCAATTTTTTTGCGAATCGGTTTATAGTTATAATTATAATTTGGCAATTCTTTTATGTGGAAGTCATGGATATACTCTGTTTCTGATATTGTTTCATTGATGTCTTTAGCAGAATAATAGCCAAAAACAAGACATTCCAAAAGAGAATTTGATGCTAGCCTGTTGGCCCCATGGACTCCGGTATAGGCCGATTCTCCAGCTACATACAGGTTATCTATGTTTGTTCTTCCTGATAAATCTGTTTGAATACCTCCACATAGGAAATGTTCAGCCGGAGCTACAGGAATAAGATCCAGACCTAATATGTACCCTTGTTTCTTACAATATTCAAATACAGTTGGGAATCTTTTTTCAAGGTATTTCGGATCCATATGAGTCGTATCTAAATAGACATGGTCGGTCCAGGTATCATACATTTCACGATATATTGCCTGTGACACTATATCGCGCGGAGCGAGTTCCATTCTCTCCGGATCATATTTCTTCATGAATCTTTCTTTTTCGATATTGAGAAGATAAGCACCTTCTCCTCTGACTGCTTCAGTAATCAAAAATCTTTGTCTTGATGTTACATATTCGGAATACAAAGCTGTAGGATGAAATTGGACAAATTCCATATTCTTGATTAGTGCACCTGCACGATACGCCATCCCGATACCATCACCGGTTGCATTAAGGTCATTGGTGGTTGAACCATAAACAGAACCGATGCCGCCGGTCGCAATTATTGTTTTCTTAGCGAATATAGGATAGTGTTTGTCTTCATTCTCCAAAACTGTAGCACCAATTACTTTGTTATTGACTTTGATTAGATCCAAAGCCATTGTATTTTCATGAATTTTTATATTATTTCTCGTTCTAACTACTGTGTTTAAGTCTTCAATAACGTTACTTCCTGTAGCGTCTCCACCACTGTGTAGAATCCGTTTTGTAGAATGGCCACCTTCTCTGGTAAATAAGAATTCACCATGTTTGTCAATGTCAAAACGAACACCTAACTCTATAAGTTTTTTAACAGTTTCAAAAGCATTTTCAACAAGAAAACGTACGGCTTTTTCATCATTAATATATGACTCGGCACGCATTGTATCATCTACATGTTTTTGATGTAATGATTTATCATCATTATATTCACAAGCTATGCCGCCCTGGGCTAGCATTGAATTCGTGCTTTTTACAGCTGTTTTGCTTAATAAACAGACTTTAAGATTAGGATCGACATTCAACGCGGCAAAAAGGCCGGCAAGACCGGTGCCGATTATCAAAACGTCATATTCGTTCTTGGCCATCAACTCAACCTCATCATTCTGTCCAAAGCTACTTGGGCTTTTTCTAATACATCTTGATCAACCTTGATTTCATGTTGCTCATGGAGCAAAGACTCATAAACGTCTTTCAGAGTTATTCTTTTCATATTGATACAGGACAATCCATTTGCTAGGATATGGAAGGACTTGTTCGGATTATTCTTTTTCAGTGCATGGATGATTCCTTCATCCGTGCCAATGATGAATTCTTTAGCGTCCGATTTGGTTGCGTAATCCAAAATCTGTTTAGTAGATCCAACGAAATCCGCTTGTAAAAGGACTTCAAGCGGTGCTTCAGGATGGATTAGCACTAATGCATCAGGATACTCTTTTCTCTTCTTCTTAATGTCACTTATAGTAAGCATATCATGTATATAACAGAATCCAGGCCACACATCAATATCGTAGCCGGTTTTATGGCGAAGATACGTTCCTAGGTTTTTATCGGGAACATACATTATTTTCTTGTCTTTGAAGTTCTCAACTATTTTTTCGGCATTAGAACTCGTGACAATCACATCTGAAAGAGCCTTGATATCAGCTCTGGTATTAACATAAGTGACTATGAAACGATCAGGATGTTCTTCTTTATATTTTTTTAGTTCATCAGCTTTAATCATGGCTGCCATGCGACACAATGCATTCATCTTCGGCAATAACACTTTCTTATTTGGCGATAGGATCTTAGCAGTTTCAGCCATGAAGTAAACACCACAAAAAACGATGATGTCCGCATCGGTTCCAGCAGCGATTTTAGACAACGCTAAAGAATCACCGACATAATCAGCGATATCTTGCACTTCGTCGTTTTGATAAAAATGCGCAAGGATGACTGCGTTCTTCTCTTTTTTAAGTTGTAAAATCTGTTCTTTCAGCATCATATCACATACTTTCCTATACATATATATATTATATGCTTTTTTAGGTTTTTTGCAAAGAATATGATATAATAAAGCCTGATAAAGGGTGTGATATCTTGTACCAACCATTGGCTGATTTCGCCCGTCCGAAGACATTTCAAGAGGTCTTGGGAAACGAGCGAGTTATAGGCATTCTAAAAAAATTAACTGAAGATGACCAGTTGGTTTCAATGATACTTTATGGACCGACAGGTGTTGGGAAAACAACTCTTGCGAATATCATCGCTGAACACTATCCGTTGAATCATTTCAAGTTCAACGCTTCAACCGATTCAAAAGCGGTTTTAAAACAAATCGTTGAGACGATAAAGCATTATAACTCTGTCTTATTGATAATCGATGAGATTCATCGAATGAATCGAGATATCCAAGATTATCTCCTTCCATATGTTGAAAAAGGGAATATCGTGATGATTGGCCTTACTACCGAAAATCCGTATATCGCGGTAAACCCGGCTGTCCGAAGTCGGACTTCAATATTTAGAATCGATCGTCCTGATGCTGGAGATATCAAAGATTTTCTAAAAAAACTTGATCTATCAAGATATGAACTGAGTTTCAAGATTGATGATGAAGTTTATGAAAAATTAAGTCAAGCCGCAAATGGTGAAGTCAGAACCGCCATAAACATGTTGGAATTATTGATTCTAACTTCCAAAGACGGAATCATTGATTTAGACCATCTGGAAAAACATCTCCCTGAAGCAAGCAAATCCACATTCAAGACCGGTGATAATTACTATGACATTCTTAGTGCTTTTCATAAATCCGTCAGGGGGAGCGATGTTAATGCCGCTTTGCATTATCTTGCAAGACTTTTAGCTGCTGGTGATTTAGAATCATTGGTAAGGCGTATCAGAGCGATCGTCTATGAGGATATTGGAATGGCTAATCCTTTAATGGGAGTCAAAGTTGACGCGGCTTGCAATACTGCCGTAAAAGTTGGATTACCAGAAGCGAGAAATGCTCTCGGTGCCATAACCATCGAGATGTGCATATCGCCTAAGTCAAATTCCGCACATTTGGCAATCGAACAGGCTTTGGCTGATGTGAATAGCGGGTTGACCTTCAAGGTCCCAACTCACTTAATTAATAATCCTACATATGATGACAAACAGCCATATAAATATGCTCATGACTACGACAATCATATAGTTACTCAACAATATTTACCGGATAAACTTAAGGACAAAATCTATTATGAACCGCAAAGACATACTAAACTGGAAAGCGCATTTGCGGACGAGTATGACAAGATACTAAATATTCTCAATAAGAAAAACAAGGAGTGAATCTAATGAACAATTATTGTCCACATTGTGGTGCTGCAGTAACCGAAGATCAAAAGATTTGTATAGAATGCGGAAAGAAACTCGTACCTGATGCTAAAAAGGAAGGTTTCTTCGGCTATTTGTTTACTACAATCGTAGCGGTTATTCTACCAATCATCGGTATGATTATCTACATCCCTCTGCGTAAAGGCAGACCAAGAACAGCCAGATATTTATTGATAATGTCAATAATATTCCTTATTTTATGGATTCTTATAATCTTATTCTTTATCTGGTTCGGATTAAGTATTCTTATCGGAATCTTTACACCGCAAACAGATATGATTTTATTTTTAATATAAAATATAAAGGTTAAGTCGCTTGACTTAACCTTTTTACTAGAATTCAATTTAGAATATACAAGATGCAGGTTATTGTTGACTCATTCGCTTTGCAATGATGTCAATTTAGCTTGCACACCGTTAAGTTTATTCAACTTTTCCAGTAGTTCTTTGATTTCTTTTTGATCGCCAACTAATTGTAAGACTAACAATCCGTCCTCAGCGCAAACAGTCTCCGCTTCATGTAAGCCGATCCTTACTTTGATATTACAACCATATTTGGTCAATAGTTCTTGTACAGGCTTTGCCGAATCCTTGCGATGATTAATCAGAACTGTCATAATATTGTACTCGCTCATAATAACCTCCTTTTTTATTATTATATCATGAAGATTTATTTATAATTGCATATACATATAATTTGATTGAAAATTGATTTTTGCTTGAACTATTCAAATCAAAAATATGTTATGCTATAATTAAATCATAATTACACATATTGAAGACTGAACCTTAATCCTGTATATACGCCACTGTAGATGTATAATACTCGAAGAATGTTGCAGTCTTCTATTTTTATATAGGTTTGGAGGAGGCATGCATATGAAGAACATTACGCCTGTAATCAAGATTTTCTTATCAATGATGATTCTTTGGATGTTACTTAATTTCAATCTGAATTTCATTACCATTATTTTTGGTGTTTTGATGTCGTTGGTAGTCACTATTCTTTCTTACAAGATTCTTTATGATGAAACAGGTTTTATTTATAGAGGCTTGAAGTTGCATACTCTTTTTGTCTATATACTGTTGTTGTTTGCTGAAATTTTTAAAGCATCATTCGTATTTATCATTAACATCTTCAAACCGGATTACATTCCTACGGTATTAACTATCAAATTGAGTTTCAAAGATCCTGTAAAAGTTGCCATTATTGCCAACTCTATAACGCTTACCCCAGGTACAATCACCATCGATATTGAGAAGAATGCGATTACGGTTATGGTTCTAGCAAAGGCAGGCACTCCACATGAATTCTTGGAGAGACAAATCCGGGACAAATTCGAAAAACTATTGTTGGGTAAGGAGAAATCGTTATGAACACTTTGAAGATTTTTCTCTTGATTACATTATTTGTTCTTGTTTTCGCGATTGCGTTGTCCTTTATCCGGCTAATCCAAGGGAAAACCCTTTGGGACAGGGTTTTGATGTTCAATTTAATTTCTGTAAAAGTTTTGTTGTTTATATCCGTTTATGCAATATATATAGGGAATAAGGTATTATTGGACATCGCCATAAGTTATGGAATCATTGGTTTTTTGACTATTACTCTATTCTCAAAATTCATTATGAGCGGAGGAAAAGATAAATGTTGATAGTCACTTATATAATCTTAGTATTATCTTGGTTTTTTATAATTTTCGGAATAATTTCAATCTTCAGAGTCAAGAACTTATATGCAAGAATCATGACTGCAGCCACGATAGATTCAGTGGCTATGATCCTTATATTGGTTGCTTTGGCATTCGCCTCATCAAGTTTTGAATATGGATTCCGCCTGAGCTTATTGATACTATTTTTATTTATTACAAATCCAATTAGTTCACATGTCAATATTCGATCAGCGTATCTTAGTGGAATTCCTGTAAATGAAAAGGATGTGAGTAAATGGTCGAAATCATAGCCTTTGCATTACAAATTCTGTTAGTAATTATCTCTATAGCAATCGTATTGCACAAGAATAACTCTACTCTTGTTATTTTGATTGCTTCTTTTGGTTTTGTAGCTGCGACACTTTATACATTGAATCAAGCACCAGATGTAGCCATAGCCGAAGTTGCCATTAGCAGCGCTATAATACCGCTTATCTATGTCTTATCTATATCTAGGCAAAGAGAATTCATTGTTATAGACAATGTTGACCATACTTTATTTGATGTCAAAGACGAGAAATATCTGGTTGTAAAACTCCTAGAAGATTTTGTTAGAGAAAACAAGTTAAAGCTCAATATTTCCTCGGATTTGGAAGGGATTTGTGAAGAACACGTGGCAGTCGCTAATGTTGATTTAATGATATTCTATAATTCAAGATTAAAAAAGTTTGAATTGGTCGGCAAATCTAGTTCAATTTTAATAAATAAACTAAGGGATAGTACTAAGAAATATCAGTTTATTAGTATATATACGACTGATGAAGGTGAAAGCCATGATTAAACGTATATTTTTAATCGTCCTATTAGGATTCGTTTTATACATTTTCATCGATTCAATTGCCAATCTGCCAGATATATATAATCCAGCAGGTAAAGATTTTTTCGCCGCCAATGGTTTGGATGACACTGGTAGTCGAAATTTGGTTGTGGCAATTTACCTAGACTATCGTCTATTTGATACAATACTTGAAGCTAGTATATTGTTGCTGGCGGTTTCTGGCGTGATGTGGTTTTCACATTACTATAGCACTAAGAAAAAACCTAAATATATGATAGACTCGCAAAAAACGCCTGAGCTTTTCATCACTTTATCCCGAATGTTCTATCCGATTATGACATTATTCGGTATTTATATCATCGTCAATGGACATCTATCACCTGGGGGTGGTTTTCAAGGGGGAGTTATTGTTGCGACAGCCATTCTAATTCTGTATTATATTGACATTTCGAAATTCGTCGATATTGACAGAATTCTCACAATAGACAAATTTCTGTTTGTTTTATTGATTGCACTTGCTTCCTTCTCCATTTTGACTAGAAATGAGATATTTACCAGTTTCATCCCAATATCCCAGTCTGTGGAGATTAAATCAATCTACTTGATATCAATGAATGTATTGATTGGCATTAAGGTAGCCTTGAGTATGATTGTCATCTTCACAAACTTTCTAAGGGAGGGCGTCAGATGAATCCTATTCTTTCATTTCTAATTGTGCTAGTGGGTATTTATGGTTTGGTTACAGGTAAGAACA
>CALMFM010000055.1 GCA_937862575.1 uncultured Bacillota bacterium
CTAGTTCGTATTTCCGCTAACAAGCCAAGTCGCGATGAATGATAAGTCTTATCTTCAATATAATCAAGATAAATGCTCATCCTTTTCGCTAAATCCGGGTTAATGGAATATTTATCCTTCAAATAAAAAATATATCTGTTTGATAAGTGTCCATAGGTACCAAGACCATTGAAAAAAGCGAGATTCAAAAAAAGCGATTCTCGGTCCATTCTCCTGAGAAGTTCAAGTTTTTCTTCGGTACTGACGAACACTACCGAACCGTTCTTTATCACTGTCATCCGAACTACTCCTTTGTATGATATTATATCATAAACCAAGACGATTTCTTAACCACTATTCCAAAATTGAATCGATTATTTATTTACTTAAATCTGTTATGAGATATTAAAAAGAGAGATTATCAAATCTCTCTAGAATAATATGTAATTATTATAACAAAATACTTGTCTCAGCATTTTGTTTCAATCTTTGAAACTAGCCTGATATCCTCTGATGATGACGCTACATGTAATATGTAATTTCTGTTTTCTGGAGTTCTTTTGTTTTCAATGTTTAAATATGCAAAATCATCTTGAGTCAACGTAAAACTAACTTGCTTTGTTTCATGGGCAGCTAGTTTAATCTTATCAAACCAGACAAGCTGCTTAACTGGTCGTGATACACTGAATGATTCAGCTTCAATATAGCACTGAGCAATTTCTTTACCGGATATATCAGATTCGTTTGTTAGTGAGAAGGTAATGGTCAGTTGCGAATCGCCAGCAAGAGTCAGATCTGACACTTGTATATCCGTGTATTTGAATTCACTATAAGACAAACCGTGTCCAAAAGAATAGAGAGGGCTGTTCGGACTGTCTATATACCTAGATTTGTAAATATAATCTTCATCTTGAGGATCAACTGGCCTACCAGTATTAAGATGGTTATAATAAATCGGAATCTGTCCTATACTTCTCGGAAAAGTCATTGGAAGTTTACCAGATGGATTTACTTTACCATACAGAATATCCGCCAAAGCATTACCCATTTTCGTTCCAAGGTACCATCCATAAAGAATGGCTTCCACCTTGCCTGAGAAATCAGACAAAATCAATGGTCTTCCGGAAAATACTACCAAGACAATCTTCCTATTTGCCTCAAGCAAACTATTTATGACTTCTTTTTGGTGTTTTTTAAGTTCGATATCGGTTTTCGATTTTGCTTCACCAGATTCATCTTGAGGCTCGCCGATGGCCATTAAAACTAAATCATGGTTTGCCGTTGAGTCAATTATTCTTCTAAATTCTAGTTTAAGATCTTTTTCTTCATCAATCCATTTTACCAACTGGTAATCAGCTTGTAGGTTTGTCAACCCCTCTGCTAGTGACACGCAGTCTTCATCCAAGGCTTTTCCACCCCAAGCTCCTACAAGGTTTCGACTATCTGCGAATGGACCGATAAGCGCTATTTTTTGTTGTTTTGAAAGAGGTAATATCCCCTTGTTTTCCAGTAAAACAACTGATTCATGACTCATTTGCAAAGCCGTATCAAGAAATTCAGGTTTCATCCAATGATTTTCATAATCATGATATATATTCTTATATGGGTTATCGAACAATCCCAAACGATATTTAAGCGTAAGGATTCTTTTTGTTGCGTCATTGAGAGCTTTTTTTAGTTCGGAATCCAATATAATTTGATCTTCAAGAGTATCTAGGTAAGCCGTTGCGATCATCTCAATATCCAAGCCTGCTTTCATACATAGACTGGCAGCTTCACTTTTTGTGCGCGCAATTTTGTGATTAATCACCTCTTCAGTTGCCGTGTAATCGGATATGGTTACACCTTTGAATCCGCATTGATCTCTTAATATGTCT
>CALMFM010000056.1 GCA_937862575.1 uncultured Bacillota bacterium
GCAATGACTGATAAAAACAAATTGGCGTTGATTGTTCATCCCATATTTGGTGTGTTTATTTTTAGTATATTTGAAAAGATTACTGATTACAGTCTGTTCATTCAAGTGTATAAAATAATCATCGATAACTTCATGGTTGTCACTGCAAACAAAATAAAAAAATACTTACTCGAAAATCGATTATTTAGATTAAATGAAATAGATAATGAGTTAAAGTTCCCACTCAATTTCGGAGTGGTTTTTCCAAACATTTCATATGATGACCATAAATACGATATCATACAACTTCAATTGCAAGATAACGTTTTTTTTCAGGATATAAAAAACTTTCGTTATAAGAATGTTAATCATTTCTTTGAAACAAAAAATACAGAGAATAAATACCATTATGCTAGTATGAATGAAGACCTTATTCAGCGAGTAATCAATAAAATTCACCCTGAATATAGTGTTTCTGTTGTTGAAGGTATATCAAAAAGCAATACTTACTTGGAGAAGATAGTATATCACGATGTTGAATCCCGTATTAAATCGTGTTTACTTGATGAAGAGCAAATACATCTAGTGAATGATATTAAGCCCGGGTATTATCTTACTTTAGCTAATCCAGGAACAGGTAAATCAGTGGTTTTGTTATCTCAAGCATATCGTATGGCATGTATACAATATGATTCTGTTCTAATCACATGTTATAATCGAAACTTACGTGATAGATATTCTATATTGAAAGATTTATCTGGATTTAATAATCAGGAAAATCTAATGATTTTTACTTTTCATCAACTTCTAAGAAAAATGTTAGAAAGTATTAATCCTGGTTTTCAATATGATGAAAACCATCCAGACTTATATGACAAAGCATCAATGATTGTTGAGGAATATCTTGAAAGGAACAATCCACCTGTACAATTCAAAGCTATATTTATAGATGAAATTCAACTTTTCGATCCAAAATGGATAGATATATGTTACAAACTTCTGATCAAACCGAAAGAAGAAAGCTTTTTACAATTTTACGGAGATTTAAATCAAGATGTAAGAGCTGCAAAAAGGAAAGGGAAAGCATCTTGGCAACAAACTAATTTAGATTTTAGGGGACGTGTTCGCACATTTAATATAAACTATCGTAACACAAAACAGATATATGATTATCTTCAAGTTATGTTGGATTTCATTCACAAAAGAATCATTCAATTGGATTATAATGCCACATTAAAAGATATGGATAATGGTGACATGATTTCCCATAAGAAAGGATCATTACCCAAAGTATATACCTCGAATAAATTTATGCTTTCTGAAAAGTTAATCAAGATTGTTAAAAGCTTAATAGGCGAAAATGATATTAGCTACAATGACATAGCCATATTGTATCCGTTTAGAGGACATAAACTTCATGACTATTATCCTATCGATGAATTGCAAGACAATCTTAACAGATTAAACATACCATTCACTGAGATATCAGGTGATGATAAACAAAAACTCTTTGAATCAAACGGATTGACATTTTGCACAATAGATTCATCATTGGGGTTAGATTTTAAGGTTGTTATTTTAACCGCATTATATCCTCTCAATTATGTTTACAGTAACAATATGGCGATTAAATTCCCCAAAATTTCAGAGTTTCGTAGAATAAATAATAGCGATATGTTCGATTCTTTTATAAAATACTCTAGACAAATTTATACAGCAGCATCAAGAGCAAGAGAAATCCTCATCATTGTTAATGATCTTGGTGAGGACTCTTTTTTCCACGATCAAATTAATATCTCTAGGAGGGAACTATATGAGCATTACCAATGATTATTCCATTGTAAGTAAAAATATATTAGACAGATATATTGAGAAGATATCCTGTGGTGAATCGAAAAAGATATACATAAACGAGGTTCCCAAAAATGTCGCTTTAATTGGCATGTTGTCTGCACAGTCTAATGAAAATTTTCCTTCCTCTCTCGATGAAACAAAAGTTCAATTTAAGGCAGTCCCTTCAATAGGACTCCATTTTGTATTATCAAATTATGAAAATGGAGAAATCTATCTGACTCTAAAGGGTAGTTTTTTCTATAAAACGATACCAACTTACCAAGAACAAATTGAATATATTTATGATAAATATAGAGTCACTTTTCCTGAAATCACATGTAGGGAAGAATTGTTAACTTTAATCTATAGTGGACATCAATTAGGCGATTTTAGAGAACAATACGTCGATAAATATGTCAAAGTTAATATTTCAGAAATCGTAAAACCTATACTCATCGCATCAAGAGGTCAATTTGTTGCAGAGGAAAAAATCAACCAGATGATTACTAAACAAGTAGATGAATTTTCACAGTCAATTATAAATTCATCATACATGATAAAAAAAGTTTCACTACCTATCAAAGATTTGCTTGATAAGAATAAATTTGAATCAAACCTCAAAACCGCTTCATCTTTTTCAAGAGTAAATTGGAGTATAAAGGTTAAGATTAAACTAGAATCAAAATTGAATAAGAAATTTGTTTGGATTCAATATATTAATACTACAAGTCAGCTTGATAGACAAATCGCTGATTATTCTTATGATACTACAGTTTATGACGCAAAAATTTCAGTTACCGGAATTGGCGTGCCTTTTGATGATATTACCTTAAACATAATTAAACACGATTATATTTCTCCAGCAAGTGTTAAAGGTATAGCTGAAAACTGCTCAGTGTCCTATGAAGAATCTAGTAATACCCTGAATACTACCAATATCCCAATATACATACAAAAAAGACTAAAAACAAATGATGAATTGAATGATGTGATTACATTTGAAAAACTTATTAATGATCCAATATCTAATCTTGAAATCATATTAACCAAAATCAAGAGTGCTTATGAAGTATATTATAACGAATATAAGATTGATATTTCAAACGGACAATCGAAAGAATATTTGCATAAAGAAGAATGTGAACTTGAAGGATTCAAGTTTGAAATTCAAAAGTTTGCAGACGGTATAGAGTTAATAAAACGAAACTCTTCGGTTAAAGATTCATTTATATTAATGAACAAGGCTTTCACACATAAATCATATCCGACACAATCCACATACACTGGATGGAAACTTTTTCAAATAATATTCATTGTTTCACAACTATGCGATATCACATATTCTGAATATAAAGGCAAAATGGATTATCACCACAATGATATTGACATGGTTGATTTATTGTATTTTCCAACTGGTGGAGGTAAAACTGAAGCATTTATAGGATGTGTTGTGTTCACTATTTTTTTCGACCGATTAAGAGGAAAAGAAATCGGAATATCAGCAATGATTAAGTACCCATTACGATTGCTATCCATTCAACAACTTGATCGTATTATGACAATTATTGTTAAAGCAAATACAATTTTGAAGGAATTAGGGAATTTTAAACATT
>CALMFM010000057.1 GCA_937862575.1 uncultured Bacillota bacterium
AAGTTGTGCGGATTCCTCTAACTCCTTAGGCAAACCTCTAAAGAATTGCCTGAAAATATAGATGAAGATACCACTCCTAATACCCATTCCTAATGCACTCATCAAATAAATGCTCGATTCCTTGCCAATCAGGCTTATTTCTCTAAAATACAAGTATTGAGCCAACGATAAGGCTTGTGGCGGTGTGATGATGGTTATCATAACCCCCAGGAAAAGAATATTGCTGCCACGGAAACGCAGTCTGCTGAAAGCATAACCGGCAAGAGCTGTTGACAGTATCTGCAACACCATCGAGATGAAACTCAATTTGAAGGTGTCAAGCAAAGCCTGCCAGTAATCAAGTACGACCATCGAAATCTTAATATTTTCCAAAGACCAATTCTCCGGTATCCAAATGACTGCCGGATTATTGACATCCGAAGGAGCTCTTAACGCCATTGAAATTTGTTGTATCGTCGGGAACAATATTACAAAACAGAGTCCGAACAATAAGATGGTTCTTAATATCTTCATGGCGATTTCACTGGTGCGTTTTTTCATGACCAACTGTGTACGCGGTTTGTTTAAATATTCTTTTGTGTTTTGATAGAAGGTTTTCATTCTTCCGATTACATCAATCTTCATAATGCGAACCTCCAATCTTGAAGGCTTTGGCGAAGACCGCCAGTATCAGCAACAATAAAATAATTGTACTGACATAAATCCAAGCCATGGCCGCACTCTGTCCCCAATAATTGGATCTTGCCAAAGTTCCGGAAATTATACTTGAAACCGGAGATGTCAAGAACGTATCAACCAAAGCATACACCGTTACGGTAATGATATGCGGACTGACGTTAGGCAGAGTAATCAACCAGAACGATTCATATCCGGTAGCACCTTCAATCTTGGCCGCTTCATATAGATGTTTCGGCACTGATTGAATAGACGCTAGGAACAATAGAATCGGGACTCCGGCCAATGAGAGAATCGCATAGATTCGGTCAATCAAACCGACAATGAAATTAGTCAACCACGGCAACATTCCCGTCTGTAACAAGTAAAACTGCAGATCGAAAATCTGATCGATTCCTTGTGCTTCCAAGATGGCGGTGATGGCGTCTCCGCCACCAAGAGCGCTCGTAACCGCTGCGCTGTTGAGAATGACCGGAATGAAGAATATCGCTCTGACCAAAGCCCTGCCTCTGAACTTCATGTTCAGCATCACGGCGATGAACAAACTGAATATCAACAAAACCGGTATATTAATCAGGGCGTCGATGGTCGTATTGACCAATTCAACCCGGAAACTGGTGTTTGAAGTCACATGTTGACTCCATGCATAAACATAGTTTCCAAACCCGTTGTAAGTAGCGATGATTCCGTCCGGAGTAGGTTCGAGGAGGAAGAAACTGAAATAGAGACTTCTCGCAAACGGAATCAGGAAGAATAACAGAAAACCTAATATCCAAGGTGTAAGGAAGACAATCGCCCAAAACATCTTCTGACGACGGTATCCTTTCAATCCTTT
>CALMFM010000058.1 GCA_937862575.1 uncultured Bacillota bacterium
TTTGAGCATGATTACAAGAGCTGCACAGCACTCAGAACATCATATTTCATCAACCATAAAGGCGAGATGATGCCTTGTCCTTTAGCTTATCAGCCAAGCAAAAGCATCATCGAGAATGATTTCATAGAAACCTTCATCGAGTTAGGCAAAGAACTCGCTGATCTAGAGAAACAACACCCTTGTTTCGAGTGCGAATACCTGAGTTCCTGCAATAGTTGCTATGCGAGAAGACTCAACGAACAAGGTAATTCCTCTTGTGGCAAATATCTCAAGGATATTGCCAAGAAACGTGAGAAGCACTACAACATCTGTGGTCTGGATATAGTAGTTAAGCATCGATTCGACGAGTATTTTATCGGCAATATCGACAAATATCTTTCAGAAGAACATGAATCGGATAAAACATATAGAATCCGATCTCACTTTGTTGAAAAGATAGAACTGCCGAAAGAAGAACCGACATATATCCATAGCACTCGCTATGTATATAAGGATAAAACCAACGAGACTATCTATGCTCTAGATCAAACAGGTAGAGTCAAAGAGAAATTCGTCAAATCGAATGATTATTCGAAATATGACATCTATTTCGCCAATGATGATGAATCATTATTGGCGGAAAAGGAATATGTATTCACCGGTATCGCTTTTATGGATATCGTCTCTCATGAAGGACTCATACCATTACACGGATCCTCAATCGATCATCAAGATGAAGCGATCATCTTCTCGGCACCATCACAAACGGGGAAATCGACATTGGCCAACCATTGGACCAATCTCTATCCTGAATCCTACATTTTCAATGACGATAAACCGGTAATCCGCAAAAAGGATTCTTCCTTCATCGTTTCCGGAACACCTTGGTCCGGAAAAGATACGATAAACAAGAATATCACATTACCGTTGAAAGCGATAATATTCCTAGCCCAAGGCAAATCAAACAAGATAAAGAAGCTAAAAGAAAAAGAGAAACTGAATCATGTCTTCAAGAACATGAACAGACCAAAAGAAGAAGAGACAATCTCCAAGATGATCGATAACATTAATCATCTTATCAAAGAGATAGACATGTATGAAGTCGAAGTGATCAACGATCCGTCGGCTGCCAAGATGATACACGATACAATATATGGAGGTCATGATGAAAATTAAGAAAAACTATGTAATAAAAGAGATAGCTGACCAATATGTAGTAGTACCAATAGCCGAAGAAGCGATAAGATTCAACGGAATCATATCGCTCAACAAGAGTGGCAAGCGTCTTTGGGAACAACTCCAATCGGAAAAGACGGAAAACGAATTAATCGATTACCTGCTTTCCATCTACGAAGTATCTCAGGAACAAGCCCAAACTGATGTCCATAATTTCTTGGGAACATTGAAAGCGAACGATCTTCTTGAGTAGACAGATAAAAGTACCGGCGATAGAGATATTTCCGATTATTCTCGAAAGTCTCAAAAACAATCAGATAGTTGAACTGAAAATATCAGGTTCAAGTATGATGCCATTCTTGAAACACCAAAAAACGACTGTCGGATTACAGTCTTTTTCAGGTTATCTTAAACGATACCATATCTATTTGTTTAGACTTGATGAAAAGTATATATTGCATCGATTCATCAGGACAAAGAACGATCGATTATATTTCATAGGCGATGCATTGAATCGCTATGAAATTCCAAAAATCAAAGATGTTTTGGCAGAAGTAAAATACATGAAGGAAAAAGATAAAAAGACATATCCATACACATTTTGGAAGGTGTTTGCATTTAGATTTCGAACCTTATTGAAACGACTGAAACATCTGGTAAAGAAGATAGTGAGGCGACAAGATGAATCAGAATATTGAAATCTTGTTGGAACTGTTGAAAACAAGTCTTTTGGCTAAACCACTTGCGATTATCAACATTGACAATCCCAAAGAATTATATAAGATAGCCAAAGAGAATGGATTATCAGGTACCATATATGAGCCAATAAAGGAATTAATAGATAACAAAGAAGTCGTAGCCAATATCAAAAAAGACTTCTTAAAATACGTAAGTGATGATGAAAAGAAGTTGGATCTTATCGAAAACATCACGTATTGGTTTGATGAATCTAATATTGACCATCTCTATTTCAAAGGGTCAAGTCTCAAGGAAATCTATCCTGAGACATACATG
>CALMFM010000059.1 GCA_937862575.1 uncultured Bacillota bacterium
ACATCAATGGCATATACTTACTTGACTCAGAAATTTTGGCTAATGCGTCTTCGCTGTGCTTTTTCAGTTCAGGATCGATCTCCGGATTGAAGCTTATAAAAACTTTGTCGTCTTTGTGCTCCGTTGTGATTTTCACCTTACGTCGATCCATGCGTGCCAAATACAATCTCCAAGTCTTGTCGCCTTCTGTTTCCTTGGATTTTTCCGGCAAACGTTCGTAGTAATTATCAAATATATTCCAAAGGGTTTCTTGTCTTTCTTCAGCCACTTCCTTTTTTTCACCCTCAGTAACAAAAACTTGATATTGAAGAGCAAGATTTTCAAGCGAACTCGATCGGTGTTTATCGTCGCAAGTCTTAAGGCGTTCGTTCGTGAATAGGCCAGTTGGATCGTAACTTATAGCGTAGTGGCTTTTGGCGGTCATATCTAATTGCATCCTTGCTGTATCATAAAGAAACAAATCCTTGGTGCGAAACAACACCTTCGCAACATTGAATAATTTTGATGGTTCGGCAAGAACAATACTTACGATGATTGCGGTTATTGAGGCGGAACGGGAATTTTTAAGTAAATATATACACCAGCTCTCAGTTACTTCAGGCTTTGCCGATTTTGCGACCATGAGCAACCACCGTTCTAAAGCCATGTGAATGGATTCTAGTAATGAAGGAGCTACTTGAGTGCCGCGATATAGATTCCAGATTCTGTGACATATATATTGCTTAACATTATCACCGGAATCATTAACAACCACATCGATAATTTCCGCTTCGTTAGCGAATTTCGATTTTGCAAAGTACTCGATTGATTTATTTGTAAAAGAAAGGATAAAGTCAATTGTCTTCTGTGGAGCCGTTTGTAATAATGACAAAATGGGAGTTTGAAAAGCGCTTGCGGGATAATAATCATAATGACTTCTCAACAAACCGAAATCTTGCTCGATATCAATCCTGTAATCGGAAAATCGATGGTTTTTCTCTTTTGGCGTATAAAACCAAAAAAGATCGGCTAGTTTTATTACTTCATCCGGAAG
>CALMFM010000060.1 GCA_937862575.1 uncultured Bacillota bacterium
TCCTGATGGAATCATGGGCTATTATTATTCAGAAGAATTTGAAGATGATCTAATCGGTAGAGATTTAATAAACGATGAAAGAGATTATGTGCGTGAAGCTGTTGCCTACGCGATTGAAAATGGCGTTGTGGTTATCAATGGCCCCTTCGAGTTGTTACATGGGGGTAATGGCATCGTATTTAGACAAGCCATATATGAAGATGAAGAATTTGTGGCGATAATAAACTTGGTTGTCAATTCAGAAATGTTGAATGCTTTATTTATTGAAGACAACTCCGAGGTTGTCAATGTAGGAATCTTTCAAACTGATAACACAAAGATTTTTGGTACTTTGGAATATTCCGAAAATATTCTTTATCTAGAGACAATCGATATAGAAAATGTAGACTGGCGCATTGGGATAGAGGTAAATAATACTTTTACAGAAAAATACCTATTATATGATATTACTCTACTGGTGTTAGCATTAATGCTCTATGGAGCGGGACTTTTCGTCGGAATTAAAATCTATCGCAGCAATAATTCCTTACTTGCAACCCAATACAATTTAATCAGATATGATACACTGACTTCATTGCCTAATCGTAGACAATTGATGGAAGATGTCGAAATATTGATTACAAATAATATATCCTTTTATCTTGGATTCTCTGACTTGGATAATTTCAAGATGATAAATGATATCATGGGACATTCTATTGGTGATGAATATCTCAAGCTGATTGCGCATCGATTCGACGATTTGGATAATGAAAAATTATCGGTTTATCGTTGGGGCGGAGACGAATTCATCTTCATCGTGAAATGCTCAGAAAAGGAAGTTGCACAAGAATATTTTGATAATATATACAGAAGCTTGGAAACACCAATTAAAGTCAACAACGTCGACTATTCTATTTCCATAAGTATGGGGATAGTCCAATACCCACGTCATGGAATAACAATTGACGATCTTATTAAAAGAGCCGATATTGTAATGTATGATGTCAAGTCACACAATAAGAATAACTATAATTTCTTTGAAAATCGCTACTTGGACAGTCTTCAAAGAGAAGTTGATTTTGAAAAACGAGTAAATCAATTCGATTTAAGTGAATATCAAGTGTATTTACAACCAATTATTGACGTCAATACCAATGAAATATTCGGTTTTGAAGGATTGACAAGGTTAATCGACCAAAACGGCAAAGTGTTAAATACCATCGATGTCATCAAAGTGTTGGAAAGACAAGGACGCATCCCGGAGCTTGATAAGCACGTATTCGAAACTCTATGTAAATATTCTTTAAAACTAAAAGAGCAGTTTGACAAAGATTTCCATTTCTCGTTCAACGTATCACCGGTTACTCTATCACAGGACTTTGTCAATTATCTTGCGGAAAAGGTTAAGGAGTATCACCTAAAACCGAAACAATTCATGTTTGAAATCATTGAGACCATCGGTTTCAAAGATATAGATGAATCGGTTTATCTCCTAAAGAAACTAAGAGATTTAGGTTTCTTGATTGCGATGGACGATTTCGGCATGGGATATTCTTCACTCAGTTACATTACCAAATTACCGTTAAGCGTAATCAAAATCGACCGTTACTTCATCTCGAATTACTATGACAATGAGTTTGATAGATTGCTGATATTTGCCATCAAAGACATTTCTAAGTCATTAAAACTGAAAATAGTTGTGGAAGGAATTGAAACAACAAGACAGTTAGAATTCATCCGGGAACTTGGAGCCAATTATTATCAAGGATACATTCACAGTAAACCGATGAGTTTCGACAGACTGGTAGAAAAAATAACTACTGGATTTGAATAAAATAATAAGGGCCGATCATTTTGATCAGCCCTTTTTTAGAATTTATTGATTTCTTCGTTAAGCCACAATGCTCTAGTCGAGAGAAAACCATAGAGGAAAGCGACTTGTTCTTCATATGTTTTAGCGGCATATACTTCCGGAGCGGTATACCAATCGACCCAACTTCCAATTACATCCCACTTTTGAAAATTCATGTATCTAGAATAGGTTATTGACATCTCTGCAGGATAAACATTCTTCAACAGGTCTTGGATTTGATAATCATAGATCTCGTTCCATCTTTCTTTAAGTTGTTGTCTAAAACCATCATATTGCATCAGATAGAAGTACCAGATATTTTTAAACTCCAAACTAGTATACCAGCCTTCCGGTTGACGTAGATAATCTTCCAAGTGTCCGGGATTACCTGTGGATAGATCAAAATCCCAGACTGGTCCCATTTTTAGAACATCACCTTTGTCTTTGTATAAATATACACTTGAGTATCCCGAGTCAACGTTTTGAAACAATTCTTGGACAATGAACCAATCGATGAAACTGGATTCATCTATAAGTTCAGAATAATCTTCTTGATTCATTAAGGTGAGATGAATTTCCGCAATGTAATTCATTATAAAATTAAATTGATCAAAGGAATAGTAGATTGAATCGGTTTTCGGTGATTTTATAACGTACGGCACTCCATAAACCATAAACCAATCATAACCTTCAGTTCCTTCAGGCCAATCGTACATCCTTTTATCCATTTCGATAAGATAGCCGGTATCGACATCCGTTGAATGTTCCTCGATATCAACGCGGTCATTAGTTACCTCGATTTGATCAGACAAAAGGTAATTACCCATATATTCATCATTAAGATACAAGTCGACAAATTCTGCACCAGGTGAGAAAGCCATATTGAGTGACGATGAGAAATTATGAGTTAAATAATTTCTTATCAAAGTCTGATCAGCGAAATTTGCCAGTAAAACCCAATCAGATTCACTATGATTAAAAAGTAATGTAGTCTTGGTTGCGAATTTGATTCGATATGATAATTTTGGCATATAATAAGTGGAGTTACCACGACAGCGAATTTGAATGTTTTCATTTGCCATCAGAGTTGCCGGCAAATTATTTGCGTCATATGATATCAAAGAGAAAGTGGCGTTAATATATTCTTCCTTGGAGGTTACAGGTTCAGACTCATCGGTAACTATCCTGATTTCTGTGATTCTTTGAAGTGAATCCAGCCCCTTCATGACAATGTCAAGATTGCGGATTTGTATTATTCCTTGGAATCTGATTGTGACAGTCATAGTAAATTCTGTATCGTCTTCAGGAAAAGGAAAGATGAAATATCCGTTGAAGATTCTCGAAGTATCGACTTCGAAATCAACTATGACATTATCAATTGAAATATCAGGAATCTTGATATCGGTGCCAATCACTTCTGGAATCTCTTCATCGAGAATTCGATCGACTTCCGCGAATGTGGTTTCTATCAAATACGCGTTATATTCAGATTCGTTTTCAACCAAATCAATAGAATAATCCTCAGATTTGACATAACCATGATATTCAAGTTCAATTGTAAGGATACTTGTGATGCCTTCAAGGCTTGGAGTATAATGAAAGGTGTTATCCTCTATCAGTGTTTCGTCTTGGTAATAAATTACGTCTATACGAGAATTTGATGTATCAGGAAGAATCAGATCTTGAGTTATCTCCAAAGGCAAAAATGACTTGATGTAATTCATCTCATCTGAAAGAATTGCTTCATAGTCCAAGCTAGTTGTGGGTGCAGTTGTCAAGGATGTCGTAGTTTCGGTCTCTGATGTGCATCCAAAAAGAATAACTAAGGATATCACAATAACCAAGAGCATAATCTTTTTCATCAAATCTCCTGAAAGACAGTGTCTGAAGATATTCTAACATATTTAACCGTAAAGAAACAATCAAAACCTACATTTAACTATTTTGGGTTATAAAACAAATCTTTTTATGATATATGAAACAATCATGTTAAAATTGAAATGTTGGAGGATGTTATGGAAAAATACTTGTTTGTGGAAAAATATTGTCTGTCCGAAACAGATTTTAGAAATATTAAAGAACTAGAAAAAACTTGTAAGGATTATGACAATGCCGCTTTGAAACTGGAATTGGAATATCGGAAGAATGCCAATACCGGAATGTCAGATGATTATAACGATTTCATTTGTTATTGCGATGATGATATAGTTGGGTATGTTGGTATTTCTAAATTTGGAGGAAGACTAGCTGAAGTAAATGGTGTGGTTCATCCAAACCATCGAAAAAAAGGTATCTTTACCTATTTGTTTTCCATGATTAGGAGAGAACTTGAAAAAAGACAGGATTCTAATTTCTTGGCACTATGTGATAACTTGTCCCCATTCAAGAATGTCATTGAGACTAAGTATAATGGACATCTAGATCATATCGAGTATGAAATGTTCTATAGTTTGAATATTAAAGACAAAGAGAAACAAAAAGTTCAGAATATCGAATTGGTAAAAGCCAATAATCAAGATGCAATGGAAATCAGAAAACAAAATAGTATATTTGAAGGAAAAGCAATTGTGGAGACTGATTCAATTATTCCCGAAGAAGAAGAGAAGAAAGGGATGACTGTGTTTCTAATCAAAAAGAAACATCTTACTGTCGGTAAGATTCACTTGACATTTGAAGGTAAAGCTGGTGGAATCTTTGGGTTTTTCATATATCCTGAATATCGTGGTCAAGGCCTTGGAAAAGAATCATTATATCTTGCCAAGAATTATTTTCTCAATCTTGGAGCCGATAAAATATTTTTACAAGTAGATTCAGTCAACGATGTGGCTCATCAATTATACAAGTCTTTTGGTTTTGTGACAGAATCTGCCATGGCTTATTATCTGGTTGATACTAATCCAAAAACAAACATTTGACATTTCTTAAAAAACAACACAAAAAGTTCATACATCTTACATACAAATAACACTTACGAGAATTATAATATTGTCGATAAAACAAACTTTTCATTTTCTTCCCCTTAAACCTATAAGGATAAATCAGCACCTGATGGTGCTTTTTTATTTGTTTTAATCAAAACTCTTTCATTGTGATAAAATATATCCATGAGGTGATAACATGACTGAATTCACAAGAGAAGTCATACGAATAATCAAAGCAATACCAAAAGGTAAAGTCATGACTTATGGACAGATAGCTACATGCGCAGGAAATCCTTGGGGTGCAAGGCAGATATCGAGAATTCTTAATTCAATGTCAAGAGCATATGATTTGCCATGGCATCGCGTAATAAATTCCAAAGGTGAAATTAGCCTTGAAGGCGAAGGCCTGCTTGAACAAATATCGCTTTTGACCGATGAGAGCATCGAAATTAATGATAAGAAAATCGATTTAGAAAAATATCTTCATCATTGTATTTGAAACAAAGTCAATCTAAGCATAAATCAGTTGAAAAATAGCATCATATGTATTAAAATATATACTGCTGTAAAATTAAGTCGGCAATGAAACGGAGAAGTACCCAAGTGGCTGAAGGGACTGGCCTCGAAATCCAGTAGACTGTAACAGGTGCAGGGGTTCAAATCCCCTCTTCTCCGCCAGGTTAATTATACCAAGTTGCTTTTTATCGTTTAACGTCTAAATAAAGACGTTTTAAGCGATTTTATACAAAGCAACTTTTTGTATTTTTTAGAGTAAAATCAGTGATTTTTCATTGATTTTACTCTTTTTTTATACTCTGATATGGGATGATTTATCTGTTCTCGTGACCGGATTTGAACTTTTGTCAAAAATGGCTATTTTTTGAGGTCGCTATCGGATTTGAACTTAAGATAAAACCAATAAAAAGACCACCTCTCGGTGGTGCACTGCTATGAAAAAGTAGGACACATATCCCCCCTCTAGGTTATAAAAAAAAGGATATCTACATATCATAACTAAATATATTATAACGCTTGTTCATGTACAAGTAAACAGGTTATATGTTATTCATTTAATATTATTGATGGTTCTAAATTCTACAGGACTTAAGTAATCTAACTTCCAAGATGGTCTATGGTTATTGAAGTAGTTTACATATACTTCAATAGCTGTCCAAGGATCTTGGAAGTCTTGGATTCTTAAGTTCTTTTTTAAGTCTGATTTAATCCAACCATTTAGTGATTCAATAATCGCATTATCAGTTGGTGTAGCTACTCTTGACATGCTTCTTGTAATTGGATAATCTTTATGTATTTGTTCAAACTTCTTTGATGCATATATGATTCCTTGATCACTATGTAATATTGTATTTAAATCTCCATATCCTCTTTTTTCTTTTATTCTTAAGAAATCCTTTAAAGAATTAAGGTGATTCATTACTCCTGTCCCATGTTTATAATTTGCTAAGTCCCAACCTACCATTTCGTTAT
>CALMFM010000061.1 GCA_937862575.1 uncultured Bacillota bacterium
TCCCGCAGATCATTGATCTTGCGGGATTTGCGGTTTTAAGACGTGGTACCACCAGCCCCAGGAGATTCTTCGGCGTGATTTCCGAAAAATTGGTCTGCCTGCCACCTGCCAATTTGTGGGTCATAAAACCTCGCCCCGTAATCGTATGGATTAAAATACTGATTAAAAATCAACACTAGCGGCTATCCGGAAGAGCAATAGAGCTTATAGAAGAATATAATGTTTCATCCAGTAACTTAAATAAATTAGCATTGTCCTTCATTAAAATATCATTGAATACTGTAATATAGCCTTCGCCGAAACAGAGTTTTTGAGGGTATTTTCCACTCTTCAAAACGATTAAGCACGCAACTCTAAAATCATAATTAATTGCTTTATTCGATTCTTCGAGTTTATTAATATTTCGTATAAAACTGCATATAAATTCCTGATTATTTAAAACAGTATCCTTTAAAACAGGCCTATATTGAAAGATATCATTACAATTGCTAATTGCTTTGTTTGGATTAATACCTTTCGGTAGAAATGCAATCTTAATTTCTTGAACATCATTGCAATCTAATGGTCGTTTTGTTGTAGTGCAATTTGTTGACAAATGAGTGTATGTTAATATGAGCAAAAACGACACACCCTTATTCAGGCTAAAAATTCCACCTTTTTTCATCTTGCTTCTTTTCAAATTCTTTAGTTTTTGCTTCATTAACTTTCGTCGACCTTACGCCATCAGTAATTACAGACCTACCTCCATGTGTTGTTCTTGTAACCTGATTTTCCTTTATTTCCCCGTTGGCTCTTGATGTCTTTTGTTCCGAGCCGGTAATAACCCGTTCCTCCTCATTTGTGTCATATTGTTCATTACTATTTGGTTCGCTGTCTCTATTGTATTGATCAGGATTTGTTGCACGCTGAACACCATGGTCTAACTCATGATCCAAATCTGATGCTGGTGATGTTACTGTCCCGTTTTCATTTTGTGTTCCCAATTCTGGATTCCAGTATACCGTACCATTTACATGGAAAGTTGCTCCATCTGTCTCATAAACATTAATTGTAATATTTCTGTTTGTTGCGGCTTCATAAGAAGGTTCTCCTCCTCCATTACCCTTTCCATTACTCACATTATAATTCCACGCAGTGGCAACTTTATTCACATAACTGTTAGAATGAGATACACTTCCACCTGTATATCTATAACTATTCATTTGACCATTGTCATTCTTGTACCAGATCAGAATATCTTTCCCATCAGCATCAATAAACTTTATAGGATTATTGGCTGCATAGCAGTATTGAGATAATGAAAAGTACTTTTCAGCAAGCGGATCTATTGTTGTCCACCTCCCAATTTGGGCATCGTAAAACCTCGCGCCATAATCATGCAAACAGAGGTTATCTGAATTGATATTTAATATGTTACACTGGTTTCCCAACAATTTTTATTGGGTTTTCAATGAATTTGGTGCCAGAATACGCTACTGAGCTTACTTTATTGATTGAAAATAACAGATTTCAAATTTTATTAATAGATCAACCTTGAATATCATTTATAATCAAAGGTTAATCCATGTTTATTAAACCGTCAATAGTATTGAGAAACTCTTCAACTTTTGGAATAATAGAAATGATATCCTTTTCTTCAAAGTCATAAAAATCACCATAATCTCCTCTTTGTCTCAGATCAAATAAATCTCCATATATCATCCCAAATTCCTTATCGAGAAGACCTGGTTTTACAAAATGTAGTGATAATTGAGTTTTGACACCAGAATGTGTTTGAGTGTTCAGGTTGTGTTTGGCAAATAATGCTAGGACCGCATAAAAGCAGGCATAATAAAGACGATTCATAGAAGAATTCCAGCTCCCAGTCTTTGCCAATAGTTTAGCATCTTCAAAAGTTTTCCAGGCTTTCTCTATACGATATCTTATATACTCTTCTTTTGAAGCCTTCATTTTTAAATCCTTACACCTTCCTTTGACACGTTCTTAAACAGAGGCGTCATCCAATATTTGGTTCTCCAGTCTGCCCTGTTATAAACTGTAGTAGAGAATACTTCTCCGGTTTCTAGTTCAAGATCATATAACTTATGTCTGAATAATCTTTCATAATTAAGGTCAACTGCAGTATCGACAAGAATAAGAATATCCCAATCAGACTCCGGATGGTAATCTCCTCTGGCTCTTGAGCCATAGAGTATAACCTCTGCTGACGGATCTATTCCCCTGACAAGCGTCCTGATCCTTGAAGTGATAGTTGTATTTATCGATCTCATAAAACAAAGATAATGAATAAAGTAATTGACTGAAGAAGTTCAAATAATCTCCATATATTAAGTGACTCCTGATCAATAAACCTGTTAATGAGGTTCCTACAGAGAAAAGAATAAAGCTGTTTCCTTTACATTTTAATTATGAGATCCTCAGGATTACTCAATCACCATAGTGTATGATATTCAGCTGTTGTGAGTAAAGAAGTGCTATCTGCATATAACAAAAACTCGGCATTGACCGGGTTTTGTTACTCAGTCCATGGTATTGCTTTAAGATTCTTTTGATATTCCAAAATAGTGGCTTCAATGTGCTTTAAAGACTCTTCTGCTGGCGTTTTACTTTCTTAGAAAAACACAACCATCTCCTACAAGCTTTCCCTTTCCTTTAACCTGTAAATTAAAGTTTATCTCCTGATTCAAGCTTAAATCTCTATCTCTCGTTTCCATTACGCCTTTTAATTCTAGCACTTTGCCTCCAGGCAACGATCTCCACTTTCCTTCTCCTTGAAACAAATCTCCTCTTTCTGAATACAAAAAAGTACTATCCTTAAAAATAATTGTCGTATTTCCAACCATTTCTCCTTTGTTGCAGACATAGGTTGAGTGCGGAATCTTTGAAAGATTATTTTTTACAGAAGCACATCCAGCTACTAATAAAACTAATAAACAGAATGAGATATTTCTTTTCATACTACTTATAAATTGGAATGTAACCTAGATTGAGACTTTTATATGGCGCGTTGTATAATAAATTAAATCTCCCTGAGTAATGCAATTCAATTTGAGCTCTTGTTGAATTAATACTTAACGGACCACTTGGCAGCTTGCCATAAATAAAAGTTCCTGTCTGATTGGTAATTCCCCTTACATATGCTGCTGTTAATCCGTACATTCTTGGGTTGTTGGTAAACGTAAATTGACGTGTAAACGCACTAACTTCATCATTAATATCATATAATAAACCAGGAGACCCGTTTGGCTGAAAATCCATTTGACCAGTCTCAAACTGATACCCATGCACTAATTCATGAGCAAGCCCTCCAACATTTAAATAGGCTTGAGAAACATTTATATTAATTACACGGTTTCCATCAGCATTTGTTCCAACATATTCCGTATTGCCATCGTTATATGCCGATGAATAGGTAGTATTTACATTATAGACTGTACTGGAACTACGCATAGCTCCAATTTCATTAATTGTACTTTGATATTGTCCTTCCCTAAATTCAGATCTTGCAAGTCTCCTTTCAAGCCCATTTGTTCATTTACCGTCAGCTTCTCGTTTATCAGCT
>CALMFM010000062.1 GCA_937862575.1 uncultured Bacillota bacterium
CGTATTATACCGCAGGCTCGGAGAGGAATTGTGCATATAAATAGAGCATAGCGGGGGATTGGCCCCTTCAGTTATTCCGGTTATATGATTATCTGTCAAAACGGAATAGCAGGCATTAAAGTAAACCTTTGAATTTTTAATACTGTTCGTCGTTAAAGTGGGAGATGAATTATAGAAATATAGGCCATATATCGAACAGTCCTCTATTAAATTATTGTGGATTGCGGCATTGGCTCCGCTGATATAAATACCGTAGGAATTTTCAAAGATATAGTTATCAGTTATGAGCGGATTAGAGCCGTTGCTTGCCCGGATAGCATAGGTAGTGTTTGAAATAATATTGTCTTGTATGGCAGGGCTGGCATTGGATACATTTATTCCATGTGTGCAATTATCTATACAACAATAATTTACTATGCCACTGCTTCCGCTTTGGAAATGAATACCGCCCCAGGTGCCGGATTCTCGCATGAAAAACGTATAATTGGCCGTCAGGGTTCCATTTATATAAAGGCCTACCCCGGGATTAAATTTTAGGACAGAATTGTTCATTGTTTTCAGTGTTTTCCCAGAGGGAACGCTTAGGTTGCCGGCAGCTGTCAGGGTATCTCGCAGCTCAACGAGCGAACCGTCGGAAAACGCATCGGAAAGACTTCCGTAAAAACCCAGGATTGTTTGGTTCGGAGCCAGAAGGCGCAGATCCGGATTTATCTGCGCGTTTGCGGCAACTCCTGTCAGATTTCCGTCATTTACCCAATCAATGGTCAGATTATGTCCGTTAAGATCTATTTTTGCTTTAGGCCCAATCTCGAAAGAGTATTCTGCAATTGTTAAATCATTTGAAAGTGAACAAATATCATTTATAGTAAGTTTATAGGAAGGATCATTTGTTGCGGAGATAGCACTAGCCAGGGTTGGATAATAATAGTCTGAACTAGTTTTGGTAACACAAAAAGAAGGTACAAGTCTACCGTTGTTATTAACATCGCCACTTAGTGTGTAGGTCCCCATATGAATTTCTCCCGAAGAACCAATATTTAGTGTTTTCCCGGAGGGAATAACTGTGTTTTGGGCCATAGTCATTGGGCCGTCAACACTTATTGTCTGACCTGAGGATGCAGCAGAAAAGGCAGAAGAAAGTGTTGGGTATAGTCCCTTAATTACTCCAGATTCTTTCACACAGATATGCGGATTAATTTCAGCTCCATTTGCTATAGTGATACTACCACCGGAAGTAGTAATAGACCTTGAATTTAAATTTATTACAGCGTTAGAAGCAAAATTTAGAGACATTCCTGTTTCAAGTTCAATATCTTGAGTTAGAGTACCACCATAATTTTCTAAACTATACTTTAATGCTTCATATGCATTAACTCGACCATAACCTACATATTGATTCCATGTTAAATCAGATTGTTCACCTGCACCCATGGTATAATTATAAGTACCAAATTTTTCACAGGTTTTCTCAATAATATATCTAGTTTGTTGCACAGTTAAGTTTGAATTAATAGATAAAATAAGTGAAGCAATACCCGCGACATGCGGTGCAGCTGAAGAGGTACCGTTAAACTGATCAAAATAATTCCCTGCTAATCCAGCATCCGTATTATACCCTTCAACTCCCTGTATGTCGGTAGTATATATTTTGACACCTGGAGCAACCACATCTAACCCTGTACCATAATTACTTCCCCACCAATATTCACCATCTATTGTTATAGGTGTCTTACGTCTTTCGCTCATACTTGAAGCTCCTACAGCAATTACATTTGATAAACTAGCAGGATATTCTATTGAGCTTAAATTATCATTCCCTGTAGCAAAAATCACAACCGTACCCAGCCCTCCTCGACCATACGTTACTGCATTACTAATTGCATCATCAATTACCTGATATTGAACGGCTGACCCCCAAGAATTATTTATCACAGACGCTCCGTTTTGCCATGCATAATTAATTCCGTCTGCTCTTTTCATTCTTGAATTTGGAGCAGCAACAAAACTATTACTTATTGACATAAGTTGCCCTGATGGTGCTATCCCAGCTATACCCTTATCATTATTCGTTCCAGCCCCAATTATACCAGCAACAGCTGTTCCATGATTCCCTAACACTTGACTGGGAGAGGTTCCTGATTCAGTGTCATAACTGCTTGAATGAATATTCGGTAAATCAGGATGTCCTATATCAATTCCTTGATCTACCACTGCAGTAATAATTCCCGATACAGCTTGAGTAATTTCCCATGCGTCTTCAATTTGAATATCGTTTCCAACAGCTCCATTATATTGTCCTGTGTTTTTTAAATTCCATTGTGATGAGAAATATGGATCATCCACTGTTTGAAGCATCAGACTTTCCATCAAGTCAGGTTGAGATGAAAGAAATTTCCCTGATTCATAAAATAAATTAGCCATTTCCAAAGCATTTCCTTTGGAATTACTATCACATGCTAATGTATACCATAAAGGCATAAACTTACTATTACCGAGTATTTTCACATTATTGCATTCAGCCAAATCTTCTAATAGCGATATGTCTTCGTATTTCACTAGCTTTACATAAAATAAATTCGTCAAGCCAAGTTCTTTCCCCGAGTTTGAATTAAAGTAAGGGGAATAATATAAAACCATTTCTGATAAAATATCTTTTTGAGGATCACTCACTGTAATTATAGTCCAATTATAATCATAAATCTTAGCATCTTTAATATCTTGATCTCGATGAACAATTATTGAAGAACCCAACGATAATCTATTAATATCTTCAATTTTATCTTCTTCAATTTGTAAATCATTTGATAAAGCACTTTTATCTACACCTTCCCCAAGGATGAGGAATATCTTTTGAGTATTTAAATTAAGGAAATGCTTTTTACCATTATACCAGTAGTAATTTGAATCAGTCTGTGAAAAGGCACTAGAAAACAATACTAATAATAAGAGAACTTTATTTAATATTTTCATCTCTAATCTTCCTTTTCAACTATAAAATCAACTTGATAATTCATATATGCTTTTGATACCACAATACCATATTTAGCTCGTTCAGGCATTTGATAATCCATATCACCAATTATTACCCGATATCTCAAAATATCCGATTTAAGTTGTAAGCTTTGTTCTTTTACTCTTACACCATGAGTTTGCCACATACTTCTTCCGGCAATCACAAATTCTTCATTAAAATCAACCTCTATTGGGCCATTGTAAACTATATATTTCTCATAATCACTTTGATTTGCGATGACCAGTTCAACATCACTTAACCCGGTACCGTTTGCAATACTATCGACATTTTGGAGATTGCAATTTTCTAGAACTTCAAACGAAATATTTGTAACATCAGTTGAATTGCAGGAAAAAACACCTAAAATCAACATTATGAAAATTATCACGCTTATTGCTAATTTAAGTCTCGTATTATTCATAACATTCTCCATGATTTCACTTTACATAATAGGTTCACACTGTACGTCTTTAAAGTCAATTCGACAAATTTCATCATAAGTTAAAAGACACATTTCAATTCACCACGTTTATGATATGAGCATTTATTAC
>CALMFM010000063.1 GCA_937862575.1 uncultured Bacillota bacterium
CGGCCAAAGAGTTGTTAGAACCGTATGTAAGTAGGTAATACGGTTCCTGGAATTGGTTTTCTAACTGCAGAAAATATCCTTCTGATCCTCCGCTTTGCACAAGAATAAGCGAAACTTCAGTCTCGTAGAGTTTATCTAGTTCAGATAGATGAAATGCAAAGTCTCCCAGACTTCCGATTTCATCTAATAGTCTTTTTGTTTCCTCATTGACTGTCTTTGTTTTATGAAGTGACGATACAATGGGAAAGATATTTACTTTCATAGAATCATCCTTAATCCAATAAGTCTTTTATCCGTTTGTAATAGAGATTATATCCTTGTTCGTTTAGATGAACACCGTCATTCGTATATGCTTTATCAAGGTTATTATAATCGTCTTTAAAATATCTGGCTAAGTCTATATATTTATATCTGTTTCTTGTGGCTTGTTCCTTGATGAAGTCGTTATAGATATCCAGCTCCTTATTCCAAACCTTGTTGTTGACTCCAGGGATATTGATTGGTGGGATACTTAGAAGATAGATATTGTCAAAGTGGAAATTGTCTCTAAATAATGCCAGCAATGCCAAATACATCGATACGATGTCAATTCTAATCGGCCTTTGCCAATAGCCTTGGTCAACTAAGAAATCGTTCGTTCCAATCATTAGGAAGATCTTATCTGGCTCTTGGTCCAGAAGTTCGACGAACCGGCCGATAAGATCCATGATCTTGTCGCCGCTTCTACCTAGGTTTACTACATTTTCATGTTCTGCCAGTTTTGTAAAGTTTTGGGTGATCGAATCACCAAAGAATACTATTTTGCTCATGTGTTTCCTCTCTTCGTGTAAATTATTTTGTTAATCTATTTGGACATCTTGACATATTTGAGATTTGGACTCAATAATTGAATCTTACCGAATAAATCTTTGAAATCGGTATTTTGTAAATTCTCTTTGTCTATGAATATCAATCTGGTCATGTCTTTGTGTAATAATACTCCATAGCGATTGCCTTCAAATATTTTGGCAATGTCGCTATACCATATCTTTAAGAATCCATATCCGTTGTCATGTTCGCTTTCCAAAACCAGAAAACCTATATGATAATTTACTTTTTGTTCCAGGTTCTTATAATACTTCATGTTGTTATCTATGGTGACTTTAATCAGTTTTCTCATTCTAAACCAATATGAAAATAGTAGTATCGAACCAAACATCAGAATATATGCGCTGCTTGTAAACCCGGTGTCGAAAACGTAGTTGCTAATATACATGGTTACCGATACAATCGCAAACAAAATCGCCAATATCAAATTAAATTTCATTCTGCTTGAATAATGACTGTTAGAAAACTCTTCAGTAGCTCTTCTTGTTATAATGCAAGAGCCTGTAGCTATGACCTTTTCTTCGATGTTTTGAAATTCTTGTAGATTCATCTGGTAATCTCCTTATTCTTTCTTTCTTTTCTTAGCGGACACCGCGACGATTATAATGGTTGTTATAGATCCCAAAAGTATCGCTCCGGATATTCCGGTGCCGATAATTAAAACTCTAATACTGGCTTGGATAGAGTCAAGATAAACATCACAATCCAAATACACTTGATCCTCGGTCGCCACTCCGCAGACGCTTGCGACCTGATAATCGCCAAGCGGGTTATCAAATTCATCTACCGGTTGATATGTATGATATATCGTTAGGGTTATCGGAGTATTAGGATTGAGATCGCTTAGCAAATCAATATCTTCAGCGTATTCGGCTCTACTTACATAGTAGTGATATTCCTCATCTTCGGTATAGATTCGATATTCGTAGATTTCTCCGCCATAGAAATCTACCGACATGTATACTTCCTCATGATCAACCAGCACATCATCAGGAGCTGCTTCGCTAACCAACCAAATCATTCCAAACATAAAGGTCAGATAACTGGCTATAGCCGCAACCACTGCGAATATCACATATATTATGAATTCTTTTTTTGAAGGCATCCTACTCCTCCTTGTCTAATGTTTCTTTAACTTTAAGTTTATATTGAAAGTTCTGTTCTGGATTTGTCATTAAAAACTTTAAAGCTATAATAATGGCTATCGCCATCAATGTTCCCAAAATGGTTGGATTCATAAAAGTAATGAATGTAACTATCAATGGAAATATCAATAAAAACTTCAACGCTTTGATAGAATATTTCTCCCCGAAAAAGCACATTGCATAAAAAGCTCCGTAGGTAGTTGTGGATAGAATGTATATGTATGGCAATGTTGTTATTACAAAAGGATATCCACTGCTAAATTCCGTTAAAAGCATAATAACGGAATAATAATCAGTATAATGGATGATGATATCGTTTCCTTCTCCATCTACTCCCGGCAAGGCATATGGAACCGCAAAAATAGGTAATAACGGCGATAAGAAAATCAATACCGTCAATACCCACATCAAAACAATTCTAATTTTGATTTTTACAGCCATACACCCTCCTTTATAAAAAGATAAATGAAGATTACAACACATATAGAATAATGAATATCATCGAATCAAATTATATCACTTTTAAAGGTTTTATAAAACCTTTTAATGGAAAATAAAAAATAAAGCCATCCGCAGATGACTTTATCAAATAATGCATTCAATCAAATATTGATTAATTCAATTACAAGTCCTTTTCACCTTTGATATCCTCAGTACCATAAGCAGTATTAATGTCGATAACTTGGACGTCTTTTCTGTAATTGGTTATCGAGAATATTGCGCCTACAAGTATTGGAATGAATATCAATAAGCCAAATTGAGTATATAGCGGAAATGCGCCAGTAATAAGATCTTGATACGCAATAGGATCAAATAAGAATATCCAGTAGCTGTGATGATCAGCCAAGTTCAAAGCGACAGCTACAGCTCCTTGCGGATGGAAGAAAAACAATAGATAGGCACATACCAATCCAACGCTTATCCAAACAGCCAGAAGTGCATTTGTACTGTTTTTGACATTCAATATGAAGAAACTTACTTTGTCTCCAACTTTCTTTCTTATCCAGTACGCCAATACAAATATGACCAAAGTTAACGCGATCGAATATATCAGTTGGATAACTATGCTTTGATTTTGAAATACTGTCATGAAAACATAAAACGGAAGTAAGAATTTCAGGAATATCAAAACATTGTTCTTGATATTCTCCAATACCCAATCCCAATTCTCATTAATCTCTCTAGCGAAATAGGCAACCGCAATCGCCCCAGGCATTATCATTACTACATGAATAATATAAATCCATAATACTCCGATAAACTCATAAAAGAATATCGAAGCCACAATTAAATATGTAGTCAAAGCTTCAAGCAAAGATATGACTATTTTAAATCCTAATTCTTTATCCAATCTTTTAATATTAAAATACAATGATAAAGCCAAGAAAAGCACAAAGTGTCCTACTAAAAACAAAATAGCCATATGATTCTCCTTATCTCTCCATTAGTTTGTAGGAGTAGTGGTATTAGAAACAAACTCTATTGACTCGTATATCTCTTTCATTTTGTCTAAAATATTTTGAGGTGTCAAGCCATAAGTCTGAAGCGGACTGGTGTTGTTCATAAAATCGGTCAGTTCCTTAAGCAATTCACTCATAGTAACATCTCCAGTGAATTCTTCAGGAAATTCCAACCCTTGCAAATCTTCTTCAGCAACTGTCTGATTTGCATTGATGCTCGTGTATCTCAATGCACTATTAAATGCGATTATGTCATAATCAGAAAACACTTCTTCGCCATCTAAATAGAGTTTAGATTTGTATTCTTTGTCAGGATCTCTAAACAGGATGCGATCCCATTCTTCTACATAGTGAAAACTGAATTGATATACGTAATCCGGGTTTCTAAATCCCAAGGACGCGACAAATTCCAAATCATCATATTTTCTAACTTCGATGTTACTGTCTGATTTATAGTAATAAAACTGATTTTCGGGATTATAAATCTGTATTTGTTCTTCGCCTGTATCCTCATAGATCAAATATTCAACGCGATCTCGGGTATTATTGTTAAAATATAAGAAATGATATTCGTTATCAGAAAAATATTGATACTGGCGATAAACGCCTTGCCTATATGTCCGATAATCAAATGAATTGTTATCATAATTGATTTTCATCCATTCGTACCAGGAATCTTCTTCAGAGAATTGAAATTTCACCGTTATTTTGTACAAAAGATTATCATTTACTCCTACAGTGTAATTGGTAAAACCTCCAGATTCATTGAAACCATAATCGAAATCCGTGATTTCCTGTTCCGGGTACAACATTGGATTATCGCATATATCCCCTATCTCACAAAATCTGACAATGTTTCTTGAGAAGTTCAGAATTGATGCGAATTCTGTGGGAATATAATAAACAAGTATATCATAATTGAAAGAGCACGGATCGATGGTATTTATTTCCGTTCTGTCATACAATACATTAGTATTCAGAAGATTCGGCTCGACCGATATGTCAGGAGTGACCGCTAATCTCATTTCTTCTAGTATGTCATCAAATTCCTCAAAATACTCTGATATGGTATCTAGTTCAGTAACGCAATCGTCTCCACAAACATTCTCATCAAATTCTGGAGTGTCAAGAATTTGTTCTCCTTGAGAAGTGCATCCCACCAAGAATAACAACATCAATATAATCAGCAACTTCTTCATTATTTTCTCCTACGAATAAATACTTAAGTCTGTGTCGTATTGGGCTTTGACTTCAAGTATTTTTTGTACAACTTCTTCTTTTGTTAGACCCATCATCACCAACGGATCTTCCATTGCGTTAAACTCATCAAGTTTTTCTTGTAAGAAAAGCAAGCTCACATCGCCAGAAAAATCTTCTGGGAAACCTATTTCAGCGATGTCTTCGTCAGAGAGCTCCGCAGCTAAAGTATAATAATGCCAATTCACGTTATATAATACTATATCGTAATCGCCAAATACTTCTTCATCTCCTAAATATAGCTCGGAATAAGGATAAACTTCTGAATATCTATATTCTACTTTATCCCATCCTTCGACTTTAAACATGTTGAATCTTAATACATCTCCGTATTGAGCGTGTCTCAATTCTGCGATAAATTCCAGGTTATCCAATTTAGTAACCGAGCAAAATCCATTGTACCCGGATACGAAACTCAATTCTGTTTTTGGATTATAGATGTTAATTATTTCGGCATCTGGTTGAGTGTAATAATATAAGTAATATTGGCTATCCATGTTTATGTACTTGAAACTAAAATGTTCACTGTCGTCATACATATATTCTCGATATACGCCATCGCTAAGTGTTTTTAATATATATGTGTCGCTTAAAAAATTATAGTCGAGATATGAATAGGCAGGATGCTTCATATCCATTCTGAATTTCATCTCTCTATAAATGGCAGTTTCAATGCTATTGCCCATAAGATAATTGAAATATCCCCCGTCTTCATTGAATCCATAATCAAAATCAAGGATGTCATACCTAACATCAATATTCTGCTCCACGCACTCAACCCCAATCTCACATGTATTCACCAATCTTCTTGTTTCATAAAGCCCATGTTCATAAAAAACATATGGTTGAGTCAAAGGCATATAAACATTATTGGATATCACATCTGAATGTGGTATTTCGTCTCGCATATACTCTTCTTCAGCATCCAAATGAAGAGCTTCATCAGTGAGTTCAGGCACAAACAATTTAGTCAATTCAATTAACATATCATCGAAATCATCAAGCAAAGCGACAACCTCTTGATTATCTACCACACAGTTCTTCTCACAGATATCTATTTCATCTCTCGGCAGTCCTAAAATATCTACCGGTGCTGGTGTACAACCAACTAGTAATAACAACAAAATCAACACAACAAGTTTTTTCACTGTTTTCCTCCATAAATTTACGCAAGAATATTATATCATTACTGAATAAAGATTTTAATAGGTCATGGTTTATTTATGAAAATATTTTGATTACACGACAAATATAAACAAAAAAAAGCCGATTTCTCGGCTTTTTCGTTTTTTGGTCAAAATTACTTGCTGACGATGTTCGTTGCCTGAGGGCCTTTTTGACCTTCAGTGACATCGAAAGTAACTAGTTCGCCTTCTTCCAAAGCTTTGTATCCATCTTTCTTGATCTGAGAGAAATGTGCGAAGATGTCTTTGCCATTCTCAGAAGTGATGAATCCATAACCTTTTTCAGCGTTGAACCATTTTACTTTTCCGTTCATGTGTTACCTCCATTAATTATTTGACTTACTACAAATTGTACATAATAATTGAGGTAACTGCGTTATCCTAATCTTACTACATATTTATATCGTCCTTACTTATAATACATTATTTTTGGAGAAATGCAAGAGATTTGTTTAAAAATGGCTAATTTTCGGTTGAAAAAGATATTTTTCGCTTTTTAAGCGCCTTTTTAAGCATAAATTGGCACATTAAACACAAATCATAATCCCAACTGATTTCAAAACTGTTTTAATCAAGTAATTTATATCATTTAGGGACTGTTAGAAGATTATGATTTTTTTAAGAATTCTTATGTGAACAATAACATTCATAGTTCAATTGTGATACAATGTATTTAGTCTATTAGTAAGGAGGTATTTTATATATGTGGTGGGAGAGTTTATCCAGTCTTCAACAAGTAATGTTTATCATCGCAACGGTAGCCACCGCTTTGATGATTATACTGATTATCATGATGCTTATCGGCATGGATCATGGCGAGGCTTTTGATGGTGATGTCGGGGGTGACATGGATCTCCATATGGATGATACCGATGTGGATTCCGGTGATTTTGATCACGATGCAGATGTTTTCAATCATGAGTCATTCTTTTCTATCGGTGGTTTGAAAATTGTTACTATCAGAGGTGTGCTGGCATTTCTGAGCATTGGTGGTTGGGTTGTATATCTCATGGCTGAATCTTCACCGATTTGGTTGGCGCTTCTAGTTGGATTCATATGTGGTTCAGCCGCAGCTGTTTTACTTGCTTATGCGATGAGAGCTATCTTTAGACTCGAGTCTTCAGGTAATCTTGATTATGGCACGGCTGTAGGAAAAATTGCGATAGTCTATATTCGCATTCCGAAAAGCGGTTCCGGACAAGGGAAAGTTATGTTCACTCATCAAGGAAAAATGGTCGAAGTCGATGCCATAACCAAAGATTCCGAAGACATCTTGACAAAAAAAGAAGTCAAGATAGTCGGCTTGGAAAATGAAACAACTTTGATAGTGAAATCAACGGCAAAGAAAGAATAAAGATTCGATTATTAAAGAATCGAAGAAAATATATTAATATAGAAGGAGATTAATGATGTATCTAAGATTATTGGCAGTAAATCCTGCCGGTTTGATAGTCGCAATTGTAGCGGTTATCGTAATGATTCTTGTATTTATCGTTTCAAGAATCAGAAAATGTCCATCCGACAAAATTCTTGTCGTATATGGTAAAGTTAAAAAGAACAAAGACGGTTCTGAAAGATCCGCCGACTGTATCCACGGTGGCGTGAAATTCGTTATTCCGTTCTTCCAGTCATATCAATATCTGGACTTGACTCCGCT
>CALMFM010000064.1 GCA_937862575.1 uncultured Bacillota bacterium
AAAGCTTAAGCAAATAAAGGAACGATGGTCAAATCCTAATCCATCAATATCAGACGTTTCTACATTTGAAAATCAAAAGAAACTGATATTTGAAAATTTGGATAGTGAAATCAATTTCTTGACAACAAAACATGAAGAAAACAAACAAAGAGTTGTTAATAAAAATCAAGCAATTATTGAAAGAAATCAAATCCTTATCACTAATTGGGAAGTGGAAAGAGAACAAAAGCTTAAGCAAATAAAGGAACGATGGTCAAATCCTAATCCATCAATATCAGACATCTCAACATTTCAAAATCAAAAGAAACTGATATTTGATAATTTGGATAACGAAATCAATTCCTTGACAAGAAAATATGAAGAACACAAACAAAGAGTAATTAATCAAAATCAAGCTATTATTGAAAGACATCAAAGCATTGCCATTTCAGCTAAAAAGAGAATGGGCGAAATTCAAAAAGAATCCAAATCAATTTTGGATGAGGAAATTGCGCTTAAAGTTGACAACCTTTCAATGCATTTTGGTGGATTGAAAGCAGTAGATCAGTTGAGTTTTGAAGTTAAAGAAGGCGAAATATTTGGACTTATCGGTCCAAATGGAGCCGGAAAAACGACAGTTTTCAACTGTATTACAAGATTTTACAAGCCTACCAAAGGATTAATGTTTTTCCGCAATAAAATAGGAAAAACAGTACAGTTGAATGAAATTAAAGTACACAATATTATAAAGGAAGGAATCGTAAGAACTTTCCAAAATGTGGAAATGGTGTGGGAGCTCAACGTAATTGAGAACCTTCTGGTAGCGGCACATACCGAATATATGAGCGGATTCTTCGGACATATGTTCAACTCTAGATTATTCAGACAAGAAGAACTGGTGCTTCGAAAGAAAGCCGAAAAAATTCTGGCAGATCTAGAGTTATTGCCATATGCATATACTTATCCATATGGATTGCCATATGGAATACTAAAGAAAATCGAATTGGCAAGAACTCTGATGGTCAATCCGCGCTTGATAATTCTTGATGAACCGGCAGCGGGACTAAACGACGCCGAGACAGAAAGCTTGGCAGAATCAATCAAGAAGATTCAAAAAGAATATAAAGCTACAATCTTCCTTGTAGAACATGACATGGGTCTGGTTATGAATATTTGTGACACAGTTTGTGCAATCTCATTCGGTAAGAAACTGGCGATCGGAACACCAAAGGAAATTCAAAACAATCAGGTCGTTCGCGAAGCTTACCTGGGAGGTGAATAACATGGCCAAGATGTTGGAAGTAAAAAATCTGGTTGTGGATTACGGAATCATTAGAGCCATCAAAGGCATTGACCTCTTTGTAGAAGAAGGCACCATTGTAGCTATATTAGGCGCAAACGGAGCTGGGAAAACTACGACAATCAGAACAATAAATGGCATGGTAAAAGCCGCTTCCGGAGAAATCAAACTCAAGAACGAGAAAATCACGAATATGGAGCCATACAAGTTAGCAACCAAGGGTGTGATTCAATCTCCAGAAGGCAGAATGATACTAAAAGGATTGACGGTAGAAGAAAATCTATTTGTCGGTGCCTATTCACTTAAATCTGAAACCACGAGAATATCCGATGGTGACGATGAAAAATCAATCAAAAAATCTGCATTAAAAATAAGGAAAGAAACCTTGCAAGAGGTATATGATCTGTTCCCTGTACTTAAGGAAAGAAGAAAACAACAAGCTTCGACTTTATCCGGTGGCGAGCAACAGATGCTGGCGATAGGAAGAGCTTTAATGGCTAGGCCAAAACTGCTTTTACTGGATGAACCGTCTTTAGGATTAGCTCCGCTTATCGTTCAGGAGATTTTCCAGAAGATACAACAGATTAAAGCACATGGCACAACGATTTTGATTGTTGAGCAGAATGCCTATCAAACCCTTAAGATAGCGGATTATGTTTATGTATTAGAACTTGGCAAGGTCAAAACGGAAGGAAAAGCCGAAGACCTGCTCAAGGATGACCAACTGGTCAAAGCCTATTTAGGCGGATAATAAAGGTAATAACCAGAGATTAACAGTTAAACTGGTTGATTATAAAATAAAAATTTATATAAGAAGGAGAAAAAAATGAAGAAATTAGTATTGATGTTGTCATTGGTAATGTTCGCATTCGCATTCATCGGATGTACTGAAGATGTAACAACCGAGGCAACAACCCAAGGTCCAATCTTGGCACAAGGTGTCACAGATACGACCATCAAAGTCGGAAACACTGCAGCTACTTCCGGCCCACTGGCATTTGTCGGTGTTCCTTTCAACGAAGGTATGAAGGCTGTATTCAAACAAGTCAATGATGCCGGCGGTATCGACGGAAGAACAATTGAGTTCGTCACATATGACGATCAATTCAACGCTGAATACGGTGTTGCTTTCACAGAGACTCTGGTAGAAGATGACGAAATCTTCGCTTTGGTAGGACATTTCGGAACTCCTACAGTAGGAGCTACATTGGGTTATATCCAAGAAGTCGGTATTCCTATGGTTTATGCCGCAACTGGTATCAATGGTCTTTATTTCGAAGAGAGCCTTGGCAATCCAGTATTGGCAGTTCAACCAATCTACAAGACTGATGGAAGAATCATGACAGCTCGTGCCGTTATGGAAGAAATCTATGGTGCAACTCATGACGAAGCTTTAGGCGCAACTGACAAAATCGGTGTTCTCTACACTAATGATGATGTCGGTAACTCAATCAAAGCCGGTGTTGAAGCCGAATTCGCATCTTTGGGTATTTCCGCAGCTAACAGAATTTATTACATCCCAGTAGATGCAACAACAGTTAACACAGCTGTATTAGTTCTTCAAGGGTATGATGTATCCACAGTGATTTTGGCCATGAATCAAGCTCCATTCGCTTACACTTTGAATGCAATGGCTGAAATTGGATTAGAAGTTCCTGTATTCACATCTTATGTTAACGCTGACGTATCAGCTGTTGATGCAGCTCAATATTCTGAAAATCGCCCAATCTTTACAAACGCATGGGTTGATGTATATTCAGAAAAAGGTGCAGCTGACGTAACAGAATACATCGCTTGCATCGACCAAGCAAATCTTGATGCAGCAACTAAATTGGCTTACTACGGTAACTCATTCGCAATCGCCGGATATATCGCAGCGAAAGTATTTGTTACTGGTTTGGAAAGAGTAGCCGAGAGCGGTGTCGACCTAACTTGGGAAAACTTTATCGCAGCTATGGAAGATGGTCCAATTGACATCCCTATGGGTGGAACAGTTGATTTCTCCAACGGACATCGTTGGGGTATCGCATCGATGAGCTTACTGCAATATACTTTGACTACAATTAATGGTGACAACCCAGCAACTGTAGAAGTTGAAACACAATATACAGTTGAAAGTTTCGTCAAAGTAAGAGAAATCCAAACAATCGAAGAGATTGAAGGATAATTGATTTTACTAACAACTGATTTATAACTTTTTTTGAAATGGTGACGGGGAGAATAGAAGTTCTCCCCTCCACCGATTTTCAACACGGAGGAAACTATGAAAAAAGCCGAATACGTACCAATTGAAAAGATCATCGAATTAGTCCAGAGCGACATGCACATCGTTGTCGGATCGGCAGCCGCTGAACCGCAGGCATTTATGCTTGGGCTTTCGCAAGCCGCAGAGCGTGTAAAACACGTCACTGTATCTAATTGTTTGCCAATCGTGGACGCCGATTTCTATATCGACGAAAAGTTTCGCGATTCATTCTATCTTGACGGATGGTTCTATACAGCCGTTTTGAGAAAAAACCATAAACATGGAAATATATCGTTTATTCCCAACAATTTGCATTTTGCCGGGAAGAAACGTCTAGATTATAAAAAAGTAGACATTTTTGTAACGGCGGCTACACCGCCTGATAAACATGGCTACATTTCTTTGTCATTGTCTAATATCTATGAAAAAGAAATACTGGAACAAGCTGACATAGTCGTTCTTGAAGTCAATGAGAATTTCCCTAGAACATATGGTGATATGGAAGTTCATGTGAGTGATGTCGATTATCTCGTAAAGACTGATTATTTACCTCCGACCATTCCAAATCCTGAGCCAAATGAAAAAGATACTATCATCGGTAATTTCATCGCCAATGAAATACATGACGGCGATACAATTCAACTCGGTATCGGCGGTATCCCAAATGCAGTCGCAAGAGCCTTGATGAACAAAAAAGATTTAGGGATTCATACCGAAATGTTCACAAGCGGAATGGTTGATTTAATAAAAGCCGGAGTAGTCACCGGTAAGAAGAAGACTTTACATAAGGGAAAACACGTTTGTTGTTTCGCATTTGGAACTCAAGAAATGTATGACTTCATCGATCAAAATCCATCGGTCACCTTACTTAAAGGAAACTATGTCAACGATCCGGCAATAATCGGATTGAATGATAACCAAGTTTCAATAAACAGCACTCTCGAGATTGACTTAACCGGACAGTGCTGCAGCGAATCAATCGGCACAATGCATTTCTCCGGAACCGGCGGACAAACCGATACTGCAGTAGGTGCACAGAATGCCAAGAACGGACGTTCGTTCATTTCCTTGTATTCAACCGCTATGGTAAGAAATCCGGAAACTGGAATAAAAGAAGAAGTATCCAAGATTGTCAGCACCTTAAAACCTGGTGCGGCAGTATCATTATCAAGAAACGATGTTGACTACGTCGTCACTGAATTTGGTATCATCAATCTTCGCGGAAAAAATATCAGAGAAAGAGCAAAATTACTTATATCGATAGCCCACCCTGACTTTAGGGATCAATTATACAAAGAAGCTATAGAGGCAGGTTTCATCAATGAGCATTTTTGATTACAACGGAAAACCAATATATTATGAACTAGACGGTAATCCTGACAAACCTAAGTTATTGATTCTTAATGGAATCATGATGTCGACAAGATCTTGGGTCCCATTCATGAATACTTTAACCGAACATTTCCAAGTCCTTAGAATGGATTTCTTTGACCAAGGCCAATCCCATAAATTGGTTGGTCAGTCTTATACTCATGAAATTCAAATAGAACTAATGAAAGACCTCTTGGATTACTTGAACATAAAACCAATAAATATCGTCGGCATCTCCTATGGAGGTAATGCCGCATTGGCCTTTGCCTGCAAATACCCTGACTATGTGAATAGGTTAATGCTGTTCAATTCAGCTGCTTATACAACACCTTGGTTGAAAGATATCGGCGATGGGTGGATCAAAGCCGGAGCGACCAGAGATGGTTCCCTATATTATAAGGTAACGATACCAACCATATATTCTGCCAAATATTATGAAGAAAGACTTGATTGGATGAGAGCCAGAGAAAGAATACTTTATCCGGTATTTTCGAATCCAGACTTTTTAGACGCCATGGAAAGACTGACAAGATCGGCAGAACCATATGACGTCAGAAACAAACTCAAGGATCTGAACAAACCGGTAATGATCATCTCGGCTGAACAAGATACTTTGACACCTTTGAAAGATCAGGAATTCCTGCATCAAAGCATTAAAAATTCTCTCTGGATTAAACTACCGGAAGTAGGACATGCTTCCATGTATGAAAATCCATTGATATTCACGAGTCTTATCACCGGATTTTTCTTGGTGAAAGACACACAATATACAATTTGAAATATTCAAAATAACGCAAACTTACGATATTTTTTCTCGTTTCCTATTGTTTGATATAAGAAAATGGGGTCCGTTCACATAGTGAATGGCCCTATTTTCACAAAAAATACACAAAATATATGTAATGCACTTGACAAAGAAACTTGACTATTATATACTAATACCGTAAATAGCAAAACTAACGAAAGTTAGTGACGCAAAGCTATAGGGCCTTCGTAAGATGGTAGCCAGTTGCCGTTATCTTTTAAAGATGAGGGCGTTTTTTTATTCCTGATAGTGGTATGCAGATTTAGTTTGGAGGATGAGGGAGATAGAAGAATGCATCAAGTCTGGGGTGATGGCTTTTTTATTTAGAATTTAATTAAAAAAACATCACCGAAACGGAAATGGGGGTTGACATATGTAATGAGCCAAAAAATCAGATTAGCAGAACGTGTAGTATATGCTTCGCGGGCCACAAAAATTGCCAAGGCTAGTCGATTAGGTATCATGGTAAGCGCAATCCTAACGTTTCTGATATTTGCGATATCATACTATGGAGAAGTCGTCGGTAATTTTACTTTCACAGTCGACAGAATGGCTCAAAGATCTGGTATTACGATGTATGAGAGCATAATCGATAAAGAGTATACTTCTCGATTGATTGCGACCAAAGTTGATAACGCAGCAGGCATGACTATCTATTGCGGAACACAATACACTGAGTTTCCAATAGGAGCCGACGTATGCTTGCCTTCGGATGATACACTATCTTCGGTGGATGGGCCGAACAACGGAGAATCTTACCTAGTCTACACATTTTATGTAGAGAATGGAGGAGATTTACCGGTTGATATGAGCGCAGCCATCAATATAGTATCAACATCCAGAGGCGCTGAAGAAGCGCTTAGAGTCAGAGTAATTATTGACGGAATCGGCACGACATATGCCAAAAGACAATCCGCCAGAGGCGAAGCGCCTGGTGAACTAGAACCTCTGACCGAAGCATTCTACAGCCTTAATGAGGTCATGTACGAAGAAATCACCTACTTCGAACCCGGAGATCAAATCAAAGTAACGATTATTCTTTGGTACGAAGGGGAAGATGCCGATCACACGATAAATCTTATCGGTGGCGGTGTCAAACTAGACATGCAATTCTCAGTGATTAATGTCTATGGGCAAGACGAAATTTAAAACGAACAATTAAAAAAAATTCATAAAGGAGAAAAAAAATGAAAAGTTTAAAAACAAAAGTTATTATGTCAGCAGTTGTTCTTGTGTTTGCTTTGTTGGCAACAATAGGAACAACTTATGCATGGTTTACTGTATCAAGTACAGTATCATTGAACACAATTAATATTGATGTAACAACAGAAGAATCTTTATTGATTAGAGTTTGGAACGAAGATGATGCTACGGTAGGAACGTAGACTGCCGATGATTTTTTCAACGTTGTAGAATTGAATGACCCAAATGGAGACGGAACACCTGATGGATATTATGTTACACATAATGGAGGTTATACTACCTGGACAATGACTCCGTTAACAGCTGCCACAGATGGAACTGCAGGTGAAACTGATTATGATGGTTTGGATTTGACAGCACTGCGAAGAATGGCATTAACACCTACAACATCAAGATCGTACACCGCTGGATCTGCAAACACATCAGCCGGAGGCTATATCGAATTGAAATTCTGGTTAATGACACAAAGTGGAATTGATACAGATATCGAATTAAGCGCTCTTTCAGTTAACTCTACAAGCACAGCATTGGAAAATGCTATATATTTTGGAACGCTCGGAGACTCAGTGCAGAATTTCTATCCTATCGACTCAGATTGGGCATTTGAATTTTTCTCAACTGATACAGGTTACAGTGCTACGGCATCATTGAACACTGTAGAGGCAGCAAGTA
>CALMFM010000065.1 GCA_937862575.1 uncultured Bacillota bacterium
GACAAGATTAGCAAAATATACAAATTCGCTATATTGGCAGCCATAATCTTTATGATATTTCCAATCTTCTCATATGTTTTTTCTGGAACATTTGATTCTCCATATACAAGATGGATTAATATGCTGCCAATATTCCAAATCATGATTTTGGCTCATGTATTCGATAAATACGGATTTGAAAACGTTAAGATGAAGTTCCTGACAATTATCATCAGCGTAATGCTCTTGGTTGTTGGTGGGTTGATATATTACTACATTACTCAGCTTAAATTAGACTATTATTTAGCATCAAGAGATGTTCTTACGGCAGATACGGTATTGATGTGCGTTTCCGCGGTTTATCTTATCTTATTGTTGATATTTGGCTGGTTGAAGAAATGGACCGTTGTTAAATTATTCTTTTGGGTTGAATTTATCGTTGCCATCGGCTATGCCTATTCAGGCCCTTTTTCCATTGTGAATAAAATCAATACGTTTGAAAACGCACATGAAATAGAGAATTATTTGGATGATGTTATAAATGACGATCAATTTTATCGAGTTTATGTAGATATCAATAATCTTGGAGTTGAAGATACCAATTTTAATAGAATGACCGGATATGTTACCAACACTGGAATCTTCCATTCCTGGACAGATGAAGAAACGAACGATATTGCATATCTGTTATTTGGCGATTGGGAGTATCAATCTAAGAATGATATGAATACCTTTGGATATTACTTGAACCATTTCTTGAGTTATAAGTATATATTGTTGGATGCCGATAATGAGTATACCCTTGATGGGGGGCAGTTCGAATTATATGCAGCCAATTCTGACTATAAATTATATAAATTGACCGATGCAAGTCCTTTTAAGGTATATGAAAGTTATCTTACCTATAGCGATTTCAGAGCTTTCAATGATTTAAATTCAGACATGGCTACTCAGAAACTATTATTGATGGAAGCCATCATTGATACTGAAAGGTATGTCACCGATAATCTGAACCTAGAGTATGAAATACCTCAAAATGAAAGTCAAAGCAATACACTTGTTTCATACAAAACAATCGATGATTATTTAGAAGTGGTAAGAGCCGGGGTTTCTGATGAAACAGAACGCTTATTCTATATGTATTCTAATGCTGATATGGACATTGATTTCAGCCTCGGGGCAGTATATATTCGCGGATTGGGATTGGATGTAGAAGATTACGGCGAAGCATTCATGGAATATTCGGATGGATCAACTAAAACTTGCCAAATTCAATCAGGTGTGACTCATCATATCAAATGTGAGTTTTTTAAAATGCCATCAGCTATATATATTGAAGACACTGAAAACATTATTGGTGCGCCGACAATTCAAATCAGACAAGAAAGAGCGATCAACGCCGCTGCATATCTAGTGTATGATTTGAGTGGGATGGATGTGCAATCAGATTCAGGTATTATCAGTTTCGCAGTCAATGCTTCATTTGGATTTGGTGGAAGAACTTTTGTAGTTGACGTCAACGGAGATGAACATGAATGTATAGATGGGTTCTATTCTTTCGATACAGTCCCCGACAAATTATATATTTATAAAACCTCGAAGATGTATGACTATTACAACCTTTTCTTGTTATCGATTGCTTATTCATATGATGATTTGGCAGATTCTAGTTCATTATTAGAACAGGATTTTGTAAACAATAAGTATTTGACTATCAAAAATGGTAGAATTGAATTGCAATATTTCAATCAAAGCGATTCAGATAGCGATCAAATTATCATGATTCCGATTGCATATTCCGATGATTGGATTATTAAAAGCGAAATACAATATGAGACTATGAGTGTAAGTGGCGGCTTTTTGGGAATCATTATTCCTAATGGAACTGCATATGTAAATATTACAATGGAATTCGAACCTTCAGGGCTTGGTTTGGGAGCTTTGGCTTCACTTGGTGGAATATTGGTTTATTTGGGTATATTTATACCTTATTGGTTAAAAAATAGAAAAAAGGAAGTTGATGTTTTATGATAAATGGCAGAATAATTGTGCCTGCTTTCAATGAAGGCGAAAACGTCTCTCTATTTTATGATGAAGTAATAAAATTCATTAAACTGGATGGATATCTTATTGACATTCTTTTTGTCAATGACGGGTCAAAAGACCACACTTTGGACGAAATCAAAAAATTATCAGCCAAAGACAGCATGGTCAAATACATTTCATTATCAAGGAATTTTGGTAAAGAATCGGCAATGCATGCCGGATTAGTCAATTCCAAAGATAAAGATTTCGTAGTTTTCATTGACTGTGACCTTCAACAACCGCCATCTTTGATTCGGGAAATGATCAAGTATCATGAAGAGGGATATAAAATAGTATTTACCAAAGGCAGAACTCGTAAGAACGAACCTAAATTGAGAGCACTTTTTGCCAACCTTTTCTATAAGATTTACAATGCATATACAGAAATGCCACTTGTCAATGGTACAAAAGACTATCAATTGTTGGATAAGGCTGTTGTTGAAGCATATTTGAAATTCAAAGACAACTATCGTTTCGTCAAAGGAATGTTTTCTTGGGTCGGTTATTCAAGAAAATGCATAGAGTATGATTTCATTCCGAGACAACATGGCAAAGGTACTTGGAGTTTCAGAGCCTTATTGAAATATGCTTTCAATGGCATGAACCAATTCTCTACGATATTACTTATAGTGCCAATTATCGTGGTATTTCTAAGTATTCTTTTAGGTGTTGCAAATGTATTATTCTGGAAATTCAATGTGATTGACTTAACGGGTATGGTGCTTGGATTGGAAGTATCTTTTGTGCTTTTCATTCTAGGATTTTTAAGTTACATAATGATTTATTTGTTATATCAAAATAGGAAACAAGCATTGGATAGACCTATTTATCTGATAGAAGAGACTTCGGGGGATTTTGACATTGAATAAGCTTTTCCAATTTATAAAGAAGCACTTTTTGACAAGAAAATTCTTGTCTTTCGGTATAATTGGCGTCATGAATACGGGTATTGATACTCTGGTATATTACCTGATGTATTGGACTATAGACCCAGGTGCTTTTTTGTCGAAAACAGTTGCGTTCTTTACAGCCTCTATATTTTCATATTTTGCAAATGTGATTTTCACATTCAAACCTAAGAATCGTTCAGCTGCACAATTTTCCATCGTAATGTTCATATTTGGACTTAGGTGGCTAATTAGTGCTAGTTTGGCTTGGTTGTTCGACTATGGTTTTATTAATTGGCTGCATATTGACTTCCAATCTAATAAATTTTTGAGCGTAATGCCTTCTTTGTTGGCATCAGCACTGTTGATTCCAATTGCATATTTTGCTTTGGATTGGATATTTAGGAAAACTGGTGAAGAAAAAGAGGCACAAGACCTTTAATTTTGGCACCAATTGTTATAAAATTATACTATAAGGAAGTGGTTACATGGATAATTACACATTGCTGGTTTTGATAACATATTTATATGCTTTGTATTTACTGATGCTGAGAATTAAAGTATCATACAAGGCTATAAAAGTATTCAAAATATTTTTATTGGTTTTAGCTGTATCAAGTTTGATATCTTTGATTCAGTATAACGGGACCATTTCTTTGTATGTGGCGATAGTGATTTTCCTTCCTGTACCTTATTTAGTTGTTATGACATATATAACAGAGATTGTGAATGTCATGAAAAAAGTAGGGTTGAGCACATTCAATAAAAGGTCATTTAAAATCAATAACGAATTGGCCGAGCACTTGATGAGTTCGGTGGATTTTCTTTCTAAAAGGAAAATTGGAGCGTTGATTACTGTTGAAAGAAATGTTAACCTTACACCTTTTATAAATAAAGCATTGATGATTAACGCTGACGTCTCAAAAGAATTGCTGACTTCAATTTTCATACCGTCAACCCCGCTACATGATGGGGCGGTTATAATCAGAGGAAATAAGATATTATGCGCAAAAACATACTATCCTTCGACCGAAAGGACAGATTTGCCAATGACTTACGGAACAAGACACAGAGCCGCAATTGGAATTAGCGAACAAAGCGACGCTTTGACCATTGTCGTATCTGAAGAGACCGGCAATGTCAGCGTCACCATAAATCGTCAAATGGAATACAACGTAAGCAAAGAGACATTGAATCTTTACTTTGAAAAATTCTTAAAAATCAATTAAAGCGCGCATTGCGCTTTTATTTTGCACGAATGGTATTTATCTTTAGGATATGATATAATTTTCTTGTGGTAATGGAGGTGAGATCTTGTACGAATATGATTGCGTAATCTATGGCAATAATATATACGGCCTTACAGTGGCTCTTTTTTTGGCTAGAAAAATGCGTAAAGTCATAGTTATTCAAGACTCATCCAAGATAGAAGACAACCATGAAACGATGGAAATTGTGGATCCGGAAAATAAGCAGTACAAATTTGATTACAATCCTCTTGGTGTTGTCTCTGGATTGGATCAAAACGGGTTGTTATTTGAGTATCTTGATGATTTAGGTTTATCAGATGAAATCAAATGCACCAAAATAACTGAAGAAAGCGTTGTAAATGTTGACAACACCATCTTTAAAAGAATGAATTCGTTTGAACAATTCAAAGTATACCTTGTCAGGCATTATCCAAAATGCAGAAATTCAATCCATAAATTTTTTGAGGATATGGATAGACATTATCAAAACTATACTCAACAATATTTCAGCATGTTGCGAAATACGGATTATACTCTGACTTCACTGATGATAGAATGGGGAGATTATAATCTCAAAGAATTATTGGATAAGTATTTTGTTTCAGAAGATCTAAAAACAGAATTTCTTATAAATAACGTAATTAACGGTATCAATCCCGAGCAAATCAATTCCTACAATTTCTTCAGCAATTATTTCGTTGGACTTAAAAGCGGATTTTATTACGTTGAGGATTCCGAAAAAGCCATTAGAGACAAACTTGTGGCGAAACTAAAACTCATTAATCCCAATATTATATTGAAGACTAGGATAAAAGACATAATCGTCGGCGAAGAGAACAAGATAGAAGCTTTTGTGGACAAAGATGATAAGCAATATAGCGGAAAGTATTATTTTGTCGAATCCGAACCGGATAAATTTTATGGTAAGTACTTCCAAAACATTGAAGATGATTTAGAGATAATTAAGAAATATTATCCAAATTTTGATATGACACAGCGAATCAACACGCTATATTTAGCCATTAACGATAACCCTAAAAATTTAGGCATAGAAGAGTTGGTGTACTACTTCAAAAATGGCGAAGAATCAAAAGCTAAGATTGTCAAACTATTCAATTATTCACAATACAAAGGTCATGACAAACGGAAGAAACAAGGATTGCTATGTCTCGATTATGCTTTTGATGAAGTAGATAGATACAGCCAAGACGAACTACTAAAAAGGCTATACGAAGTCTTTCCTAAATTGAAGAAAGCTATCGTCGGCGTTAGAGAAGGGAAACCAAGAAAATACCTTACAATGCCAATAGGAGTACAGATCAGGAAAAACTTCTCGATAAATGAAATGATTGAAATCGAAGCGATGGAGCATATTCAAGTTTTTGAGAATCTTTACTTGGGTTCAGATAAATTTAGGCCTGAAGCAGGAACTTTTGGAGTGTTTAATCAAGCTATTACTTTTGCCGATAAAATAGAAGATAGATTGTATTATGGTGAAGATGACGAACTTTATAGTTACCTGAGCAACGAAGAAGTATTGATGATGATTAGGCATAATTTCAATCCGGCTGTTTTGGGAAACAATGAAATACACGTTAACTTTCATATCGGTAAAAATACCTATTTCATTAGAACCAAAGGCAAGAATATCGTTATCCACTATGGCAAGTACGCTCACGCCGACATATCTATCTATACAACCAACGACAGACTGACTAATTTGTTGTTAAAGAAAGTTACTTTCAATGAAGTATTACAAGAAGGATCTTTGAAATACCGAGGAGATAAAGACTTGCTATTTCAAGTAGTCAATGCCTTCAATCTAGATGATTATCAGGAGTACAACCCTCTAGAGTATAAAAAATCCAAATACAAATATATGGGTTCTGCAATATTGTTCGGTTACTTTGGAGTTTATTCGTTGGCAGCTTTGTTGACAAATTATATTAACGGAATTTTCATCTATCCATTTGCATTGTTGCTAGTCGGATTACTATTTTATTTAAAATACCGCTCATATGAGGAATTATATTGGTTTGACTTCTTTATTGCCTTTATATTTTTGGTAGGGTCGATTCTTTCCATATCTTGGCCGACATTCAATTTGATGCGATTTGATGATCCTTTGTTGGGAATAATGGCCTTAACTTTATTGATTTCAGTGTTTGTGAATCGGCCGGTGGTTTATCACTACAGCAAATTTGACGAAAATATCGATTATCGTAATTCCATTTTATTCAGAGTTATTACAAACGGCTTAACTTTCGTTTGGGGATTTCTCTTTCTAGCTATTTTGGTTGGAACATACATAACCGGACAAAGGTATGTTTCGGTTCTGTATAATTTCTATTTTGTCGGAGTATTTTTGATGTTTTACTATCCGATTATCTATGTTAGGACTAATATAAAAAAATAGGAGCCTGATGATTATATGAATGAGATTTTTACCTATTCATCATTAGCATTGATCTTGTTGCTTTTCTTAAGTAGTTCAATCATCTATAAAAAGACAAGAATTTGGAAATTGATACTTATTTTAATTGCTTATGCGTTATACGGAGTTATTAGGTTATTCCCCGAATGGATTACTTTTCTAAGCGCACAAGAAGTTTCTGAGTATTACTCATATTTCCTGTATTTCATAGTGCTTTTGATGGCTATTACGTTTAAAAACAAAATCAAGATTACTCAAAATCTAACTGACTATGATTTCTTCGAGTTAGAAAAAGAACTTGATGAGGTCAAAGGAGTTTCGGATTTATTAAGGCTTAGATTCATAAATACCATAGGCCTTTTGGGAGAAGGTTTAATTTTCTATGAAACCGGGCTTGAAATGATGTTCATTACAGAAAGAGCCGCAGAGATTATCGGCACTAAGAACAATGAAATGTCTGTAGATGAGTATATGGCACATATGCACGAAGAAGATAAAAACCAATATATTCAAACATTGAAAAAAACCAATAAGAAGAGTCCAAATTATGAAATGAAATATCGAATAAATAAAAACAATTCCTCTTTATGGGTAGTGGAAAAGGGGAAATTGTTTGATCATGACGGTAAAGAGTTCATAGTCTCTTCAATCAAAGGAATCGACATCAAACTATTCCCGGAAACTTTGATACACGAACTAGATACGCTTCCTGATGAATCTCAGCTTACTCAAGTTTTGGTTCAAGCAAGGAAAGACAAGGAAGCATTCTATATGGTGTTGATGCATTTAACCAATATTCCAGATATCAATCGTAGATTCGGACGCGATGTCGGGAATCTAATGATTGCTGAATACATAAAAAAGATGAGATATCATTTTGCAAGAGAACATAATTCGATATTCAGAATCACCGGTATCGAGTTCGCTTTGATTATAAAGGAAGAACAGAAATATGAAGTATTGAAAAGAGCCTTGTTAAGCGGTGGAGACTTAATAAATCTCAGGCTTAACATTGGAGGAATCCAACAAATAGTATATCCAAATGTCGGTATTGTCAGACATGATCCGTGGTCAAATTATGAAGTAAATGACTTTCTTAATCTAGGTAACAAAGCATTGGAAGAAGCCATTAGAAACAATAAGAAAAACTATTCAATATTCGGAGAGTAAATATGTATTCAGCAGTAATAGTCGCTGCGGGAAGCGCGGTCAGAACCGGGTTGGGTTATAACAAGATATTCTATAAAATCAAGAACAGGCCGTTGATAGATTACAGTGTTCGGCGTTTTTTAGGCGACGAAGAGTGTGGAGAAGTAATTATTGTTGTCTCCAAGGAAGATCTTCAAGAAGTAAGAAGTCTTTTTTCAAATCCGAAGATAAAATATGTTATAGGCGGTAGCACAAGACAAAAATCCGTATTCAACGGATTGAGTTTGATAAATGAGGAATTCGTATTTATTCATGACAGCGCCAGGCCTAATTTGTCGGAAACCGACATATTCAATTTAAAAAACTCATTGAAAGACAATGATGCCGTAGTTTTATATACTCCCGTGAAGGATTCTGTGGTAGAATATAGTGGTAAACGAATAAGCAACTATTTACAAAGAGATCAAGTTGGCTTGATTCAAACTCCTCAAGCATTTAGGAGCGATGCTATCAAGAAGGCTCACTCCTTAGCTTTGAAGAACAAACATGACTACAAAGATGATGCCGGCGTTTATATGAATGAATTAGGTTTGCCGGTGGAATTAATTGAAGGAAATGAGTTTAATATCAAAGCGACCACCAAATTTGATTTGAAGATATTGGAGGAATTATTATGATTAGAATCGGTTTTTCCAAGGATGTGCATCCGCTTGTAGAAGGACATCCGTTCATTCTTGGCGGCGTCAAGATTAATCACCATAAAGGATCAAAAGGACACTCTGACGGAGATTGTCTTCTGCACGCTATAGCCGAATCGATTCTAGGCGCAATGGCTCTGGGAGATTTAGGAAAGTTCTTTCCGGAAAATGACAAGTATAAAGGATATGATTCAAAACTCATATTAAAAGAAGTTTTCGAATACGTCTATAAGCGAGGATATGAGATTTCTAATCTGGATTGCATGATAGGATTAGAAAAACCGTTACTTAGACCGTATATTAAAAAGATGCGTGAAACAATAGCTAAAATTCTTAAATGCGACAAAAACCAAGTATCGATAAAAGCCACTACTTATGAGGGGACTGGAGCCGTTGGCAGAGAAGAGGCAATCATTTGTGAAGCCATCGTACTTTTGGAAAGCGCAGCTTATATGGTAGACTAATCGGACTCTTGAAGTCCGATTTATTTTTAAAGTAATATTTCTTGGAAAAATTATATTTTATGATAAAATATATATGCTAGGAGAACGAATATGATTGAAACAATGCATGGAGAATTTGAACTTGTCAAAGATTATCGCGACGCATTCATCCTCGACGACTTCAATAAAAGGTATATTGACGTTTTAAATGTGTACCAATATGTTGTCGGAGATTACTCAGCCGGATTATTGAGACTGAAAGGATTCACAAAGGACAATTATAATAACATTCCAGATTATCTGGTTGAATCATGTGCACCAAATTGCGCATATTTCATATTGAAGAATCCGAATTTCAATCCGTATTTCGACCGCAGAGAATAGAGGGATACAATGACTTACGAAGAAATCATCGTTGAGATAAAAGAAGTGATAGAATTAATAAGGCCATATCTAAATCGTGATGGTGGCGACATTGAATTTATAAAATTTGAAGACGGAATAGTATATGTCAAAATGAAAGGCGCCTGTGTTGGTTGTGCTGGGTTTGAAAGCACCTTAACTGAACTTGTCGAAGATACTCTGCTTGAAAGAGTTCCTGGAGTTATCGGCGTCGAACATGTCTGGTAATGGGGAAAATATGGTTAACAAGACAACTCAAAGTATGAAAGATATCTGCGTGAACCTCCTTCAAGAAAGAGGGGTTCAAATAGGTGACATAGTAGATATAGTCTACGATTTACAAAAAAAATATGTCACCAATCTGACCAGAGGCGTTTGTGAAGAAGCAATAGGTAGAGTGCTTGGCAAACGAGAAGTACAAAATGCAATTCTAACCGGAATAGAACTCGATATGCTAGCAGAAAAGAACATGTTGAGCGAACCTTTACAGACGCTAATTAGCAACGATAATCCTTTATATGGAATAGATGAGATTTTGGTTCTATCAATATGTAACGTGTATGGATCGATAGGATTAACAAATTTCGGATATGTCGATAAGATGAAACCTGGAATAATCGGCAAACTTGATGCGCTTGGAAAAGCCACCAACAAATGCCATACTTTCCTAGACGACATCATCGGCGCAATAGCTGCGGCAGCGGCTAGCAGCGTAGCTCATAACGCAGAAGAAGACTAAAAAAAAGCGGCTTTCGAGCCGCTTTGTTTTTTAGAACCATTTTTTCTTTTTGAAATAGATTAACATTATCACCGGAATTAATATACAGATTGCAGAGAATATTATCAAACCGCTATCGTTTTGAAGGATTGGGAAATTAATGAAATTCATTCCAAATATACCGGCTATAAATGATAGGGGAATGAATATTGCACTAAATATCGTCAATGTCTTCATTATTTCATTTGCTTTGTTGGAAACATTGTTTGAATAAACCTCATATAGATTATTAATGGAATCTAGAGAGATGATTGATTTGTCACGAAGATTTATAATATGGTCAGATAAGTCCTCAAAATATTTTTCCAGATAACTGTTGAAAAGAACATTTTCCATTAGAGAAATAGGCGCGGCATATTCTTGTAGGTTTGTCGTATGGTTCTTAAGGAAGACTAGATATTTTCTAATGTTATAAAGATTGATCTGATCTTTTTTGCCGAGATTCAGGATGTTGTCTTCGAGATGTTCCAATAGGAGATTCAAGGAATGGAATACATTAAGTTCTTCATCAATAATCATGTCATATATAACATAGAATAGATAGTCTTCATGCAATTTGGATATTTGAAGATTCTTATCTTTCAACCTTGTAATGATTTCATTTTTGAATCGGTTTTCAACTTCTGAAAAAGTGATTACTATATTGTCAAATAACAAAATACTAATATAATCATATTTTACTTGGTTTTCCTTATCTAGATATAAGAACTTGAAAACAGAAAAAATGTAATTATCGAATATTTCCAATTTGTTACGTTGATTTGTATTGAATATGTCCTCAATAATCAAAGTATCAACATTGAGACCCAAACATAGATTCTTTATTCTCTCCGCATCTGAAAGCCCTTCAACCGAAATCCAATCAACTTGTTCTGAAGAAAAAGGTTGAAGATCTTCAAAAATTAAGATTTGATTTTCAGAATATTTTATATGTGTAATTGTAGTTGGTTTTGTTTCTTTACCAGTATAAATTACCGTTCCCGGAGGCTTTCTTAACTTTAGATAATTCACCTTCTCACATCCTTCCATGGCTTAAAATGATTATAACACAAAAAACTTTGCATATTACTCTCTTTTAGTCATTTTTTTTAAAATAAAATGAAAAATCACAATTGATTGCAATGTAAATCAAGTATAATAGAAAATGAGGTGTATTTATGGAAAGAGAGAAAAATGAGTGGCTGTCACAGATAGTCAGATTTCTTGTACTAAAACAAAATATTATTTTATTTTTTATATTAACTTCGCTTTTTGTGACTGCCTATTTTATCGTTGATTTAAACCCAAATGACAACAATGTAACATGGATATTTTCATCATCCATGCAGACTTTGGCAGCTTTAATTGCATTGTTACCAATCTCGTACAGTTACTACATCCATAATATGGAAGATGCAAAAAAAGATGATTATGACGGATATATTATAAGAAGATTGCAAAAAGACGTTTATTACGAGATGATGTTTGTCATTATCTATTCCTTAATCGTCATTATTTTCAATTTATTTAATCTATACTTAATATATAACATCAAAAGCGCCCTATTTACGGTGTTTTTAACAGCTTTGGCAATCCAATTCCTCGTAATCTATATCTATCGTTTATTTGACCCCGAAAGAGTCAACAGCATTCTAAAAGATCTTGATAAAGCCTCTACCAAAGAAAGCAAAATAAAAATCTCTTTGGACGAATTTATCACGCAATATCTAAATCTCGAAAAAGCTGTCAAAGATTATATTTCTAACGAAAACGACAATGAATTGATAGACAATCTGCCTCTTTATGATATCGTGGATAATTTATCAAAGGATTTTGAAGAAATCGATAAACACTATGCTGATTTTAAAGAAGTTATCTATCACCGCAACAATTTGATTCATAACTATCAAGATGTCCGAGTTGACTATGACAAGTATGAAAAGATTCTAGATTTGATTTCGAATTTTGAGAAATACAATCAGCAATTTGTTACAACTCATATTTTCAATAATATCAATGATATTACCGATAAAATAGAAATTACACTATCTGAATATTTGTTGGAATCCAAGAGTATGAAAGAGATGGACGAGAATTATCTAAGCGATTTGAAGACGGATATCTGCTCACTGTTTCATTCTCATTTCGTGAGTGATTACTATGTGACTAAAAGCTTAGACGAAGCCACCGAAACTGATTTTGAAATCATTCAAAACAATTACACAAACCGTAAAATTGTCGGAATAGATTTAAGAACAGTTGACTCAAAACAACTTAATGCCGTGTCGGAACCATATTTCAAAAGATTGAGAAATCGATTCCTTTATTTATTCCTGATAAACTTCAACCACAGCAACAATAGCTTTGATATCATATATAAAACAAGAGATTACAAAACAAGAGTAAAACATATCCAATAAATCAACAACTTAATAATTTTGTATAATGGTAATTTGATGGTATAATATATCTAGTTTCTTTGAGAGGTGTTAGTATGAAAAAAGGTGACATCGTCAAAGGTCGAATTACCAGTATCAAACCATACGGAGCGTTCGTCAAGGTTGACGAATCGATAGACGGGCTTATCCATATTTCAGAGATTAGCGATGGATTTGTCAGAGATATCGGAGATTTTCTATCCGTGGGAGACTTTGTGGAATTAGTCATAATCGGTATATCCGATGACAACAAACTCTCGCTAAGTTTCAAAAAGAAAAATAATAACGGAAGAAAAAAACGCGAAGAAATCAAATTGGTTCATGGGTTTGAACCTTTGGCCGAGCATTTGCCAAAATGGGTAAACAGTTACAACAAGAAACGATAGTGAATCTATCGTTTTTTTCTTTCTGATTATGGTATAATGAATTGTAAAATTTATTATGGAGGCCCAAAATGGAAAAATACCTTAATATAGATTTTCGGCATGCAATGCCGTTCATCGATGAGAATGGTTTAACTAAAATTCAAAAAGAAATTAACAAGGCGAGAAGTATTCTTGACAACAAATCCGGAGAAGGTAACGAATATCTTGGCTGGTTGGATTTGCCTATTGATTATGACAAGGATGAATTTGAAAAAATCTTGACTGCAGCAAAAAAGATTCGCAAGCAATCCAGAATTTTGGTTGTTGTTGGAATTGGTGGATCCTATCTTGGAGCGAAAGCTGCAATCGAATTTTTGAAACCGTATTTTCAGAAGCGAAAGAACTTTGAGGTAATCTTTGCAGGGCAAAATCTATCATCAACTTATTTGAAAGAACTTCTGGATTATTTGGAAGACAAGGATTTTTCAATAAATGTCATCTCTAAATCCGGAACCACAACCGAACCGGCCATTGCCTTCAGAGTTCTGAAGGAAGCCATTGAAAACAAGTACGGATTTGAAGAAGCAAAAGAGAGAATTTACGCTACTACTGACAAATCACAAGGAGCTTTAAGAAAACTAGCAGACAAAAATGGATATGAAACTTTTATAGTTCCGGATAATGTAGGGGGAAGATATTCAGTCCTAACTGCAGTTGGTCTGTTGCCGATTGCTGCCGCAGGAATCAATATAAGAAATATGATTAAAGGCGCAAGAACTGCAAGAAGTTTCTATAGAAAAAAGAGTATCATACAGAATGATGTACACATGTATGTTGCTATAAGAAATCTATTATACCGTAATGACAAATCAGTAGAAATGTTAATCAATTACGAACCAAGACTGAATTATTTCGCAGAGTGGTGGAAACAATTATTTGGAGAGTCCGAAGGCAAGGATCACAAAGGTTTGTTTGTTGGAAGCGCGTCATTCACTACTGATCTTCATTCCTTAGGACAATATATCCAAGATGGCGAAAGAATAATGTTTGAAACCATTCTTAACATATCCAAACCAGAATCTAATCTGATAATCAAATCAGATGAACTTGATTTAGATGGGTTGAATTACCTAACAGGAAAAACTGTGGATTACGTTAACTCTCAAGCTTTGAAGGGTACCATATTGGCTCACAAAGACGGAGGAGTTCCTGGGATCGTTATCAACATTCCGGAAGTAAGCGCATATTCATTTGGATATCTGGCTTATTTCTTCGAATTAGCTTGTGGAATATCCGGTTATATGTTGGAAGTGAATCCATTTAATCAACCGGGAGTAGAAGCGTATAAGAAAAACATGTTTGCTTTGCTTGGAAAACCAGGTTATGAGCAACTGAGGAAAGACCTTCAGAAAAAAGAATAATAAAAATTCCACTCTATTTTGAGTGGAACTTTTTAAAAATACTGTTCTTGAAATGAGATCTTCTAAATGCGTGAAATTCACGAGACATGACTTTTTTGATATTGATTTCATTAATTCCTTCAACGAGTTCTCCATCGGTTTGGAAGTAATATGGTTCGTTGATTTTAATTGAAATTGCTTTTCCTTTGAGGAAAGCAACTCTCTTCTTGATGAATCTATGCAAACCGAAATAGATGGTCATGAATAATATTTGAACCACAAAACTGTTAAGATTGTGAGCTACACAGACAACATATTCATCATCGGTGATAGACGCGAATGGAGCGACTTTCATCCCGCCGCCGAAATAGCGACCATTTTGTACTGCCACGAAATAACCTTTATGATATTGGTGTTCAACTCCATCAACGGTTACTGTGAAATCCATTCTGCGATATTTAATGATTGCTCTAAAGAAGTTGATGAAATAAGATAGTTTACCTTTTTTAGAATCACTATCTACAAAATGACAGACCAAAGAATCAATTCCAATACCGGCACCATTGATAAATCGATATGCACCTTTATTGGTTGTAGCCTCACCGATTGTTACTGAACCGGAGTCGATTCTAAGCAGGCTCTTAAGGAAGTCGTTTCCTGAACCTGATTTTGCCAGGTATATATTTTGTTTGATTTTTTCTAAGTCAACATGGTTTATCAAATAATTAATTGAACCATCTCCACCAAGATATAAAATGTCGGTTATTTGGGTGTTTTTATCGAGGAAATCATTGAAATTTTCAATTTTCAATGAAGACCTTAAAACAAAAGGTATGGAATTTCTTTTGAAGAACTTAACCATTTTGTTTGTGGTTTTCTTGGATTTTTTATTGGCTGATAAAGGATTGTGTACAATGAGAAACATTAAGAACACCTCTATAATTTATTTCCGGATTTTACTACAATGTATATTATAGCACAAAGATATTGTCAAGCCCTAACAAAGTTCAATATATCTATTTGATAATAAGGAAAACAGATATGGATTTGAGCATTATGTGATATAATCTTACTATAAAAATATAAGAAAGGGTGTATCTGGTTGGAATTGAAACTACATGTAGGATCTCTAAATGATACTGATTTGCTGGCAAAGATAATATCTGGTAATTTATTTCCAGGCTTCATTATTGGGTTAACTGGCGATTTGGGTTCAGGAAAGACCACATTTACTAAATATCTTGCGAAACACATGGGGATTTCGGATAACCTGAATTCTCCTACTTTCACTATCCTCAAGGTTTACGACCATAAACCATACAACCTTTACCATATGGATGTATACCGGTTGGAAGGCATTGGATATGACTTCGAATTGGATGATTTTATCTACAGTGATGGAATAAGTGTAATTGAATGGTATCCTTACATTGAAGAAATGCTTCCAAAAGAGATGTTAAAAATCTCCATCACAACAACAGACGATGAACAGCGAGAGCTGGAGATTGTCGGAGAGGGGAGGTACGAGCAGATTGTCAAAGATATTAGTAATAGATACGGCCACTAAGAATATCTATCTTAGTTTGGTTATTGACGGAGTCGAGAAACAATCGGTTTTCCAAGAAGGAATCAACAATCATTCTGTTACTATTATCCCTTTCTTGGACGAAATGTTAAAAAAAGAGAGTGTTGAATTAAAGGAAATAGATGAAATAATAATTGGCATCGGACCAGGAAGTTATACAGGAGTCAGGATTGGTGTTACCGTAGCTAAGATGATTGGGTATATGAATGCTACCAAAGTCAAAACCATTTCATCTTTAGCTTTAATTGCTTCAGCTTCAGAAAAAGAATTTGTTATTCCTTATGTTGATGCCCGAAGAGGCAATGCTTTTTTAGCCGCCTTCAGACAAGTAAACGGGAAATTGGAATACATTGAATTTGATATGATGAGAAATGTAGAGGAATACCTAAGAACTTGGAAATTTGACTACGATTTCATATCGGAAGGCCATCCGAAAATCCAAAAAATATTGAACTCAGATTTACTGGAAACAGTTGACAACGTTAATGATTTACAACCAAATTATTTGCGAATTACTGAGGCCGAAAGAAACAAAAATGAAGACAAGAATTAGAGAAATGTCCCTGATTGACATTCCTAAAATTGTTAAATATGACCTTCTGGTTTTGGGAGAAACCTTAGGAGAGGAAACTCTTAGCAATCATCTTACAGAAGGATTTCTAATGAAGTATTTCATTATGGAAAATACTGAAAATTATGATTTTGTTGGAATGTTGAGCCTTTGGTTGGACGAAGACAAGTCACAGATCAATAATTTTTATATTATTCCTCAGTATAGAAACCAAAAGTTTGGCCGACAATTTATAGTCTATATATTGGATTACCTAAGAAGCTTTTCAGTTAGAGAGATTACTCTTGAAGTTAGAGCTTCGAATAAGATTGCGATATCATTATATGAATCTATAGGATTCAAAAATGTGGCAATAAGAAAAAATTATTACTCAAATGGAGAAGATGCATACTTAATGTATTTAAGAATGGGAAGTGATTAAATGTACGTATTGGGAGTGGAAACCAGTTGTGATGAAACTAGTGTCAGTATAGTTAAGGACGGAAAAGAAGTTTTATCGAACGAGGTTTTGTCACAAATAGATATACACAAAGAATATGGTGGTGTGGTTCCTGAAATAGCGTCAAGAGAACACATCAAGGGAATAACATTTGTATTTGACAAGGCAATAAGAGATGCCGGAATCGGCTTTGATGATATAGATTTGATCGCGGTCACCGAAGGACCAGGGTTAATTGGTTCTTTGTTGATAGGAGTTAATGCAGCTAAAACTATAAGTCTCAATTATCATATACCTATAATTGGAGTTCATCATATTACAGGTCACATATATGCCAGCAATATCGAAAATGATATGCAATTTCCGTTGATAGCTTTAGTAGTGTCTGGAGGGCATACAGAATTGATTTTGATGAAGGAACATTTTTCCTTTGAGAAGTTAGGCGAGACTCAAGATGATGCAGTCGGTGAGGCATATGATAAAGTGGCCAGAGTATTGGGACTGCCGTATCCAGGAGGACCGGTTGTAGACAAATTATCTAGACAGGGAATCGACAAGTATCATTTCCCAAGACCAATGATTGACACCGATGATTTCAATTTCAGTTTTTCAGGTTTGAAATCACATGTGATAAATCTTCATCATAACATGATTCAAAGAAACGAACATATCAATGCGCCAGATTTCTGTAGAAGTTTTCAGGAAGCCGTTACTGACGTTCTTGTAAGAAAAACAATAAAGGCTAAAGAAAAATATGAGGTTAAACAAATTGTCGTTGCGGGAGGAGTAGCTGCAAATTCCGGACTACGAGAAAAGATGAGAAGCAGTATCCAAGATATTCCTGTATACTTCCCGAAGATGGCATATTGCACTGACAATGCAGCGATGATTGCTGTTGCCGGGTATTTCAAATATTTGAAACAAAAAAAATACGACGATCTAATGTTAAATGGATCTTCAAGGTTAAAAATGGATGAAGGTGAACTATAATGGAAATTGAGTCTAATTTCATAAAAAAAATAATGGAAGATGATCTTGAAAGCGGTAAAGTAAAGGGAATAATCACAAGATTCCCGCCGGAACCAAACGCATACTTACATATTGGGCATGCTAGAGCGATTGTAACGAATTTTGAGCTTGCCAAACAATTCGACGGATACACAAACTTAAGATTTGACGACACGAATCCGGTAAAAGAAGATTCTTCTTTTGTTGAGGCTATCAAAGAAGATATAAATTGGTTGGGATATGAACCAAAGAATATTTTATTTGGCTCTGATTATTTCGGTCAGACTTATGATTTAGCTTTGAAGTTGATAAAAAAGGGATTAGCTTATGTTTGCGATCTATCTCAAGATGATATGCGTAAATATCGTGGGACCTTGACTGAACCAGGAATTGAATCTCCAAATAGAAATCGATCAATTGATGAGAATTTGAAACTATTCGAAGAGATGAAAGCCGGTAATTTCGAAGACGGAGAAAAGACATTAAGAGCCAAGATAGATATGTCATCTCCAAATATGAACATGAGAGATCCGGTCTTGTACCGTATAATTCATATTACACATCATAACACCGGAGACAAATGGTGCATTTACCCAATGTATGATTTTGCTCATCCTATTCAGGACGCTATTGAAGGGGTAACGCATTCACTTTGCTCATTGGAATATGATGATCATAGAATTTTATATGATTGGGTAGTGGAAAAATGTGAAATGCCACACGTACCACACCAATATGAATTTGGCAGATTGAATATCACAAATACAATTATGTCGAAAAGGTATCTGAAACAACTAGTTGACAATAATTTAGTTAAAGGTTATGACGACCCGAGGATGCCGACATTGGCCGGACTAAGACGCAGAGGATATACCAAAGAATCGATAAAGAATTTCATTTTGGGAACCGGGCTATCAAGAATCAATTCAACCGTTTCGAGTGAAATGTTGGAAACATCTTTACGCGATGAGCTTAATTTCAAAGTCAAAAGAGTCAACGCGGTTATTGATCCTTTAAAAGTTGTAATTACTAACTATCCAGAAGGGCAAGTGGAATGGATTGACGTTCCTTTCAACCCGGAAAATCCAGATTTAGGTTCTCGTAAAATAGCCTTTAGTAGAAATGTGTTTATTGAAAAGGAAGATTTTCTTCCCGAAAAGCCAAACAAGAAATGGAAAAGATTGTCAATTGGAGAAGAAGTTCGATTAATGTATGCATATTTTGTAAAATGCAACGAAGTTAAATATGACGATTTTGGAAACATTGTTGAGTTGCAATGCACTTATGATCCTGAAACAAAATCCGGTTCTGGATTCGAAGGTAGAAAACCAAATGGCAACATTCATTATGTAGAAGCGTCTACTGCTAAAAAAGCGATCTTCAACCTATTCGAACCATTAATGATTGACTCGGATTCCAAACGCGATTTGGTTGAGAGACTTAATCCGAATTCATGGAATGAGGGTAAAGGATTTGTTGAAAACGCTTTGGAAAACACTTATCCGTTAGAAAGATTCCAATTTATTAGGAAAGGATATTTCACCACAGATTATGATTCAAAATCAGACGTTTTAGTTTTTAATCGTATCTGCGAGTTGAAATCAAGTTTCAACTAATTCAAATAAAAAGCGGCTTTTGGTTAAGCCGCTTTTTTAATTCATATAGAAAGTGTAAATTTCCAAATTCACAATAGCGCTGTTATCATACATAATATTAAGGCTGACATCCGCTATGTAATATACTCGGTCCAATTCAATTAGATAATCCATATAGTCAATAATTTTTTGGTAATCATCAATTGTCATTGAAATGGTGATTTTAACAAAATTCAAATTCGAACTTATATTATTTTCGAATGGGCTGTTAGCATTGTCTGAGAAGTCGATATCGTAATTTGAAACTTCGCTTAGTTCTGCTAAATCTCTAACTAAAATCAACTCATTATATACTATTGCTTGATTGAATTCGTTTGGTAAGTATGGTAGTAATTGCTCAACTGCAAGATAATCGATATTCTGTTCTTCGATAAGTAAACTATTTATAGCTTGCTGAATTTCACTTTGTTCTTGTTTAAGTTCGGCTATCTTAACATTTGATATATAAACTAAAGCCAAATATGAAATCAAGGTTACAAAGAAAACCAAAATAAGTAGATATAATGGTCTCGATGGCATTATCTTTTTGCCAAAAACATTAGTTTTACGCATAATAGATCACCACCCTCATCGAGCCTGACGCAATCATTGTTATATCTGGAGGATATAAGATCCAACGCGCCTCCGTGGTCGTAGTAATTATGCCGTGACTTTCGTATATAGTTATTGCATAATTATACAAATAGTAATCATCATCAGAAGCGACAATCAAAGTGATTGTTTTATCTGATTCATTAATGTTGGCTTGAACAACGGTTATATCGCCAGTGGCTAAATTCATCAAATCACTTAAATGATCAGATGGCGATATTGATAATGAATTCAAAGTTGAAAAGGCCAGGTTATAGTCTCGTTGATAATTGCTATAAGAGACATCATATTGGACGTTATCAGCCAGCATCTCCAATTGTATGATTAAAGACTGGCGAGAAGCTTCCAAATCTTGTATTTCTTGATTCATATTGGTCCATGGGATATATACCAATGAAACCAACGCAAATATTAGAACAGATAAGACAAACAAATAGTTGGCGACCATGAGACTTTTTCTTGGGCGGTCAACGTTAAATTCCATTTTAGGAATAGTCTGGGTTAAATTTGCCATTGAAGAAATATAGGCGATATTGGAATGTTTTGATTCTGGATTTAAGTTTGGGTTAACGTCGCTAATATCCAAAACAATTAGTTTGTATTCCTTGCCTAAATCAGAAGTGCCTTGTTTAAAGGTATTATTATCTACTTGTTTAGATAGATTGATAAGAATTATGTTACTTATTTTACTCTTGCCTTTGCGTAAATTGAATTGATAATAGTTAGCGATTTTCTCAACAAAATCTGATACTCTATAACACACTGCAGACTCATTTGTGTCTTCACATTCATCGTTTATGCCAAAGACAGTCATATTGTTTTCTAAGATATGTATTGTTATGTTATTCTCTAATAACGAGACTATCATTGTGTTGTCCAATATCGTGTTTTTCTTATCATTGTATAAGTAATTGATATCAGCCGACAACAAATTGATATGAATATCTTTGATGCCTAACTTTTCTAAAACATCTAAATAGTCTTCTAACAAATTCTTATCAATTATGAAGACGATAATTTTGGTTTCAATCTCGTCTTCAGATTTTACGTTGTAATAATAAGCGGCTTCGTTAAATGGAAAATGAATTGTTATTCCTATTTGACCTTTGATATAGTCAAAAACAGAAGTATGAGCCAAGGTTTCTTTTGATATGGTTAACTCTC
>CALMFM010000066.1 GCA_937862575.1 uncultured Bacillota bacterium
GGTATGTGACAATCTAATTAAACGAGGACACAATATTAAAATAGAGCCAAGAGGCAGTGCTTTCGGAAGAGGTCAGATGATTCTTAAGGAAGATGATCATTACATTGTAGGAACAGAAACCAGATGTGATGGTCACATTGCGTATTACTAAAAAGAATAGGTTTGACTCCAAGTCAAACCATTTTTTTATATTTCTATTTCACAAAAAACTCCATAATGATCGCTTACCATTTCTTCAGTAAATAGTATTTCTTGCTTAATGATAACAGGAAGAAAATTGGTCAATATGTAATCAATTCGTTGTTCGGTGATACTGTTTGCATCATCACTTTTAAAAGTTGGAAAGTCTCGGTAGTCTTCATTATCAAAAAGGTCATTCCATCCTTTTTCTTTGATATGATTATATTCTTTTGAATTTGGGGTGACATTGAAGTCGCCTGCTAGTATTGCAAATTGCTCTTTAATTAACAGTTCATTTGCAATGCCGAATTGGTCTTCGAATACTTCTATTTCATCAGTCCATCCAAAGTGTGTTGTTGCCAAAAAAATTGTCTTTTCAGAGTCAAATTCATAGACCAACAATTTCCTTGTTTTCCAATTTGAATAATCAGTAGATTTGGATAAGAAACATGATTTGACATGTTTCAATGGAACTCTTGATAGGATTGCAACTCCTTCATCATACTTACCAAAACTTTCTTTTATTGGTTCAAAATAATAATAGTATTTGATTCCAAGTTCTTCAAGAAGAGTCTGTAAAGTCAACCCATAATTGTCTTCTACAATAAAGCCTTTGCTCCTAGTCTGAGCTACTTCTTGTAATAAGACTATATCGATTTCTAAAGAGGATATTTTTTCCGAGATTAGTTTTTGCTTATGTTCAAGATTATCTTCGACAAGACAATGTAAATTCAACGTCATCAATTTTAATCTCATAGCATATTCCTCGCAAATGATTTTTCAATAACTTCAATATTGATTATTGGATTTTTCATCCGTATTCATCCGCCTTTCAAGTAATCATCATAAATATATTATCATGTAACCATACAATAAAGCAATTGTTGCTATTTCCAATTTTTCCGATAATAAAATGAATTTACTTTCATTTTTTGTTGCCAATTATCCTTTTTTTTACTATAATCTTTATTGAAAGGGTGATAATATGATTAACAACAATTTATTGGTCAAATTCGCAGAACTGGCAGTCAAGATTGGCGCAAACGTTCAAAAGGACCAATATGTATTCGTCAACGCTACTACTGAAACAAAGGAGTTGACAAGGGAAATCGTCAGACAAGCTTATCTTGCTGGCGCAAAAAAGGTTTTGGTCAATTGGTCTGATGATTTTGTAACAAACTATAATTATTTGTACCAAACTGAACAAACATTGGCAGAGATACCTGTTTGGCACATCGATAAATACAAAGAATTCGTCAATCAAGGCGGGTGTGCGATAACAGTAGTTTCTCCTGCTTCTGGATTGAACAATGAAGTTGATCCCAAAAAACTTCAGACATTCAACATGGCTATCAGAAAGAATTTAACATTCTATTATGATCACATGATGGGTTCAAAGGCACAATGGACCATCGTTGCAGCTCCAAACAAGATTTGGGCTAAAAAAGTTTTCCCTAATATGGATGAAGACAAAGCTGTCGAGACTTTGTGGGATGCAATTTTGACCGCATCCAGAGTTACTGAAGAAAACAATCCAATTCATGACTGGGAAAAACACAACGAAAGAATATTGAAACATAATCAAATCCTAAATAACTACAATTTTGATACTTTGCATTTCAAAAATTCGATTGGTACCGATATATCTATTAAATTAGTCGAAAATCATATATGGGCTGGTGGTGGTGAACACACTCCTGACGGTACTATGTTCAATCCTAACATCCCAACCGAAGAGAATTTCACCATGCCACATAAATATGGTGTAAATGGTAAAGTTGTAGCTTCAAAGCCACTAGAATATCAAGACAAACTTATCGAAGATTTCTGGTTTGAATTCAAAGATGGAAAAGTGGTTAATTATGATGCAAGAGTAAATAAGGATATTTTGGAAAACCTATTGAAATTCGATGAGGGAAGTTCATATTTAGGCGAAATAGCTCTAATAAGTTATGATTCACCAATATCTAATTCTGGAATCTTGTTCTACAACACTTTGTTTGATGAAAACGCCTCATGCCATATGGCGCTAGGTAGAGCCTATACTATTAATGTTCAAAAAGGCACCGAAATGTCGTTGGATGAACTGAAGGCTATAGGATACAATCATTCCATGTCTCATTCCGACTTCATGTTTGGAACTTCCGACCTACAGGTTACCGGAACTACAAAAAACGGTAAAACCGTTGTTATATTCAAAGACGGAAACTTCGTTATATGAAAAAACGAGTCGCTATCTCAGATGGCGACTTTTTTTTATGTCCAGGAGCTAATCGATTCAAATATGATAATTATTCCGCTGTATGCCAATAATATTGACATCACAATATTGTAAATAACCCGATATTTGTTAAGTATTTCCTTAAAGATTTTACCGAATAAGCCCCATAAGATGACTGATATATAACATAATATTGCCATTAATAAGGCAAAATAGATAATTCTATTTGAGGGGAAACCCAATTGGAGATAATATGTTGCAACTGTCAAACCAAATATGATAGTCTTGGCGTTGATGAAATTTAACAATAAAGCCGTGAAGAAAACTCTTTGATTGCCAATCATCATCTTCTCCGTATCTTTTCTGGAGAAGTACATTCTTATTGCTAGATAAACAATAAAAAGTCCTCCGACTATACCGATTATATTGGTAATGATTCTTATGTTTTCATATAAGAATACATTGAATAGTCCTGTCAATACAAAAATTATGAAAGTGCCGACCAATACTCCCAACATGAATCTCATCGATTTCCTAAAGCCGATTCTAGCTGAAGAAACAGATGCGAATATATTGTTTGGCCCCGGTGTAAAAACCGATATCAGAATATATGTAATAAATCCCGGCATTATATCATTCCCTTCAACATTGAATTAGACTATTTCTTGCGGACGCACATATCCCATAAACCCAGATATTCGAATCCAAGTCGCAGATATATCTTTCCAGCTTCAGGATTATCATAGAACAGACAAAGATCTTTGCCTTTTCCATTAATATAATAATCCATCAAAGCTAGCATTAGCTTCGAAGCGTAACCTTTTTTTCGATATGGTTTTGCGGTGCCTACGGCTACGACCATAGCGCTCTTAGTTGTCTCTGCGGTGGTCGCAACTGTGGAGACGATTTTTCCATCATCTTCCAAATATAGTGTGATGCCCATCGATATCGATTTTAACTTGCCTTCTACAAAATCTTCTTTGGATTTTCTAGTAATGGAAAATTCTTCGATATCCGCTAGAAGGTCATATAATCTTTCACAATCGTATTTTGTTGTCAAGACCATAACATCTTGAGTGTTACTTGGAATTTCGGCAGTTATTTTCTTTGCTTGGCAAAAATACGTCTTTTTTATGTCGAAATCAACAAGATGTGGTTTCAATAATTCTATGAGTTCAGATTTCCCATTTATTATCTCAAAATGGTGTTGTTTGAATATTTCAAGGTATTCATGGTTAAAGTGATTCAGATGTGAGTAGTATATTGCATTTTCTCGATATAACAAGAATACGCTAAGATATTCTCCTTTTTCATTGAATTCGCCATATACGGTTTGAAAGTCTTGATCAAACCCGAATTTTTCAATATCGCCTATAGGAAAAATGTTGTAATTTTGATCTTTATATAAGTAATCAAGTACTTGTTTTCGATCTGATTCAGTTAATGTTCTAATCATCGTGACCTCCTATACATATTCAATATTATAATGTCAGTATAAACAATATGCAAATCATCACTGTTAATTAGCTATGAACAAATCAACTATGGATAACCCTTTAATTGTCTTCGCACATGCAGTTCCAAAAATATTTTCTTGTTTTCCGTCAACTTCTATTCTGACAAAATGTTCGAACAGAAGGAATTCTTCAGACCTAATTGTATTCATGGGGTCAAATCCAACAATTTTGGCCTTGATCTTGAAAGAAGCCGTTTTCATGAAATCAAATACTTTTTTTGCATTTATAGTGGCATATTCTTCTGTCATTATCTTTACATCTTCAATAATGTCCACATGTTCAGGATATGATTTCGCTTTCTCGGAATGCTGTATAATTATCGGTGTGTTGTTTTCGGGAATGTTTGTATCTAGTTTCATATTGAAAAGATCACATGTCAACAGATACAATGCCCCGATATCATATGAAACTTTTCGAATCGGTATATAATTTCGGTAATTAGAAAGATTAATTAGAATTTTGTCTATCTCTTTTTTCTGTAGTGTCGAATCTAGAATTCCTAATGTTTTCAATTCGACAAATCTGGCGGTTCCTTCGATCGTTTCAATTCCTGCTTCATAATTTCCTTCCAAGGAGAATTCAGTGTTTCTTTTATTCCTTCTCGAGTGAAATTCATCAATAAAAGAAATTGACTTATTTTGAAAAGCTTTGATTAGACACTCGGTTTCTTTAATCTTCTGAGATAAATTTATCGGATTATAATCATAGAACAATCCATCAATCTCGCTCGGAAATCTGCTTTCGGCTTGTTCTATTTGAAAGGCATGAAACATTTCATGTACGATTTTGCTGGTGAAAACATCAATATCGTTTATAGAATAATCCATATTCCAAATCGCGATTTGTTTCTCATTGAATTCAATTGTTGTATTACCGATAAATCTCTCATCATATGGATAAAAAACTCCATCAAACAGAACTTGGTCTTTGTTATACAAAGCAAAAGAAAAACAATGGAATTTCGGGTATAGCATACCAAAATCGATTTTTTCCAATCTTGAAACAATTAGATCATATATTTTTTTCATTTTCGTCTCTTGTCAACTTCAAAATATTTATTATATGTTCATCTTCACCTATGAATGTAATGATACGGTTTTTCCCTTTGGCGTTTACATTCAGGTAAAAAGGAGTTTTTATATTATTTACATAATTCGTTACCTTTTCAATTAGATTTTTCTTATGATTTGTCCTATTAATAAGAATCATGTTTCTATTTGTGTGTCTTGATAGTCCATTAACATAATCCATAACTTCTTTTAGATTGTTTTTCTCAGAAGATACTCTAATCCTTGGATTATCCAAATAATTCTTTATATCAAAGTCATCAAAGCGCCAAGTACCACCTACTTTGTTTCCTTTTAGCAGACCTTCGCTAAGATGTCGCCTTATAGTGCGTTCCGGCAAATTAAACATTTTCATTAGATCTGATAAACGATACATATGAATCACCTCAAACCTATTTTATATCTTACCTTGAATTTATTCAATACCACTTTTGCATGTTTTGGCAGGTTTATAAAAAAAATACTTCCTTTGAAAGTGAACCTTGCATAGTTGATGAAAGCATAGTTAGAATAATTTTTTACGACATTGGTGATATTATTATTTGTCAGTATTTTGGTTATTATTTTTTAGAGGCAAATAAGCAAAATTATGGATTTCCTTCTTCAAAATCTCGGAGATGCCAGTAGTAACCATAACGCTGATTAAAGCCATTAGTCCCAGTTTTCCTCCGAGTCCGTTGAAATAATGGACGAAAACATAATATATCACGCCTAATATCAATCCCGATAAAATGACATAAAAGATATTTGGCAATTTATCTTTGCTAGACATACCGATAAAACTAGCAGAAAACAGGATGACTGAATACTCGATATGACTAGGCAATATAAAAAACAAAATAGTCGCAATTATGAAACTAAAGGCAGCCGATGACATAACGGCTGATATTTTTAAAATATGTTGAGAATAAAAAGTCACAGTTACACCCAAAACGGTTGCTAAAATTAGGAATCCAAAATGGAGGTCTGATTGAACCACCAAGAATTGATCATTGAATATACTATGAAGAATCAAAGAAGACATGAAAGCGACTGTTCCTAATTTCCCACCATAACCTACAAATAACGGTTTTGTCAGTATATATATAACCGAACAAATGAGCGAAAGAACAAGCACTTCAGACAAATCAAACAAAGCTACTGATACCATTCCTGCAAAAGATCCACAATAGATTGGAACCTCATATTTTCTTAAAAATATATAACCGATAATACCCAAGAGACTTGAAGCCATCACAACATTGAATCCAAGGAAATGCACAAGACAGTACGTTGCCAACACTCCACTTGCTGCAGCGAATGCATCAAAAACATCAATCCTAATTTTTTTCTTTTCTTTCTTTTCTGTAATGAAGGCTTTATATAATCCTACAATCAAGAATACAAACAGGATTCCATAAAGAATATCTAATAATACATGCCTTGGTTCATAGAGAACTGTAATGAAAGAATATAAGAGTATTATGGCAATGATAAAAAAGCCAAGCCATTGTTGGTTTTCTCTAACTATCTTTATGATTCTTTTTCCAAGTGAAAGTTCCTTTATCTCAGTTCTGCTCAATTGGTTACCCTCAAAATTAAATAAATGGCACCTGCTGCCAAAATCAGAAGTGCCTTACTAAATACATTTTATCATAGATAAACATCAAAATCAAAATTCATGTCCGATAGTATTTACCCACTAATGATCCCTCATCCTAAAATTAAGTAAATAAATTTAAAAAAGCCCACATAAGGGCTTTTATAGTTCTAAGACAAGATATCTGTCGCCACTTTCTGAAATGATTTCCTTATACCCACGGTTGAGATACATTTGAGTGAATCCTCGATAGTTCCTCTCGCGCACAGTATTATCGGTTGGTAAAGCAATCATTCTAGTGAATCCTAATTCTCTGAAATAATCAATCGCTTGATTTAAGAGCAGAGAAGCAATTCCTCTTTCTCTATAACCTTCCTTTATCACATAACAAATCGTTAAAGCGGTTTTATCATTTACATACTCAGGCAATAAATCATTTATTAGTCTTTTGTAAAATGGAACTGGTCCCGCATTCAGCCAGCCAACGCATAAATCGCCTTCAAATGCTAAGAAACCCGACATATTGTCAGAATCAATTTCAACGTCTGCTTCTTTCATATTGTCTAATCCGGACCGCTTCATCCAGTCTTCATAACTACAATCAGTATGATAAAAACGACAAAAGCAGGTCTTCCAACTTTTTTGATGAGCAAATTGACTATCTTCAAACAAACTGAAAAAATTATGTTTTGTCTCTTTGCTTAATTTCTTTATTTCATATTTCATTCTCTTTTACCTTTATTTTGTAAGATTTTTGTTTGCTCGGACCTTTTATTCTTATACATTATATCATCAACTTTTGTATATAGTTCGTCAGTGGTCATTCCTTCATGGAACCTTTGACATCCATAACTGAAACGCAGATCTCTCAAGTATGTTTCTTCTGATTCTCCAAGTTTTTCATATATCAATTTTATTACTTTTTCAATATTGATTTCATTTTCAATTACGGCCATGAATTCATCTCCAGCCAGTCTAGAAACAATTTTATTAGGATACAATACTTCTACTAGAATATTGGCAAACTCAACTAAAACTTGATCCCCAACCAAATGCCCAAATTGATCATTAACTATCTTGAAATTATCCAAGTCAATCAAAAGAATTTCAAATGGTTTTTTTATTTCAATTAACTGATAGATATATTTTTCATAACTTTGCCTGCTATACAGTTTAGTTAAATAATCTCTTTCTCCAGTAGTTGTTTCCATGTAAATATAAATAACCAATACTGCCAAGGCCATTGCAGTCCAAGAAAAATATAGTCTACTCGAGAATGTTTGAACTGCCACTCCGATTAAAGGCAACATCATGAAAAATATAAAAATATTTACTATATAACTAAAAGTCTTTTTTCGATTTTTCAACAAGAAATAAAACATATACAGGTACATTAAGGCTAATACTACATTTTGAATCCAACTTAAATCAGCGCCGTGATAGCTATTGTCTAAAGGATCCACACTAAAGAAAATCGGAAAGAACATATTTATAATCAATAGAATTAACATTACTAAAGTTGGATAGAAATATATCAGTTTTTTAACAATTCTATCGCGATCTCTAAACAAATAATAATCTACATAAGACATCATGAAACCACCCATCAAAGGTGCAATCAAGATCACCAAGAAATTTGTTGAATACTCAAGAAAATATGCTCCATCAAAAACTGCACCATCAAAGATCCAAGTCAATGGCTCGAGAATGATACCAATAATACTAAGTAGTATTACTACTTCTAAAAGCAGTTTGGAGAAACTCATTATTCCTGATCGAATTTTAAGGGTTGCGTAAATGACACCAAGTATAAATAAAGAGAATATGTTCAATTGAAACTGAATGATATATTCCACATTATCACCTCGTTGATTTTCATCTGTTTTTACCATTATATAATAAAAATGCAAGTATTTCTTCACCTCAGTATAAAATACTCAACCTTTGGTTGCTTTTTATTAGCTCATCCCAGTTTTTATTCGCAATTAAGGTGATTTGTGTTAAAATTAGTATATAAGAGGAAAAGGGAGTTCAGGAAATGCTAAAACTAGAAAGAGTAAGCAAATACTATTTTTCTGGAAGCACAATTGTCCAAGCTCTTCGACGAATCAATCTTGAATTGAAAATTGGAGAATTCGTAGCCATCACCGGTGAAAGCGGAAGCGGCAAAAGCACACTTCTAAACGTACTAAGTGGTCTTGATACCTATGAGGAAGGTAAGATCTACTTTGATGGTAAGGATATATCTCATTATACTGTCGAAGAACTTGAATACTATCGTAAAGATTATATTGGATATGTCTTTCAGGAATATAACATTATCAACAGTTATACTGTTTATCAAAACATCGAATTAGCCCTGACTATTCAGGGTTTTACTAAAGAGCAGACGCATAAACGGGTTATGGAATTGATTGATCAGGTAGGATTAAGACATGTGGCCAATCAAAAAGCCAGCAAGTTAAGCGGAGGCGAAAAGCAAAGAACCGTTATTGCCAGAACATTGGCAAAAGACTATCAAATTCTGGTTTGCGACGAGCCTACCGGGAACCTTAATGAAGAAGCCAGCATCGGTATTTTTAAATTGTTAAGGGAAATAAGCAAAAACAGGCTTGTGATAGTTGTAACTCATGACATTAGTCTTATTCAAAAATACGCAACTAGAAAAATCCACCTATATGACGGTGAAATTATGGAAGATACACCACTGGCAAACAGTCCAGTTGATGTGTCTCAAGAAGTAACGCCAAAACCAACGAAAACCACATTTAGAGGAGCTATGCAAATAGCTTTCAAAAATGTGTTTACAGTACCTAAAAAATCCATCTTCACGCTGTTAAGTGTCTTTTTCATGTTGGCGATGGTGTTTTTTGTTTATAGTGCTGGTGTATTGGAAACAAACGCTGAATACATCGCTTATAATCCATATTTCAGTAATCCTGATTCATCAAGAATTGTGCTTGTCAAAGATGACATGACCAAATTCACAGATGAAGAATTATTGGAAATTCAAGGGCTAGATCATGTTCGTGGCGTTTATACGAATGATCTTGTTTTTGATTCTCAATTCATTACTAAGAAATTTGACGACATTGAATTAAATTTCGACTTTTTCTACTTTGAACCATTGTCTGTGCTTTCCTTAGACGAGGATGATCTTATTAGAGGTAGACTACCTGAAAATGGCAACGAAGTAGTTATAGGAAATGCGGGTATTTTTAACATAGGAGATACGATTGAATTGGCAAATAGTCATTTACTGATTGTTTCTCAAAGTTTGTATACCTGTCAATTTTCATATGAGGTTGTTGGTATTGTCGAAGAACCTGAGGGATTATCTGAAAATACATATTACATGTTTTTATCAAACGAGGGGCTCGATAAAATATCCGAATCCAGTGTATATGAGAATTCTGAAATCCAGATTCGTATCGATGGTACAGAGAAATACGATATGGGTACCGATACTTGGATTACACCAGAGATGGATGATACCGTAAATACAGCTAATCGCACTTATATGATTTCATTTGCCACATGGGTTGATTTTGACAATTCATTGGACTTTGGAGAGATTTTGGCTAATGACTTGATGTTTTTTGAAATCTGTCGTGATTTCAAATATAAAGTGGAAGTCCCTGATGATATAGAAGCTGGCCTATGTGACGCTTTGGCATTCACACAAAGCCATGACGTAACTTTTAGAGCTATAACGAAATATGAAAACGATAAATCATTTATTGATGTTAAATTCACGTTTTATCATTACACTGACAGTAACAATTCTTCAGTTATGTATATGAGTCAAGAGACTTATGATTATTATTTTTCCGAAGATAAATACCAAGTAACAGTCATAGTCAACGATGCTTTGGATGGAATTAAAACAATTGCCGAACTTCAAGAATTGGGGTATAAGGTCTTTTACCCTTATCTCGTAATGACTAGTTCAGAGGCCGCGTCTATTGTAGTCCATAACTTGATCGTAATGATGGTTGTCGCCCTAATCGTTTTCGTAATAGTCTTTGTCGGATATTTTGTACTTAGAAACCTGATTTTCAGCAAACAAAAGGATTATCTGATTCTAAGGTCTATCGGCACATCAAAGAAAACAATAAAACATATACTGCGAGGTGAAATCACCATCATTGCCTTGATTTCCATAGTCATAATCGCAATCTTGGTTTTTATTTCTGAAATGTATATAAGAGATATTCCGAATATTTTGAGATATTTCAAATGGTCTGACTATTTGGCGTTGTTCTTGTTGGTTCTAGGCATAATTGAAGTAATGGCGTATCAATTCACCAAAAAGGTTTTTAAAATTGGGGTCATCGCCTCTTTGAAGGGGGTGGAACAATGATTAGACTGGAACATGTTACAAAGTATTTCAATAAAAAGAAATTGAATCAATTTCTAGTTTGTAACGATATCACTCTCGAATTTCAAGAAACCGGTTTGGTAATGATTCTAGGGACTAGTGGTAGCGGAAAAACCACTCTTCTCAATGTAATCAGTGGTATGGATCATTTCGACAGCGGACGAATTATTTTCGATGACGAGATTTTTGATAAATACAATCATAAAAAATGGGACTATATCCGCAAACACAAAGTTGGATATGTCTATCAAAATTACCATCTGTTAAAAGGTGTATCAGTATATAGAAATATTGAACCCGTTTTCAAAATGCAAGGTATCACTGATCCCAATGAAATCAGAAACAACGTTGAAAGATTACTAAATACAGTAGGTTTAGCCAACTACGCAGACAGGTTGGCAAAGCAATTATCCGGTGGTCAACAACAACGTGTCGCATTTGCCAGAGCTTTAGCTAATAATCCAGAAGTTATCTTGGCTGATGAGCCTACTGGTAATTTGGATAGTCGCACTACTCTGGAATTGATGAATGTAATCAAAGAAATTTCTAAAACTCGATTAGTTGTAATGGTTACTCATGAACAAAGCTTATGTGATTTTTATGCAGATAGAGTTATCCAAATTGAAGAAGGAAAGATAATCCGCGATTATGAAAACCATTATCACGGAAATCTTGACCTAATCCAAGAGCACATAATTACTTTGAATGAATTTGAAAAAACCGATATAAAATCAGACGGGTTGAACATAAAACGCTACTCCAACAAGGATCAACCTGAATCATTGGACGTTGATCTTATTGAGCGTAACCAAACATTATATATCAAGGTAAACTCCAATAATTTCAAAAGAACCAAATACATCGATTCTGACAGTGAAATTATTATACGAGAAAAACCTGAAGACGAAGTCGAAAGAAAGAATCCATTTGTATTAAATGATTTGTACACAAGAAGAAAAGAAGAGAAATCGGTTAAAATTTTTAGTTGGAAAGACACTTTCACTTACGCATTTAGAAGATTGAACCTGTTACAGGGCGGTGGCAGAATGTTATTCTTGACTATGCTTCTGGTTGGAATAATATTTGGAGTCAGTATCGGTTTAATCGGAGAAATCTATCATGTTGAGGAGCCATATAGCATAATCAATCCTAATTATATATCAATACAGATGAAACCTACTTTGTATGACCACTATGAAGATATAGCCTTGGTTGACGGAGTAGATCAATTGATGTTGGTTAGTGAGCCATATTTATTTTCATTATCGACAAACAATTTTTATGAGGTCAGAGATAGCATCCGAGTTAGTGCAGTGCCTATTGATCTAGTGTTTTTTGATGAAACAACTTTGATTTATGGTTCAATGCCAAATGGTTATGAAATAATCATTGATCAAAGCGTCGCTGATAAAATCATCAAGGATAATGCATATAGAGGTATTCAAGACTATGACGATGTCTTGAATTGCCAATTCAAATTACAAACAAATGGAAGCGATACGTCAATTGCTTTTGATACTGCTTTATACTTCAATATCAGTGGAATTGCCAACAGTAATTCCCAAAGCGTTTGGATGGCTGAGGAGCTTTTGTATAGTCTTGTAACTCCTAACTTAATCGATTATCACATTTTGGGTGAAAACTTCCAGGTCGTTTCTGGCGCATTACCGACAACTGAGACATATTTCATGCTTAACGAACATTATGGTAATGTTATGGATGGAGTCATACCTTACAATATTGGAATATCAACCGGGACATATTATGTTTCAGGCATATATCGATATGAAGTTGATGGTGTATCATATGACTTTCAAAGAGCCATGGTATCCACTCTTGACTTTATGAGACTCAAATACTATCGTTATGAATACAGTCGATTCAGTGATTTCAAATTATTAGTTTACACAGACAATGTAGAGGATACTTTGCAAAACCTTTTGGATGCAGGTTACGAAGCAACCGCCAATCTCTATCAACCAACGCTTGCTCAGCAACTTAAGTTGGATCAGAATCAAACATTCTATTTGTTAGGCTTAAGCGGAATATTGATGTCTGCCTTCAGCATATATTTGATTATGAGATCAAGCCTTATTTCTAGGACATATGAAGTAAGTGTCTATCGCGGCATCGGAATATCGAGAAAAGAAATAAGAAGAATATTCTTGGCAGAAATAATACTGACATCTACTTTCTCTACTACTTTAGGGTTCTTGATTACGGTATTGATCATGGTTGAATCTCAATCTACATTACAATTGGCGACAGTTACTTACTACACAGGTTTATCCATCTTATCGATGCTTGTTGCCATATATCTGATTAACATAGTATTCGGTATGATTCCAGTAAACAATCTACTTAAAAAATATCCTGCAAATATAATTAAACAGAGTGACTTATAACCATTTATATTATATTTAACAAAATACAAAGATGTCGACAAATTGTTTCGACATCTTTTTAGATTGGTTTTATCGGTTATTTGTTGTAAAATATAATACTGAGGTGATATATGATGAGTAACCTTTTTAGATTAACCGCATTCCCGAAAACTCCTTATGGAGGAAATAAGGCTGGAGTTTATCTTAATGCCGATAATCTATCAGATGAGGAAATGCAGAAAATTGCTTCTCATGTAGGTTTTAGTGAAACTGCTTTTGTGATGAAAAGCGACAAGTCTGACTTCAAAGTTAGGTTTTTTACTCCAAAAAATGAAGTCCCTTTATGCGGACATGCAACAATTGCTACATACAATCTATTACGTGATCTTAAAGAAATAAAAACCGGATATTATACTCAAGAAACAAAAGCCGGCATACTAAAATTAGATGTTATGAAGCACGCTATATATATGGAGCAACCAAAACCGATATTTAGTGAAACTATTCCAGAAAAAGAATTTTATTCCGTATTCGCGAGATATGAACCAGCTGATAATTTGAAACCGCAGATTGTTTCAACCGGACTCCGCGAAATATTCTTGCCTGTAAAGAATCGCGAAGTATTGGATTCATTAAAACCTCTTCAAACAAAAATTTTGGCTTTATCGCAAAAATACGATGTAATAGGAGTACATGCTTTCTGTTTAGATGATGAAGTAGACGTCTATGGAAGAAACTTTGCCCCAGCGGTTGGAATCAACGAAGAGAGTGCCACAGGCACATCAAATGGGGCGTTGGGTTGTTACCTTTATGAACATGTTACAAAGAAAAGCATCTATGTTCTTCGCCAAGGATACTCAATGGAGAAACCTTCTGAAATAATTACTCGCCTGCAAATAAAAGATGATGTAATAACGTCAGTTTGGGTTGGAGGAAGTGCAAATATCTTGGAAATGGATCGATATTAGACATAGTAAAGAATCACTCGAGAGAGTGATTTTTTTATTTTGAAAAAATATTGTCAATTTAACCGTATTTTAATGTTTTGGTTTTATACTGTTGATGTTTTAAGGAGATATACATTATGAAATCTATTAAATCACATATAAAACCACTTATTTTTCTATTAATAATATTCGGTATAAATACTTACCTTTGGTTAATTAGATTGAATGCCGCCTTTATGAACAATCAGTCAATAATCACTTCATTATTAGGATCAACATTGTTGATTGGATTCGCTTTGGTATTCTTGCTTTCAACTAGAAGCAGATTGCTGTTATGGATATTTGGTGATCTGGATGTTTTATATTTCTGGCATCGAATATTATCGATGGCTAGTACAGCCATGATATTTGTACATGCCTCTACTTCCATCAGTAATTTTCAGTCATTCACGACAAATATAATTATACTTGGTACTCCAGCTAATGCAGGTGAATTAGCAAGAAATGGTTTCTTATTCCTTGTAGTTGTCGCACTGATGGCTAAGTTCTTGAAATACGAGCATTTCCGTTTTATCCACAGATTCCTTATCGTTCCTTACATTTTCGCCTTGTACCATGGATTCTTCTCATCATGGATTAATCTCTTTTCGTTTGACGTTTTATCGATTTGGATGTTGACTATTTCAACAATTGGATTCGGTTCTTCCTTGTATATGATATTCTTCTATCAAAACACTGCTTTTTCACATCATGGAATCATCATTGAAAAGAATAATTTGAATGATAGTATGGTTGAATTGAAAGTGAAAATGGACGATACATATAAATTCAAACCTGGTCAATTTGCATTCATTAAAATCAAAGCGAGAGGCATCAGCAAGGCTGCTCATCCATTTTCAATATCGGGTAGTGATGATTCCCACGTTTTCTTCACAATAAAAACTTTAGGTGATTATACAAAAGCATTGCACGATTCTTTAACCGTTCCCGCAGTCATAAAAATGACTAGACCATATGGAAATATGACATTTAAATCAAAAAAGAAACAAGTTTGGATTGCTGGAGGAATTGGAGTAACTCCTTTCCTTGGCTACTTAAGAACTAAACCAGATTTGGATAAAGATATCCACTTATACTATTCTGTTAACAATGCTTCTGAGGCTGTACACAAAGAACAGTTGGAAGTTTTGGCTGAAAGAGGTAATTTTCGTTTCACATTATTTGAGGCAAAAAAAATGGGGTACCTTTCCTCAAAACATCTAAATTTGGATAACGACACCATTGTTTACATGTGCGGTCCAAGACCTATGATTATGTCTCTTAACAAGCAAATCAAGACCAATCATCCTGGAGTCGAGATTAAGTTTGAAGCATTTAGCTTTACTGGAAACCTAGTTGATAATATCATTAGATTATGGAAAAACTTTCGCAAGAAAGTAAAATTAGTACGTAAGCAAGTATAAAAAAACCTCCTTGAACGGAGGTTATATTTTTTTACTTTACTTTCAGCAAACTCACAACAAAGGTAGTACCTACGGATTCTTCACTTGTAACAGTTATGTCTCCACCATGGATTTTGACTACTTCCTTAGCTAAGGCAAGACCTAATCCCAAGCTGTAATCGTTAGGTGTTCTTGATTCGTCAGCCCGATAAAACGGATTGAAAATCATATCTATTTTTGCCTTTGGTATTCCGATTCCTGTGTCTTTAATGTTCACTAATATATTGTCAAGCTCCTCGGAGAAACTAATATTAATTGTTCCGTCAACTTTATTATATTTAATGGCATTAGTTATGAGGTTGGAGAATACCCTGATTAACAAGGTTTGATTGCCAACTGTATTAGTGGAAAATTTAGGTTTTTCAACATTAATTTTGATTTTCTTTTCTTCAACCATACCAGAATATGATTCGGCAGTATATTCGACTATCTCTGACAGATTTAGAATATCCATTTCACTATCGGCGATTTGTCGAGATCTTGTTATCTCCAATAATTGGGTTACAATGTTCTCCATGAAAGAGACCTGAGCGATAATTGATTTGATTTCTTCTTTTACCGTAATGTTTTCTGCTTTTTCCAACAGATATTCAGCCTGTGCTTGCATCACAGTTAAAGGTGTTCTTAACTCGTGAGATACATTGGAGGAAAATTGTTTCTCTCTCGATATCGACTTTTCAACTTTATCCAACATCTGATTGACCATCTCAGCTAACTCATATATTTCATCTTTTGCAAAATTAGTTTCTATTCTTTTTGAATAATCTTCTTTTTGTTCGATAGCAGCTGCTGTCTTGTAAATTTTCTTGATTGGTCTAAATGCTCTTTCAATAATTAAGAATCCACCAATAGCAGTCAGCAGTATCACAACGAGTGACGAAATACCCGCAAACAGTATTATTCTGTTAAGAGAATCGGCCATTACTTGTATATCATAGATTCCTCTTAGTACATATCCACCTGACATGGACACATCGTAAACTACCCAAGTCATGCCATTATGTTCTTGTATTTGTATTTCACCAAGAGATATGCTTAGAGTCGAATCAAAATTAGTTGGTGTAGATCCATATGAGATGTTTTGTCCGGAATAAATCAAGAATATTACGCCATCATGATAGAAATGAAATGCACCCTCATCATCACCGCTTTCCAAATATGGTCCATCATCTTCCATCTTGATTAATGCGGCAATTTCGTCAGTTGCAGTAATCACTCCTCTTTCGGCTTGATCAATGAGAATCTTTGAAGCTGTTGTATCTAATATATAAAAATCTATTCCAATCAATAAGGCTATGAGGAAGGTATATAGAATTATTATTTTTTTCTTAATGGATAATTTTTTCATTCTTCCACCTTCATTACATAGCCAAACCCTCTAACAGTATGAATCAATTTAGTATCGTATCCTTCGTCAATCTTTTTTCTAAGGAAACGAATATAGACATCTATTACATTGGAATATCCTTCATAATCGTAATTGGAACTAACACTTTCCAGTCTTTCTCTTGAAATAACTATTCCCTTATTTAGCAACAGATATTCCAACAAAATATACTCTTTTTTGGAGAGAGTGATCAGACTGTCTCCTCTCCGTACTTCTTTCAATGTACGGTTCAAGGTGAGATTAGCCAAATTGATGATATTTTGAATTTCATTGTCCTTACGTCTCAACAAAACCCTTATTCGAGCAAGAAGTTCGTCAAATGCAAATGGTTTTACAAGGTAATCATCCGCACCCAAATCCAGCCCTTTTACTCTGTCTTCGATTGAGTCTCTGGCTGTCAGCATTAAAACCGGAGTAGTTTTTTTCTCCTTGCGAACTTTTCTTAAAACTTCTAATCCATTAATTTTTGGTATCATAATGTCTAAAACAATTAGATCATAGTCAGTATAATCAAGCAAATCCAAGGCTAATTCACCATCAGCTGCCATATCGACCATATAACCGGATTCATCCAGTCTTTTCTTAAGGATATTTCTCAATTCGTTCTGATCTTCAACGATAAGCAAGCGCATGTTATCACCTCTATATACTTATATATTATAGCAAGATAGATTAAATTTTGATTAAAATGCAATTTTTTTATTGTTTTAATCTTGTTTTAATTTTCATGCATTATGATTATATCAGAAACATTAAAAGGAGAATGCATATGAAAAAACCATTATATTTTTTATTAATCATTTTATTAGGATTTTTGTTTGTAGCATGTGATGCAAATATACCTACAACAGGTTCTTCTCAAAACGCTTCAACAACCTCTGACACAACAAGAACTTTTACTCTCGCCGAATTATCTCAATATACCGGCGCCAACGGTTCTCTTGCATATATCGCTGTAAATGGTATCGTTTATGATGCAACAGCAGTCTTTGATAATGGAACTCACCAAGGAATGCAAATAGGTGGAACCGACGCTACTGCGGTCTTTGCCTTGAGTCCTCACAGCGCTTCTTTATTAGACACGTTACCAGTTGTTGGAGTCTTGGTTACTACTACAAATGTGACTACTAACACTACAACTACTACTCAAACCACAACATCGACTACAACTACAACCGGTTCGAATACTAATCAGCAAACTTTACCAATTTTTACACTTACAGAGTTAGGTCAGTATACCGGTGCCAACGGTTCTACGGCATATATCGCTGTTTACGGTGTTGTATATGATGTAACAACCGTCTTCAACAACGGGACTCACCAAGGAATACAATTAGGAGGAACTGACGCTACATCAGTATTTGAATCAAGTCCTCATAGTATGTCATTATTGACTACTCTTCCGATTGTAGGTACGCTTGAAGGTTACGATCCAATTGTTATCGACAATAATACAACTACTACGACAACCACACAGTATACAACGAACGATGACGACGACGATGAATACGATGACGACGACGAATACGACGATGATTAATATTCAGTAAAAAAACACCGCATTCGGTGTTTTATTTTTTCGTCAAATTCAGTATATATCTAATTCCATTATATCCAATAATATTAAAGTTTTTCTGAACAGTATTCACTTCTTCCCATCCTCTACCAACAAGCCCATTTTGTAACATGGATACATTGAAGCCTCTCTCGATTGCGCCATTGTATGTGGCAAGAACACAATGAGTTGCGGATAAGCCGGAACATATAACATAATCAACGTTTTTATCTTCAAGTATTTTTTGCAAATCCGTTTTCCAGAATCCATTTCCATAATGTTTGTTTAGATATATATCTCCATCTTTCTGAACAATGGCTTTATCTACTTGGAAATTTTCATCATCGAGATTTTCATTAGTTTCAACATGACGAATATGAATCACCGGTTGGGAAGCTTCGCGGAAAATCGCGCTTACATAATTGATATATTCAATCGCAGCCTTGTAAGTTTCTTTAAAATCAGGTAGTTCAACATATTTCTTTTGCACATCAATAATCAAAAAAGCAACATTCATTTAAAATCACCTCTTTATCTTTATTATAAAACTAATTAACTCTTTGTAAATAAAAATTTAGTATATAAAACAATAACTCCCGGGTTTCCGGGAGTTTGTTTATTGTAATTCCATTTTTTTGTCAATGATGAAGTATGTCGCTCCCGTCAAGACCGTAGCTACAATAAAATATACTGCAAATACTGTCCATACAGAATCAATTGTGATTGGATGACCCGTGCCAAAAGCCACTTTAAAGAAGATTAATTCCAGTGGAATGGCGGTAAACAATGATAATACTGTATTTAGCGCAAAATACATGAGAATTCCCATCAATACTTTATGTGGTCCTTTATATAACAAATTCAGAAGTGCGAATAAGAACATGAAGAACGCTAAAAAGTAGATCATATACATGATCAAGGCGAGGCTAAGACCAATAACTCTTAAAACTGTCCAATCCATATCGACGATTTCACTTATTATGTTTCCAAGAATTTGTACCTCATCGAAAGAATAAAACAATGAGAATACGCCTAAGCAAAATACTAATACCGTCACCAGCATCCATACAAAATGGGTGAACAATTTACTGGCCATAATCGTTTGAGTATTAGTAGGGATTGCGAATAAAAGATATCCTGGTTTACCATAAACTCTTTGTCCCATCGCCACAATCAAATTATAAATTGTGAAAATCCCAAGTCCACCAATTCCCAAGGCCATCATTGATACTCCTATATACTGTAAGAAGGAAAAATTCAGCCATCTGGATAACATCAATAAAAGAGACAGAGCAACGATTGTCAAATAAATTGGTAAATATATTCTGTAACTAGCGATGAACTCGTATTTTACAAGTTTCTTAAACATAGCGGAACACCTCCTTGAATGTTTCCAACAAGGATTTTCCGGATTCCTCAATCAAATCATTGGTTGGTTTATGCAATACCACTCTTCCTTCTTTTAGAAAGATTACTTCATCAAAAAGGTTCTCAACATCATAGATTTGATGAGTTGATAGTAAAATAGTGGATTGCGGATTTCTATGATCCATGATTGTATCCAAGATTATTTGCCTTAGTGCTGGGTCAACTCCGCCGATTGGTTCATCAAAGATGTAGAGATCAGCATCTCTTGCTAGAACTAAAGCCAGTTGCAACTTTTCCTGATTTCCTTTGGATAGTTTTCTGATATTACCTCGATCTTCAATCTTGAATTTCTTTAGTAGATTCTCAAATCTTTCTTCGTTGAAATCGGCGAACATGTCCTTGACATAATCCCGCAGATCGTGAATTTTCATCCATTGATCGAAATACAATTGGTCCGGAAGATATGAAATCTTCAACTTTGAGTCATTTGTTTTCTTATGCCCATCAATTTGAACCTCTCCAGTGAATTGCAAAGACATGCCAGTCAAAATCTTGATTAGCGTAGTCTTTCCGCTACCATTAGGTCCCAGAAGGCCAATAATCTTGCCTTTTTCTAAAGTTAGATTAACTTGATTTAGCGCCGCTAGGCCACCATAATACTTTGAAACATTGATACATTTTACCATTTCAGGCATATTGTCACATCCTCCCTTATATTAGTTAATTTTAGTTGTTTTCCAAGAAATGCCATAGATAATGACTTACATAAGATCTATATGGAATCCATTTCTCCGATTCTTCCAGCGCTTCATTTTTCGTGAATTCTCTTTCGTATAATTTCTTCATCCCGTTTTTTAGTCCCAAATCCAATACGGAAAATACATCTTCTCTTCCCAATGAAAACATCAAAAACATTTCTGCGGTCCAAGGTCCGATACCTTTTATCTTAACCAGCATAGAAATTATTTCTTCGTTTGGCATCTCTTCGATGCCTTTGAAGTGTACTTCACCACTATCTACTAGGTTAGCCAAGGATTGGATGTATTCGATTTTTCTAGCAGATAACCCGCAAGCTCTGAGATCGTCAAATGAAGCATTTAATAATGTCCCCGGTGTTACAACCTCATTTAGAAGAGTTCTAACGCGTTTATATATCACTGCCGCAACTTTTCCTGATAGCTGCTGGTTGATGATCGCTTCGACTAAAACCAAGAAGTAATCGTCATGCAAATTGACTACTACTTGTTCTCGATGGCCGAATAATATCGCCAACCGTGGATCTTTATTGATTA
>CALMFM010000067.1 GCA_937862575.1 uncultured Bacillota bacterium
GACATCTCTAATTGAAGTACCGAATGGAACCTCATACAAACCTTTGTTCTTGACGTTTCCGGACAAACTAATCAATTTTGTACCAGTTGATGAAGGAGTTCCAATTTTGGCAAATTCTGCTCCGCCCATCATTAATATATGTGGAAAATTCGCAAATGTTTCAACATTGTTGATTAGTGTAGGTCTGTCATGGATACCTTTCTCGGTTGGGAAAGGTGGTTTAGTTCTTGATCGTCCAGGTTTTCCTTCAATCGATTCAATCATAGAAAACTCTTCGCCGACAACATATGATCCGGCTCCTGACCTAACTTCTAGTTTAAAATCAAATCCCTTATTTAATATATTTTTTCCTAAATAGCCTTTTTCTTCTGCAGCTTGAATTGTCGCTCTAATTATTTTTATTGCGTTTTGGTACTCGCCACGAATATAGATATAACCTTTAGTTGCTCCAGTGGCGTAAGCAATTAGTGTTATTCCTTCAACGATTGAGAAAGGATCATTTTCCATTAACATTCTGTCTTTGAAGTTGCCAGGTTCGCCTTCGTCAGCATTACATACTATGTATTTTGGACTTGAAGCGTTTGCCAAAGCACGGATTTTGATATGACTTGGGAATCCGGCTCCGCCTCGACCTCTAATTTTTGACTTCTCAATCTCATCTACGATTTGTGAAGGGTGCATGGTGACTGCCTTCTCCAAAGCTACATAACCTTCATGTTTGATGTAACTATCGATTGACATCGGATTCACTTTGCCGAATCTTTTTGATACAATCTTCTCTTGGATCATTTCACTTCACCTCGCAAATCATTGATAATCTGCTCTACTTTTGCAGGTGTCAAGCCAGTAAAAACTTGGTCATTGATTCTCATTGCTGGAGAATCATTACAGCAACCTAGGCATTCTCCGATTTCTAGAGTAAAGAGGTTGTCTTGTGTTGTTTCTCCATCTTTAATTCCAAGTACTTCTACCAGTTTGTCATATATACTCATTGCATCATTAACAAAACAAGGCACGTCATGGCATAATTGAACCACGTATTTGCCTTTTGGTGTCATTGATAACAAAGTATAAAAAGATATGACTGAACATATCTGACTTTCAGGAATATCTAAATGTTTTGAAATTCTTGCGACATCTTCCGACGAGATATAATGGTTCTTTTTGGATGTCTGGTATTCAAGTAGAATTTCAATTAGATATTCTTCGTCTTTGGGATACTTAGACAGTATCTCATTTAATAGCATCATTGTTCCTCCTTGTGTATTTTTGACAATTCATAGCTCCTATAATATAGACCGCAGAAAATTACATTATATTATAGAATTCAATTCAGTTTACACTAACCATTTATATTTATATAAATGTGAAACAAAAGTTCTTTAACCTCCTTTATTATACGTACGCTATACTAATTATATCAAATTACTAAGATATAGGCAATGTTTTCTGGCAATTAAAGTGTTCATAAAAAGACCTGTAGGTTTCCCCTACAGGTATATCTTCATTTTACTCAGTCTTCATTGATACAATTTCATCAATACCTCTGATAACTTCCAATGACAATCTTACCGATGCCTTAATGGCTTCTGCGATATTATCTTCCGCTACAAGTAGTTCTTCTTTAACAAAATCAGGCGGAATATATGCATTTCTAGACATTATTTCTGCTAGGTCCTTGAATGATAATCCTGATTCGATTTTCCGATGTTTGTAGGATAATTTGACAAAAAAGAGTGCAAATTTATATAACCACTTAGGTATTGAAATAATCTTTCTTTCCAAATGCATTTCTTGATGGAAGATCTCAATCATCTCTGTCCATGTTAAATTATAATAACCTATAGGTAGATTACCTTCATAGTTTCCGTAAGCGACTTTTGTTATGGCTTCTCCAACTTGACTGACTGTTATCATTGCAGTACCGCC
>CALMFM010000068.1 GCA_937862575.1 uncultured Bacillota bacterium
ACCAACCTGATATTTATCGTTTTTGATGTGAACAATTAAATGATCCGAGCTTCCTCCGAGAATTTCTACGTCATAATCAATTGGAAACAGATTATCCAAAATCACATCTTGTTTGCCGATGGCGAGGATGGCTCTTCTTATAATGCCTCTATCTTCGATGACCGGAACCTCACCAAATGAGTTGATGCTCATCTTGCCGTCAGGGAAACTAGGTTTTTCTTTTAATTCAATTATTTCAGCTTCAAGAGTGAAGATGTCATGATTCAAACCTTCGATTTCGGTTGAATAAGAGGTTTCTTTGCCAAAAAGAATCGATTCACCCAAGCGTAAATGGTTAATTTCATCAGGGATAAGACTCTTATTGAACAGTGTGACTGAAGAAGAATTGCCTCCGGATATTATCCTTAGCTTGATATCGAAATTTGATTCAATTTTATTCTTTATATCGACCAAGCGATTGAGAATCTCGAGGCTTGGAACTAATCCGCCGTAACAGGTCAGATTAGTGCCGATACCTATCAGTCTGATGTTATGAAGTGCGATAATTTTTTTAATGATAGGTAGATAATCGCTTTTATAGTGGATACCTTCTCGTAAGTCGCCTAAATCGAACATCAAAATAATATCATGCACTTTATTATTTTTTCTTGCTTCAAAATCAAGCGCTTCGACAACCGTTATTTCCGAATTTAAAGATATGTCTGCATATTTAACTACGTCTGTTATTTCCGAGAGCATCGGGATTCTAAGTAACATTTTTGGAATTCTTATGTCGGAGAATCGCTTTAGATTTTGAATGCGGGAATCTCCTATTGAGTTTATCTCGGTTTCGCAGACTGTCTTCATTATTTCCGTATCGCCTGCAAAAGCCTTCACGACAAAAGTGATGTTTTCGATTCCGTTAGCATCAGCCATATTAATCATGCGTTCTATGTTTTCTCTTAGTTTTTGTCTGTCGATTATTATTCTTGGATACATCATATCACCTGATTTCAAGACTGCTTTTCAACAGCTTAATTGCGGCTTCCGGATGCTTTTTGGAGAGAACTCCAAGCGAAGCCATTATATAATGGTTATCAATGAGAATTTCAGTGTTTTTCCCAGGTTTCAACAATAGCCTGTTTTCTTTGTTTAATACGTTGTTGATAATTTCTTTTCGGTGAGGAAGTCTTGTCAAGGCGCCTCCGGTACCGATTATGAAATTGACAGCCGTCAGGTCTTTCCCTTCAGCATATGTTGTTTTTCCACTGCCAGTATAAACATTTACTAAACGTCCGCAATGTCTTTCCAACGCCAGATTCATTGCTTCTTGAGCTAATATTTCAGTCAATGGGACCTGGTTGGCACTAGGTATAGGTTGATAATTGTCCAAAACTGAGTCAAGCTCTAATTCATTTGTATCAAGAGTAATGATTATTTTCTCTTTAGTTATTAAGTCGATTAGGTTTCGTCTGTTTATATAAACACCTAAATCGCCTTCAACTGTTCGTTTAGCGAACGGTTCTGGAGCTATCATGATTTTTTCTATTTCTTTCTTTCCTGAAGTGACGGAATGGACATCGGTGGTGGCGCCGCCGATATCGACGACAACCAAATCTCCGATGACTTTTTGTAATAGAATCGATGCTTCCATAACGGCTCCAGGTGTCGGAATGATATTATCTGTAATCACACTTTTGACTTTTTCCATTCCCGGAGCGTGAATGATATGCTTTTCGAAAGCATCTTGAATGATTTTTCTGGTTTTCTCGACTTCAAGAACATCAATCTTTGGATACACATTATCTGAAATGTAGAGGAATTCGCTTTGGTTATGGTCAGCGAAAATTTTCTCTATGATTTTATGATTTTGGATATTGCCGGCATAGATGATTGGTATTCCTAATTGTAATGCGGCAATTTTTTTGGTGTTTTCGATGGAAGTAATTCTTTCGCCGAAATCGACACCACCGGATATCATAATGATATTCAGTGGTTGCTTGCGAATCTCCTCAATTTGATAATCTTCCAAAAGACCGCTGGTAATCATTTTGATATTGGCTCCAGCACCTAAAGCTGCTTCCTTGGCAGCCCTAACCGTCATATCATAAACAAGGCCGTGAACACTCATCTTCAAGCCCCCGGCAGCGGAACTGCTGGCAAATGTTTCTCTCGCTTCCAAAGTTCTCACGCCGAGAGAATTTTTCAAATTATCGATTGCTTTATTCAAACCAATCGTGACATCGCCTTCAATTACGGTAGTCGGACTGAAACCACTGCCAATAAACTTCGGATTATCCGAAGCTAAATTGTCAAATGCGTTAACAACAGTGGTGGTAGATCCGATTTCCGCTACCAAAGCATCAATTATCATTCATTTTTTCCTTTTGTTTTACTATGAAAGAAGCCACGTGGTGACCCTTCGTACCTCTACCAAAACCGGCATCAACACCTTGTTTTCTTGCCAGTTCCGGAGTTACTTGGGTTCCCCCGGCTATAATTATTATTTTATCTCTAATGCCTTTTTCCACTGCCAGATCGTGGGTCTTTTTCATGTTTTTGTAGTGAATATCGTCATGGGAAATGATAGTTGACATTAATATTGCATCGGCGTCGGCCTCAATAGCCGCATCGATTAATTTAGATATCGGGACTGAAGTACCTAAGTATATACACTTGATTCCGTATTTTTCAATTCCTCCATGTTTGATATCGATTATTTCCCTAAGACCCACCGAATGTTCGTCTTCACCCACGGTTCCGGCTACAATCGTTACCGGATGGTTGTCAACATATTCGCGAATGTCCGTATCTGAAAGAAGATCTGGTTCCTCAGGTAACACTAATTTACTCATGTCAATGTCAAAATTGAATTTGCCTTTTACTTGAATTCTAGTTGCTTCAGCTGGATGAAGAAGCTCTTTATGAATAACTTCAGGTTCTGAAAGGTTCATCTTTTTGGCAATTTCTAAGCTGGCGGCTTCGGCGTATTTAACTGAAGTCGGTAAAGTGATATCAATCACTACAGTTCCATCTGCCAACCACTCTACTTCAGGTCGGATTAAATTTGTATTTCGATATTTTTCATTTTCTTTCATTCTAATGTCGACATTGTCGGTTTCGTCCAATTCATCGATGAAGATAATTTTTGACCTGTCTTCAAATGTCGAACCATTGATAAGGATGCTAGGATTATCTCCTTGTTTGAGTCCGTATTGTGAAATATTGTTATATCCAAAATGGGCGGTTACAGGAGCGAAGTAATCTGGGTCTCTCTCATATACGGTGTTAACACCGACTCCTCCGTCAATTTGTCTTGAAATACCGTCACCGTTTCTTTCTGGATAGATTCCTGAATCAATGAAGAATCCTTCTTCAACTGCTTTGAAATAGCCACCGGTTTGAAGAAGTTCTTCAAAGAAAAGAACGGCTCTTTCTTTAAGCTCTCTTACTTTGTCAGGAAGATATCCGGATTGTTTGAGTTCGACCATTTCTAAAAGCCCGTCCATACCAATCAAGGATTGTTTAGCGGTATCGCAGGCTTCGACATTATACATATGCCAAGGGACGTTACGACCTTCATCAGGAGTAATCGTTGATTGGATATCAGCACTTGTCAGTTTGGATATGACCATATTAAGCACATGGGTAACAGTAGCTTCACGGGTTGATGATTCCATATATTTGGTGTTCATCTGGGCTCTCATCTTGTATTCATCGAAAAAGTCTCTCAATGCTTTCGCATAAGGGAGATTGATTTTTAGGTCTGGCGCAGGAGAAGCAGTAGGAGGAACTGTTGAAAGGGCGATGTTTTCTTTCTTTATTCCAGCTTTCACTGAAAATAACGAATTGATTGCATGTTGCACCATTAGTTCCGGCATTACTTTCCAGGCTACCATAGCAGTCGCATTGGCGTTATGAGCGCCATCGATTTGCAATATATCAGCCCAAGCCATGATTTTTTTTGATTCAGCGGCATCTACGAAAGAGCGCACCATATTTATATTACGATACAGTACATTGTATTGTGGGTCTTGATGGGCTCCGTTCACGCCTTCTTCCGCAAACATGACAGCGATATCCGGGCCGGCTACTCCAGAAACATATGAATGATAATTAATCGGTCTTCCAATTTCGTCCTCGATGATGTCCAAAGCCTTTCTTTGAGCTCTGACTTGCTTCCGTGAAATTGGAACTCCGCCAACTCCTTGAGGTGTTCCTTCAATTAAACCGTCAAAATGCGATTGACCAGCCGTGCGAATAACCATCAAATGATCAGCGCCATGCCAAGCAGCCATTCTCATTCTTCTTATATCGTCTTCAAATCTACCAGAAGCGATTTCACTGGTTATTGATTGAACAGGTTGCGGATCGATGTTATCAAAATATTTGGCTGCTGGTAGCGGTATGGAGTTCTTTAATGGTTCGGAAGCGTCTAAGTAGATATTTCCGGCCATTTCTAATTCTTTTACAGGTTTGCGCCAAGCCCAGCCACGCCTTCTTGGTTCGTATTTGTCTAAGTCTTTTAGGATTTCTCTGATATCCAATTTGTCATTTATATTCATGATTGCACTCCAAAACTGTTCTTGACTTCCTGCCAACCGATATCTTCCAAAAGTTTTAAACCGGCTTCTCTGATTTCCAAACCGGATATTTTTGAATATCTATACACTACGTGACCGGCACCTTTTCCCATAAGGTTATTGGCTATGACTTTTTTCACCAATCCAGCAGCTTCTAGACTGGAAAATCCCATTCTCAGCAAAACACTTCTCTCAATTGCCGGAGAGGTATGGGTCAATGCCAAATCAATCAAAGGCTGTGTGGTTTTGTCAGCTAAATCCCAAAATCTCTGTTTAAGTTCCTCGTCTGTCAAGTTGGCCAAATGCTGGCGTCTTGACAGAAAATCGTCTTCTCTTGTCTTGTGTTTATTCATGTCTAGTCCTCCACTGCGATATGATATTTGTTTATCTCATCCATAATATATGGAATGTTTGTATTAGTTTCAATAGCCAAAAACTCGATATCGGATTTTGTTAGTGAATCTGTTTTTGTTAGTTGTGTTTGAATATATTTCTTCCTAATCTGATCTAAATCGAGTTCTTGTATTTTAATTAAGTCAACTGTTTTAGGTAAAATGATATTCTTTCCAGGTATCTCTTCTTTTGGATTTCCGAAGAATATGTCTATTCCATTTTGTCTGGCAAATGAAAGTTGAGCTTGATGATGTTTTCCAGCTCCGGTATATTCAGTTTCTTGAACAATAATGACTTGATCTTCCTTAAGTTCTTGCGCCAAACTGAAAGCGGCAGCCAAAGAAGTGTTACCTGCTGGTCCTCTCTCAATGCCTTCCAAAGCGGTCAGTGTTTCAGTCATGAAAAATACTTCACCTTGATTGACGGTGACATATCTATCTATATATCGTAATGGTCGTCCGGCACTGCGTGGCACGTCACTGCGGTCAGGATTGATCATAAAAGGTAAACCAAATCCAGTATGCCCGGTCGTGAATGATTTCAAATTGAAATCAATATCGCTTGCCATATGCAAACCTTTGAGATTGACTGAAGCTCCGACTATCTGCACCTTTTTGCTTGTTGTTTTCACGATGCCTCTAGCGGTGCCGGTAAGGTTTCCGCCACCGGCATTAGTACATACAACCATATCGGGAATCTTGCCAATCATTTTCAACGAATCTTCAATTAATTCGGCTCCTAGGGATTCAATACCCATGACTCCATACGGTGTATATAATGATGCGTTGAAGTATCCGGTTTCTTCAAGCAGAAGCAGGAATTTATAAAAGAGTTCTGGACCGACGCTAAGTTGAATGACTTCTGCTCCATAAGCTTCGCACGCTCTTGCCTTTTCGACTATTTCCGGTTGGCCGATTCCTTTAGAATCGAAACACTCTTGAACGATGATGCATTTTAAACCATGTTTTGCTGCCTGACTAGCGACAGCGGCACCGTAGTTTCCGGATGTTGCGGCGATTACACCTTTAAATCCCAGTTTTTTGGCTTGGAAACAAGCCATGCTAGCCCTTCTCGCTTTGAAACTGCCAGAGTCATTAAGCGCTTCGTCTTTGATGAAAATGCGAGCTCCATAACCAGGTTTAGACACTTTTCTAGCTAATGCGGTTATATTTTTACACTCTTTTAATGGTGTGTTTCCGACACCATAATCTGATTGTATTTTTCTTACTTCATCCAAAGTGAATCCACAATCAGCCATCATCGCTTCATAATCGAAGTTAATATTATCGCCTTCAAATTTGTCATAGTCGATGCCTACAGAATCCTTCATTATCGAATTCTTTCTAGCCATAACCGCCTCGTAAGAATTATTCATTGGTTTCACCTCCGAATAATTCAGATTTGACTATTTTGTCAATTTCAAGTATTTCCGGAACAAAGTTTCCATAATTGTGCTGAAAACTTGGGTTCTCACAAACCAAAATACCGGATTCTTCGCGTCCGGTAATTGTTTTGATTTTGACTTCATCGCCAATTTCAGAATCTTCTTGTAAAAAACCTTTTACCCACATTAAAAGAGGTACTTTTCTGGTTGGTTCGGGAAGACTCTTGGCTCTTTCGTCTGGAGTCAAAATCGTTTTTTTGATTTGTACCCATGAATATTTTTTTATCATGGCATTACTCCTCATCTATTAAATTTCTTACATCTCCCATTATGGCTCTAGGGACAGGAAGATCAATCATGGTCTTCAGTCCCGGTTTGGAATTAATTACGTGGGGAATCATATTTACGCAGATGGCGATGGTTCCGATTCCACCTTCAACTTCCGGTACGTTCGCAAGATTTATAGGTGGATTTCCTTGAATCTTGATATAATCTCCTGTGCTTACTCCTGCGAGTTGAGGTTCTATTTGTTGCGGATGGATCATATTGATTTTATTTCCATTTGATAATGTTGCGAAACTCCGCATATCAACACCTGCTACATCGCCAGCTTTGGCAAATCCATAAGGTGATTTCCGATCAACATCGGTAATGATTGGTGACATACTTTGACGGAATTCATCAACATTGAGCCCGAACGCTTTGGCAATCATATAAGTGGATTCGATAAAACCAACATGACCGGATATCTCGTTTTTACTCATTTTATCAAGAAAATCCTTGGCAGTCAGTCCGACACCTTGTTCTTCCATAACGGTAGGGCCGAATGGCGATAGAGAGTTGACTCTAGCTATTTCCATGTCCTTAACGTCTTCCATCACTCCGGAGATACATATTGCCAACAAATCCATCATCATTCCAGGATTTACGCCTGTACCGAGTATGGTTACTTTGTGCTTTTTAGCCAAAGCATCCATCTTTTGGGTGAGTTCAGGTTCTTTTGCGGCTGGGAAGGCCATCTCTTCAGCGGTGCTAATGATATTAACTCCGTGTTCTACTACAAACTTAATTTTTTCATAGGCATTTTTTGTGAAGGAATCTGTGGCGAGAAGAACGAGATCCGGTTTTTCTTCCACAAGGATTCTTTCGATGTTATTTTCTATTTTAACATCGTGCGAAAATGGATTCTCCAACTTGAGAATCTCAAAAATGCTTTTTCCTTCAAAGCCTTTATATTTGTCCGATACACCAACGATATCGAAACCTTTTTTCTTCATTATCATTCTGGCCATTCCAGAGCCCATGGCTCCAAATCCCCAGATAGCTATTCTAACTAAATTTCTTTTCATATCCTGCAACCAAGTGAAAAAGATCACTTGTCCTTTCTTATATTTATTAGAACAAACCGACTATCTTTCCGTTTATTACATCCATGTCTACGTATGCCCCGCGTTTAGGCAGACCAGGCATAGTCATAACGTTACCCATCAAAGCCACAAGGAATCCCGCACCAACGGAAGGCTTGAATTCTCTGACTGTCACTGTGAAATCATGAGGACGACCTTTTATTTTTGCGTCATCAGTCAGCGATAATGGAGTTTTAGCGACACAGATAGGCATTTTATCCCAACCAAGCTTGTTATATGTCTTGATTTGTTCCTTCGCTAAATCTGTGAATACGACTTCTTTAGCACCATAGATGTTTATGGCTATTTTGTTCAACTTATCTTCGATTGACAAGTTATTGTTATATAAAGCGTGTGCTTCATTCTTTTCTCTTTTTTGTATTTCATGAATTACTTTGTTCGCTAGGTCAAGACCGCCTTCTGATCCTTTTTCAAATACTTTAGATAAGGAAAGTGGATGGTTGTTAATCTCCGCCCAGTCAAGCATAAAATTAATTTCATTATCTGTATCCGTAGGAAATTTGTTCAATGCAATAACATATGGCAGACCAAAACTAGTAACATTTTCGATATGCTTCTCAAGGTTTTGAACTCCTATTTTTAGTGCATCAACACTTTCTGTTTTGATTTCTTCCAATTCCATTCCGCCATGAAGCTTCAGTGCTCTGATTGAAGCGACTAAAACTACAAGTTCAGGCATAGTTTCCATTGCCCGCATCTTGATGTCAATGAATTTTTCCATACCTAAATCAGCGCCGAATCCGGCTTCTGTGACCGTGAATTCGCTGATTCTTGTAGCATAATCAGTCGCCATGATTGAATTGCAACCATGTGCTATGTTCGCAAATGGACCACCATGAATCAAAACCGGATTACCTTCCAAAGTCTGAACAAGATTAGGTTTAAAGGCATCTTTAAGAAGCATTGTGACTGCACCTTCAACTTCCAAATCTTTTACGGTAACAGGTTGATCTGCCTCGTTATAGGCAACAACGATTCTTGAAACTTTTTCTTTTAAATCATGAAGACTTGTGGCTAAACAGAAAACCGCCATTATTTCCGAGGCCACTGTTATATCAAATCCGTCTTCTCGAGCTATTTCTTTTTTCATCGAAAGACCGACATTTATTTTTCTCAATGAGCGATCATTCATATCCATGGCTCTTCTCCAAATAATCTTGTTAGGATTAATCTTTAGGTCATTTCCTTGGAAAAGATGATTGTCGATTACTGCGCTTATAAGATTATTTGCGGAAGTTATGGCGTGAAAATCACCAGTGAAGTGCAAATTGATATCTTCCATAGGAACAACTTGGGCGTGACCACCACCAGTTGCACCACCCTTAATGCCAAAAACAGGTCCCAATGATGGTTCTCTTAAGCAAACCATAGTTTTTCGGCCTAATTTATTAAGCGAATCACCAAGTCCAATAGTAGTAGTTGATTTTCCTTCACCGGCAGGTGTAGGATTGATTGCACTTACTAAGATTATCTTGCCTCTTTGATTGTCCTTGACTTTCGCTAACGCTTCGTAACTAATCTTTGCCTTGTAATTTCCATACATTTCGATTTCATCGGTATTGAGATTAATTTTTTTAGCAATCTCTTCGATTTTTATCATTTTACTATTTTGAGCAATTTCCAGATCTGTCAACATAGACTTTTTTGCATGATGATTTTTTATCACGCGTCCTCCTTCGTTTAGTTAATTATTCTTGTACCACTCTTGCCTTCCAAAGCATCTTTAGCAAGTTCCAAAGAAGCTATGATGGCAATTCGTCCTTGCTTACCCTCCACGAAAGTTTTGGCAGCTTCAATTTTTGGTAACATCGAACCTTTCAGGAAGTGGCCTTCTTGGATGTATTTGTTCATTTCCGATATTTTGATTTCATCCAAACTGATTTCGTTTGGTTTGTTGAAATTGATTTTTACTTTATCAACTGCAGTCAATATTACAAGCATGTCGGCGTTCAATAAATCAGCCAATTTAGCACTGGCAAAATCTTTATCGATTACAGCTGCGACTCCATCATAATGGTTTCCTTTTTTCACAACTGGAATTCCGCCACCACCTACGGTAATTACCAAATGACCAGCGTCAACTAGTGTCTTGATAATATCCAATTCAACTATATTTATTGGTTTTGGACTGGCTACAACTCTGCGATATCCGCGACTGGCATCTTCAACCATCGTATAACCTTTTGTTGATTCTAATTCGTTTGCTGTTTCTAAATCATAGAACCTACCAATAGGTTTGGTTGGATGTTGAAATGCTGAATCATTTTCTGCTACCTCGACTTGAGTTACCACGGTTGCGACTTGTTGAGACATCCCGCGGTCTCTAAGTTCTTTAATCAAGGCGTTTTGTAGATGATAACCGATATAACCTTGACTCATCGCACCACATTCAGGAAAAGGCATTTCCGGATTGTGCTCATTTACTTGATGACTAGTTTCGAAAGACAAATTAATCATTCCAACTTGTGGTCCGTTTCCATGTGCTAATATTACTTCATTTCCCTCCATGACCAAATCGACTATTGGTTTTACAGCGTGTTTAACTTTTTCGATTTGATCTTCAGGAGTATGTCCTAGAGCATTTCCACCTAAAGCAACTACTATTTTTCTCATTTTGGCTCCCTCATTGTTGCGTACATTACGGCTTTTATTGTATGTAATCTATTTTCAGCTTCCTCAAACACAACTGATTGGGAAGATTCGAATACTTCTTCAGTAACTTCCATCGCCTCTATTCCAAATTTTTCAAACATCTCTTCGCCGACTTTGGTATCACGGTTATGGAAGGCAGGTAAACAATGCATAAATATAGCATTTTCTCCAGCATTCTCCATTATTTTACTATTAACTTGATAAGGATATAACTTCTCAATTCTTTCTTTCCAAACACTATCAGGTTCACCCATTGAAACCCAGACGTCAGTATAAATTACATCAGCACCTTTCGATCCTTCGGTAACATTTTCAGTGAAACGGATATTAGCGCCTGTCAGTTTGGCTATATCCATACATTTTTCTACCAATACCTCATTAGGCCACAGGTCTTTTGGTGCGCAAGCGGTAAAATTCATACCCATTTTGGCCGCACCAATCATCAAACTGTTTCCCATATTATTTCTGGCATCACCGAAATAAGTGAAATTAATACCTTCAAGATGCCCGAATTTTTCTATAATTGTCAAGAAATCCGCAAGTATTTGAGTTGGGTGATACATATCGGTAAGACCATTCCATACCGGAACACCCGAATATTGTCCTAGTATCTCAACTGTCTCTTGTTTGAAACCACGATACTCGATCCCGTCATACATTCTACCCAATACTCTAGCTGTATCTTTGATAGTTTCCTTTTTACCCATCTGCGATCCTGTCGGTCCCAAATATGTCACGTTCATTCCCAAGTCATTGGCGCCGACTTGGAAAGCGCATCTGGTTCTAGTTGAATCCTTCTCAAACAGAAGAACCACGTTTTTACCGACTAAAGGCCGGCATTCCAAATTTGCTTTTTTCTTTGCTTTGAGTTTTGCTGCCAGACTGAGCAGTTCAGAAATTTCGTCTTGAGTAAAATCTAACAGTGTTAAGAAATTCCTGCCATAAAAATTGTTTGTCACAATATTCCTCCTATATTTTGTCAAACAGTTCTTTTTATAATAAATTATAAAAAAAAGTGAATAACTCGCTACTAGAATTATAACACTAAAGCGCTTACAAATAAACACCAATTTTACGATTTAAGATAAAATGACCTTAAATGAGTCATTTGTTGTCAAATGCTTTGTGTTTATAGTATAATCATTAGGGGAGGTGATTTGAAATGGCGTTAGACAATATTATTTTAAGAATGGATAACAAGTTTGTCGGAGAGTTGGAATCTCCAACAGGGAAGGCTCCGGTAGGTAATCAAGAAGGCGGGTTACAACCGTATCATATGCTCTTTGGAGCACTTGCATCTTGTTTCTATTCGACTTTTCTCGAAATATCAAAAAAGAAAAGATTATCATTTGAAACCGCGATTGTTGAGGTGTCCGGATATAAGGGAACAGGTAAGGAAGTCAACTTATTGGAACATGTGACAACTAAGCTAACAATCAAGAATCCAAGCGAAGAAAAAGGACTAATAAAAAGCGCTGAATTGGGCGCTAAATTCTGTTCAATATATACAACCTTAAGTAAGGTTGCCGAGATGGAACTGATTGTTGAATTCAATTAAAAAGGCTCCAAAAAGGAGCCTTATTTTTTTATTATTGTTCCCAAATCAAGTCAGCGAATTCTGAGTAATCAATGAACGGATTGCGATTGTGTTGATACGAATAAATTATGTTGTTTCTATTCATTTCGAAATCATCGACAGGGTCAATTCTGTTCCATTCGAGCAAGGTTGACAAGATACCCATTTCATAAGAATAGATGTTTGGATATGAGTCAACCAAAGTTAATTCATCATACATAACAACCATATAAAGGAGTATTCTGGCAATGTCACCTTTGACAGCATCTCTAGGTTCGTAAGCAACCGAACTAGTCGTAGGGACATAATCGAACCATTTATTACCTCTGGAAGAATTTTCAGAAGGATTTGCAGGCTTTAAATTTTGTAGGTCTGATGCCATATTGACTACTTCATTAACAGCTGAGTCTGGCATACCCGACTGTGGCCAAACATGTTCGCGATTCCAAGTGATTCCTTCATCCCAAGCGCCTGAGACGGAAGTACCCAGATAAACCAAAATCAGATTATTGGAATTGTTAGGATCTTTGTCAGTTTCAGCTAGGATGTCTCTGGCATCGCCATATGTTACACCTTCAAAACCTGTTTGAATTATTGTCCTTAATTCTAAGAATAAGGCGTTTCCGTTTAGTCCTTCAGTGCTTGCGTAGTAAGAAGGAATAGTGATTTGAATAAGAAAGGTGGCTTGATATGTCAAGAAAGTGATTGTGACAACTTTTTCACCTGATGTACTCATATCAACTTCGGACACTGTATAGACACCTTCTCTAAGGACTCTCGGATTATTATCTGCGTCATAGTATGTTACAATCATTCCGGTAAGATCAAGCGTTTGATTTACGGAATATTCCAGTTTTGTAGGTGCTACGATTTCAATTCTTGATTGATCAACATAAGTTGTTGTTACTACGGTCGTAGATTCACTGGTAGTTAATTCGTCAGTAGTAATCAAAGTGGTCACTACTGTAGTTTCAACTTCAGTTGTGTAACTAGTTGTACTCTCTACGATTGTAGTTGAAGAAGTATCATCACATGATACAAAACCAAATGAAGCGATAGCAATGATTGATAGAATTAGAATTTTCTTAATTTGATTCATGATTTATAGCCTTTCCGGATGTCTGTTCCAAGAGTTTATGTCTACTTAAATCCATCCCTATTGCGCCTATAGGTGCCGTGATGAAGATAGCTAATACTGATATGGTTAATATTAGATTACCCGAAGTAACTCCCAAAGTCAATGGGATTGCACCGATAGCGGCTTGAACTGTTGCTTTGGGTATATATGAAATACATGTGAAGAATTTTTCTTTTACATTTAGTGGTGTTTTTGATAATGAAATAAATACCGCAAGCATCCTAATAAATAAGGAAGCCAAAATTAGAATAAGCGGCCAAATACCAACGGATTCGAACACGGTTATATCAACAGCTGCACCCACAAGAACAAACAGCATTATCTCAGCCGCCACCCAAATCTTGGAGAATTTTAATTTTAATCTGTCTGCAAGGATGGGATAGAATTTCAATATAGATATCCCCATAGTAATGACCGCAAGAAGCCCAGATATCGAAAATATATTCTCCATGACATTTTCAAGATAAACTAGAAGAAATGATACTCCAAATAAGCCTAATACTTTGATGGTATCTCTAACATGAATCTTCTTAAATAATAGCGATAGAAGAAACCCAACTAAAAAGCCTAGTAAAATGCTGATAAATATGCTTAACGGAAATAGAAAC
>CALMFM010000069.1 GCA_937862575.1 uncultured Bacillota bacterium
GCAAATCAAAAATATCTTAAGAATAAGAAAGTAAATCCATATATTTTATTTGATACAATCAAATGCAACCTTTATCCGGGAAAACTTCCGAATGAGGAGTTGTGGAATACTTTGGCAAACATTATTCCTTATTATCAAAAAACCTTCGGTATCGACGGAGCCAGAATAGATATGGGACATGCATTGCCTAAAAAACTATTACAAATGATAATAGACAAAGCCAGAGAAAACGATCACGACTTCGCTTTCATCGCCGAAGAATTGAATACCGACAATGCCGCTAAAGCAAAAGAGTCGGGATACAATATTATCATCGGAAACGGATTCTGGATGGAGCCGAGAGTCTGGGAAAAGAAATTCCACAAGTTCGTTTACGGAGCCAAAGACATCGAATTGCCGATGTTCGCTTGTGCCGAGACACATGACACAGCGCGAATAGCCGGCAGAGATGGCGGACGTAATCTTGCCAGATTGACTACCACTATGAATATGTTATTACCTAATTTGGTGCCTTTCATCAATTCCGGTCAAGAAGTTTATGAGACTCAACCGATGAATACAGGTGTAGACTGCACCAGTGCCGATAAATTCAAATTGCCACCAGCCGATCTCTTTTATGGCAAATTGGCTTTGTTCGACAAATACGCAATTCACTATTTGAATGACAAACATTGGGAACTTGCCGACCATCTTGACGGAATCAAAGATATCCGTAATGCCTGGTTGGAACAAATCACCAATCTTGATCATTATCTGCCTCTATACTTCAACGAGTTCGATACTCCTGCGATTGGTGTATCCTACTTCAATAAAGAAACCGGCAAATGTCTGCTTGTTGTAGCCAACACCAGTTGGAACAACGACATCGAATGCAATGCCTCTGTAGAAAAGTTACGTACAGCTTCTGGTAATAAGAATCATATCGGTAAGCTGTTATATTCGACATATGAATTCGGTCGAGATTATCATGACTTTTCACCGGACGGACGAATCTATTTCCATCTTGGCGCCGGAGAACTGAAAATAATCGAGTTCTAATTACAAACAAAACACTGAAATTAAATCAGTGTTTTTTTATAAAAAAACGGATACCTAAGTATCCGAATTTATTTGTTAATTTTCAGATGGAGCGTGGTCTCTGAACACGTATCCTTTTAATGCTTTGACTACTCTTATCAATAAAACCGAATAGATGAAGATTTCGATTGGAGTCTTGATGATTCTTAGAGGCATTTGTGGCCAGAATGGAACACCATACATATGCAATACCCAAAGAGGTGTCAATATCAATGTTACAATTATTTGTAGGATGATAACTGAGAAAATAATCCTATGCATCTTGTCTTCTTCGTTGCGAGTTCCGAACAAGAAAATCAATAAACCGATAATTCCCACTTCACCGATTCCCAACATCAAATAGATAATCCAAGGACTGAATGTCATATCTTCGGATAGTTTTGTTTCAATGATATAGATAATCGTATCAATATTGAAAGTAGCCCATACTCCAAGTCCAAACATCAAGATTAAAAAGGCGAAATTCACATAGCGGAAAACATTGAAATCCTTGAACCTGAGATTGTAAATGATTCCCGGAAGCACACCATAGAGAATGGCGTTAAAAGTAAATCCAAGATAGAATGGACCTGATGCATAACCATATACCAAGATGTATACGAAATATCCCAAGACGTCTTGGATGATGGCTGCGGAAAATCCGACCTTAGGACCGAGAATGATGCTGATGAGCATCAAAGGCAAATAGCCGATTCCAAACCGGATAATCGTCGAGTTTGGTGGATACGAAATTGAAAGTATGTTCGACAATACGATTCCAATCGCTATCAATAGTCCGGCAAATATGATGTTTTTTAAGTTGTTGTTGTGCATGAATTAGTTTCTCCTTAAGCAAAAGTCTATAGGTGTCTGATTGGTTCTTTTTAAAAAATCATTGATTTTGGTAAATGGTTTGGCTCGGAAAAACCCGCGATAAGATGATAAAGGCGAAGGATGAACGTTCTCAATTATAAGATGTCTTGAATTGGTTATCAAGGATTTCTTGCTACGGGCGTATGCTCCCCAAAGCACGAAAACCATCGGAGTATCTTTTTCATTCAATAATGATATTATATGGTCTGTAAAGATAGTCCAGCCGTAATCGCGATGTGACAAAGGTTGGTTCTTCCTGACAGATAGTATTGCATTAAGCAATAACACTCCCGATTTACCCCATTTTGTCAAATCGCCTGATTCAGGCATTTCACAACCGACATCGCTGTTTAATTCCAGATAGATATTCGCCAGTGAAGGGGGTATCTCGATTCCCTCTGGCACCGAGAAAGCCAAACCCATCGCTTGACCAGGATTATGATATGGGTCTTGACCTAAAATCAAGACTTTGGTTTCGCTATATGATGATAGTCTAAATGCGTTAAACACGCTGTTTATTGGTGGATAACAAGTATGCCTTGAATAGTCGTCAACCACTTTCTGTTTCAATTCAACAAAATAAGGTTTGGCGAATTCAGGCTCTAAAATTGCATCCCAATCGTTTCCAATCATCCTAATGCCTGTGTGTGCAGCTGGCGTCTTTGCATGAATTACACTCGACGTCTTCACAATTTTCCGGTCTTTTAGTATTGGAATTCAAGACATAGGACAAAATATAAACCAAGACTATAAAGACTACAATACCGATAGCAATAACATATGGCCACATATTATTCCACCTTCTCGACTATCTCTCTAAGTTGTTTGAGAAGATTTGCTGATTTTTGTTCGGAGTGTTCAAAAGAATTTCCAATCACGCCGGCATAAATCTTGAGTTTAGGTTCGGTTCCAGAAGGTCTAAAAACAAACCAGGAATCATCGTCTAGAATATATTTGATTACATCTGACTTTTCCAAAGTTATTTCAGTGATTTCATTATTGTCATATCTTTTGGATAATAGATAATCTTCTTTCGCAAGAACTTTGGCTCCATTGAATTCAGAGAAATCATTGTTGCGGAAATGACTCATGATCCGTTCAATTCTTTCCTGACCGGCTTTTCCTAGCAAGGCAATGTTTGCCAATTCTTCGCAATAATATCCGTATTCATTATATATATCCAACAATTTGTCATATAAAGTCTTATTTTCTGCTTCATGATAATAGGTTGCGGCTTCAGAAATAAGCAGCATTGCCTGTAAAGAATCTTTATCTCTGACAAAATCCTTGACTACATATCCATATGATTCTTCATAACCGAAAACAAATCGTCGATCTTCTTTTTCCAGATATCTGGCTTGTTCACCGATATACTTGAAACCAGTTAGTGTAGAAATGACATCCATGCCAAAACTTTCTGCTATTTTTGCCCCTAGGCCAGAAGTAACTATAGTATTGAAAACCACACCTTTTTTTGGCAATGTTCCCAATTTTTTCTTTTCATGTAATAAGTAATAAATCATGACTGCACCGGTTTGGTTTCCACTCATGTATATATATTCATTTTGATGTAAGACAGCTATACCTAATCTGTCCGCATCCGGGTCAGTCGCAATCAATAAATGAGCATTTATTTGTTTGCCGAGTTTCTCGGCTAGTAGGAAAGCCGATTTTTCTTCAGGATTTGGTAATTTCAAGGTTGAAAAATATGGATCAGTTACCAATTGTTCCTCAACCGGATGAACATCGTATCCGGCTTCTCTTAGAAGTCTTGGGCCAAGATATCCACTGGTTCCGTGCAATGACGTGAAGACAATTCTTAGTGGTTTCCTAAGTTCTGGATGTATCGCTATGCTTTTAACGGCGTCCAGATAGGATTTATCCATTTCTTCGCCAAGAAATTCAACCAGGTCGTTAGCCAACAAATCAGTGAAATCAATTGTTTTAATTCCAAACAGGTCTTCAATCTCATTGACATACCCAATAATCTCATTGGCATATACAGGCGTATATTGGCATCCATATTCATCATATATTTTATATCCGTTATAATTTGGCGGATTATGACTTGCGGTGATTACTATTCCGGCCAAGGCATTTGTTTGTCTAACTGCGTACGATAATTCCGGTGTTGGTCGCAAATCATGGAACAAATAACTCTTTATTCCGTTGGCTCCCAAAACCTTCGCCGATTCTTTGGCGAATTCTTTAGACATCAAACGGTTGTCATGAGCAATTACCACTCCTCTTGTTAGTTCATTTTCTTTATAATGTTTCAAAAGATAATGTGCAAGTCCAGCATTGGCTCTTCTAATTGTGTAGATGTTAAGTCTGTTGGTTCCGGCTCCGAGAATTCCTCGCATGCCTCCGGTTCCAAATGAAAGATTTGTATAAAACATTTCTTCAAGTTCCTTTTCGGTTTTCCCTTCAAGGTCTTTTCTTACAAATGTATCCAAATCGATATAATCAAACCACTTCTTGTATTCTTTTTGCCACATGTGATTTGCCCCTTTCATAGAAAATACTTTTGAATTTCTCAAAAGTATTAAAGTATATAATCCACGACGTTTTCTTTTCTTGGTTTCGCTTCCTCATCCTCTGCATCGGGATAACCGAAACAGATTGAGATGTCATGTTCGTAATTTTCTGGAATTCTTAATACTCTGTTTATATCTGCTTTATCAGCTTGATGATACATATATCTTGTTTGTCCGATTATGCAAGAACCGATTCCCATCGATTTGGCGGCTATTGCCATGTTTTCTACAACACAGCCGGCATTAACTTCGGAATATCCTTCAATTTTGGAACTGATGACTATCACCACCGGAGCGTGATAAAAGACGTGATAATCTTCCTCTTTCTCGATACCCAATCTTTCCATCCCTTCAATCGCCAAACGATTGATCTCATCAATCTTTTCTTGGTTAGTGATGACGGTGAAATGCCAGTTTTGTTTGTTCTTCGCACTTGGAGCGTATAAACCGCATTTGATGATGTAATTGAGTTCCTCCTCGGAAATCATCTCCGGTTTGTAGTGTCTTACACTGCGTCTTTTTAAAATCAGATTAACTGTCTCATTCATAAGAATTCCTCCTATAAATCAATTAGCTCCTTGATTTCTTTATTGCAAGCTTCTTGAACTTCCAAGGTCTTCGAAGCTACAATCTTGCCAAAATTGACTGCCTCATGCATGTTTTTGCCCTTCGAAAGATAAAATATCGTTCCGGCAAACAAAGCGTCTCCAGCACCCATAGTGCTTTTGATATACTTGTTTTTATGAGTAATGCTTTGATAGATATTGGTTTCGATATTATAAGTTATCGGGTCGTTAGACGATGATACAAGACAATTCGACAAACCTAATCCCATCAGTTTCTTTACACCTAAGATTATATCACAATCCTCTGCTTCAAGCAGGGAATTTAACTCGTATTTGTTTATTTTGAGCAGATTGATGTGAGACAGAATTCCTTTCAGCCTTACCACTTTGGATTGACTGACTCCATCCACATAAATATTCTTATGTTCATATGTCTTTATCAGATATTCCAATACTTCCTGATTTAAGTTAGTATCTAAAACTATGTTATCGAAACTCTCAATATAATCATCAATCTCACGAAAATCCTCGATACTCAATTTTTCGAACGCTCGCATATCATTAACAGCCATTGACATATCGCCGTCGCTGTCATGAATTGCAAGATATGTCGATGATAAAGTATCTCGGAAAAAAGATTTATGAAAATCCAGTCCTAATTCATCCAATTCCTTCTTCTGAAGACCGGAGAAATAATCATTGCCTATTAGAGTTACAAAAGAAACATCCGCTCCTAAATAATGGAGATCTGTAGCAATGTTTTTGGCGACGCCTCCAAGAGCTATTTTTATTTCACCGATGTTTGATTCATGGGGAATTAGCTTTTGCCCGCTAATACCGATAAGATCGATATTGCAAGCACCTATAACTAGTATACTCATTCCAATATGTCGGTAAAGACAAAATCAACATCATGCTTTATCAGTTTTTCAGCCAAATCTTTGTCGTTCACCACTCCTGTACTCACTTTAAGACCGATAAGATGCATTCTTTTTACTGTTTCACTGTTAACATGAGAATATTTGACGTTCATGTTGAATCCGTTGTTTTTACAGAAGTCAAATGTTTCCTCATCCGGTTTGTCAACGTTAAGGAATATTCTGCTATTCTCCACACGTTTGTTTAAATATTGTAGAACCTTTCTGTTTCCGGATAAGAAAAAGATATTCTTTGAATTATAAAAATCTTCTGCTTCTTCAATCACTCTGTCAAGATGCTCATGTTTGAAAGCTTCAGGAATATTCAGAAATACACTTTTACGATAAGCGGAACTGATTGACAACAAATCCGATAATAAAGGTATGAATAGATTCGGGTTAAGATTGGCTGTTTTCCTATCAACAAGCGAAAACTTCTTCAATTCGTCGTAATTGAAGCTCGGTATATATAAATTTAATAGTCCGAGTCTCAGTAAAGTATCATCGGACGTGATGATGATTTTACCGTCTCTTGAAACGCAAAGGTCACCGCAAATACCCATATATGACCGGTTGGCCGCTGCCAGGAAAGCGAAAATTGTATTCTCGGTTTCGATTCCGCTCAACCCTCGGTTCGCTATCATACCCTTGAAATATTTATCGATTTTTATCGTATTCATATGTTCACGCCTTTATATATAATCTATAAATATTTTACCATAAACATAAGTTTTATAAATACGATTTTAAAAAAACTCCTTTTTTGTTAAAATATTAGTGAACGGAGATGATTTTATGATTCTAAACAAACTTGGATTCGACTATTCGAATCTAGTGTCATGTACAGTCCGCAGAAAGAACAAAATGTTGGCTTTGGTGTCTTTTATTCTGGCACCAACATTCCTTCTGATATTCGGCACATTCCTAATCATGTATTTGTTAGGAGTGCCAATGGAAATCAATGGAGTGCAAACCGAACCTACCGACCCAAGTTATATTGAATTCATTACTATTTTCGGCGCAATATTTGGCTCTGTTTCAGTGCTGTTTATCGCATTCGGTTTCATGGGTGCTTTTTTGAAACCGAAGATTTATTTGATTATGGACAACGATCCCGAATTGAATCAGTTTTTCTACATATACGATCGCACTCGTCGCCAAGAAATCTACTTGACCGACAAATTCGCCTTGACATATCGCCAATCCTATTCTTCCGTCACTAAGGAAAACAATCCCAATGCCATCAGAGACCTGATGAACAGATATGTTTTTTGGAAACGCATTATTATTGACGATGATACCAAGATCACAGAAAGAATCAATAAAACAATAGTCAAGATTAAAGAAAAGACTTCCAGGTTCTCATCAAGAACCAGAAAATATGAATTCTCTAATGATATTTATGTAGTACCTTTGAAAGTAACTGAAACAGTCTATTCGACCACGGGTGGAAACTATTCATCACAGGCAATGCACACTTATTATTTCGAAGAGATTAATCACAAACAAGTCTTTGAAATGAACCCAGAAATAAAAAACACCCTGTCTAGCCTAAACTAGCTCAGAGTGTTGATTTCTTCCAATACTTGGGTTGTGCCGACAAAATACCAATCGACTTCACCATCAACAATCTTGACGAGCGTTGGAATATTGCTAACGGCGATCGCTTCATTGATATCCTCAAGCGAATCGGTTTCAACTAAAAAAATATGATCATTATGCAGAAGTGTTAGTTTTAATAGCACTTCTGTTTTTATGCTTAGACAAGCCGAACAAGTCGGCCCATAAAAATACAAGTAGTATACGTCATATGGTTGGGTCAGCTGGGTGTCCGGATCAGTCAAGGTGATTGACGGGAAATCCGAATAGTCAAGTTCATCTTCGGTAGTAGTCAAGTCACATCCGACAAGGAAGAGTAGAAATACAAATACCAATACTAGTTTCTTCACCATTACTCACTGTCCTTGTGCTTCAAGAGAATGGAAATTCTTTTGTAAATCAAAACGACGATAGACGAAACCAAAACACCTTTGATAAGATTGAAAGGCGCTACTGCAAACAGGATGAATGTAGGTAAATCAGTTACCAAAGGATTGACCAAACTTCCTAAGAAAACAAATGAATCAACTGTATATGTCGTTTCCGGAGACGACATGAAATATGCATATGCCGGCAACAAAACAAAAGCATTTAACAACGAACCGATGATGATCATGCTGAAGACTCCGGCTACCATACCTAAAACAGCGTTTTTCATCGTTTTCTTACGATAATAAATCAAAGATGCCGGTATCAGGAATGATGCGCCAATAAGGAAGTTGGCTACTTCCCCGACACCCATCGTCGGTGAACCAGTGATTAACGTCTTGACCAAAATCTTGACCGCTTCGATTACCAGACCGGCTCCCGGTCCAAATGCGAAAGCTCCAATCAAAGCCGGAACATCTGAGAAATCCATCTTATAAAAGTTCGGTGCGATGACTGTCAACGGAAATTCCAAAAACATCAATACTGCCGCAACACTTGACAAGATTCCAATTGCGACCAATTTTCTAGTACTTTTCTTTTTCATTTTCCCTCCAATAAAAATACCTGAAAATACAGGTATCCATCAGAACATTTACTTCTTTCATCCAGACTATACTGTCGGTTCGGGAATTTCACCCGATCGTGCCTAAGCTCGCGGACTATGACCGCCGGTAGGGACTCACACCCTGCCCTGAAGTTTTTTTAATAAATAATGTTATCTTAATTATAATTTAGAAATGCTTCATTGTCAATAAGGATTGTTGCAAGCGACGGCTCTTATCAAGGAACCGTCGAGTCCTTTTATCTTCAGTGGTAAAGCGATAAATTCAACAACTGAATCCAATTTATCCAAATTGGTAAGATTTTCTATAATATGAATACCCCCGCGCATCAAATCTCGATGCATGTCCAGAAAATCTCCATCGCAGTACTCCGGTGAAGGAATATCGAATCCGATGACCCTTATACCCTTTTCAACCAAAAAAGGAACCAAGTCTTTTTGAAACTTCGGTTGATTATAATATGCATCAGTATTAATCTTGTTGGCATGTCCAAGATCTAGCAACAGAATTTTTTCATCTCCTATCAAATCTTTTACAATATCCTCAGTTGAAATCAGATTGTCTTCAATGTCAGGTCTGATTACCCGAGCAGTTCCGATAACCTCATTTATATCAATTGATTCGATTCCTTTTCCATTTGGAAAAATATGTTTCTCGGCATCCATATGGGTGCCGATATGCATACCGCTTTCGAATCTTTTCAGGTTATACCCGTCTTGATCAATCTTTTTCACTTCGTTAAATTTGATTGGCTCATCTCCGGGATATGGCAGATAGTTTTCATCAAGCATCAGTGTCAAGTCTATATAATTTTTCATTTTCATCACCAAAATATATTATAACACAAAAAGAAAAAGGTTGTTTCCAACCTATTTCATTGATTTGACGTGCCAGATATTATCTGCGTATTCTTGAATTGATCTATCTGAAGCGAAGATTCCGCTTTTTGCGATATTGACCAATGCTTTTCTTGCCCAAACATGCTTGTTCTTATATGTTGTATTAGCCAATTCGTGAGCCTTCTTATAATCATTATAATCCTTAAGAACAAAATAATGATCAGAGTAAACGAGATTGTTGAAGATGTCTCTAAACTCTTCTTTGCTTTCTTTTTCAAAGAATCCATCGATAAGTTGTTCCAGAATCATATGCAATTCTTGATTGTTATGATAAACCTCTTTGGAATCATAACCGCCTTCTCGGTAAATTCTGTTCACTTCTTGCGAGTCCATTCCAAAAATGAAAATGTTATCGTCACCGACAAGTTCATGGATTTCTACATTCGCTCCATCTTCAGTTCCTAGAGTAACGGCTCCATTCATCATAAACTTCATGTTTCCGGTTCCGGATGCTTCTTTGGAAGCGGTCGATATTTGTTCGGAGATGTCAGCTGCAGGCATAATCATTTCCGCGTAACTGACATTGTAGTTTTCGACAAATACAACTTTAAGATATTTGTTTGTATCCGGGTCATTATTTACTTTATAGGCGATGGTATTAATCAATTTGATGATTTTTTTCGCAAAGTAATAAGCTGCGGCCGCTTTGGCGCCGAAAATGAAAGTATGCGGATAATACTGTTTCTTAAACTCTTCATCGGTCTTCAGGCTTTGATAGACGCTCATGATATGCAATGCATTCATCAATTGGCGTTTGTATTCATGAAGTCTCTTAACCTGAATATCAAAAATCGATTTTGTATCAAGTATCAGGCCTTGTTCTTTATGGATTCTCGATGCCAACTGAGATTTTTTGATTTCTTTGATTGCTAGAAATCTTTCCTGAAGATTCTTGTCATCCACATGATCCATCAGTTTGGATAATGCAAATGGATTATGTTTGAATTCCGGTCCGATATACTCTTCCAACAACTCCGTCAATTCTTTATTGGAGTGCAAAAGCCATCGGCGATGGGTGATGCCATTGGTTACATTACGGAACTTTTCAGGATATATATTGTAGAAATTCTTCATTTCAATGTTTTTAAGAATATCTGTATGAAGTTTCGCAACTCCATTCACTGAGAAAGATGTTACTATGCAGAGATTCGCCATTTTGACAAGACCACCAGATATTATGGCCAATTCCTGAATCATTTCTGATTTCTCATAACCATATTTCTCTAGTAATCCCAATGTGAATCTGCGGTTAATCTCTTCGATAAGTTGATATACTCTCGGAAGTAAATTCTTCATGATGTCAACCGGCCATTTTTCCAGTGCTTCGGCCAAAATAGTATGATTTGTGTAAGCGGTAGTCTTTTGGGTGATATCCCAAGCTTCATCCCACTCAAAATTATACTCATCAAGCAGAATTCTCATTAACTCAGGTATTATCAAAGTCGGATGCGTGTCATTGATATGGAAAACAACATAATCCGGTAAATTCTTCAAAGTATGATGCTGATGGAAATGCTTGTAAAGGATACTTCTGACTCCGGCTGAACTAAAGAAATATTGCTGTTTCAGACGCAAAATCTTACCTTCATAGGTTGTATCATCAGGATATAAAATTCCCGAAATCTTTTGCAAGTCAGTCTCGTAAACAAAAGGACTTTTGCCTTCAGGATATCTAGCTGATGGCTCGGCGTTCCATAAACGTAAATGATTGACTACGCCATTGCCGTCACCGACGATTGGAACATCGTAAGGTACAGCTTTGATATATTCACTCGGGTGGTAAACAAACTTGTCATTTTCCCAAACTACATCTCCAAAGAAAGGAATATCAACCGCTTCTTCTTGTTTTCTTGTTTCCCAAACATAGACGTCAGACAGCCAATTGTCAGGACGTTCTTCCTGATAACCGTTTTGGATTTTTTGACGAAATAATCCGTAGCGATAGCGAATGCAGTTCCCGTATCCTGCGATGCCTAATGAAGCCATTGAATCGAGATAACAAGCCGCAAGTCTTCCTAATCCGCCTGTTCCTAATCCGGGATCGGATTCATAGTGCTCAACCTCGTTCAAATCAAGACCCATTTCTAGAAATGCTGCTTCCACTTCATCACGGATTCCCATGTTCATCAAGTTATTCGTAATCAATCTTCCCATGAGAAATTCCATAGAAAAATAGTATACTTTCTTTTGATCGTGCTTGCTGAGCTGTTCATTGGTCTTAATCCAATCATTGGCTATTTCTTCCTTGACCAAAGTGCCTAGCACATTATATCTTTCGCGAATCGTTGACGACCCAATCTCTTTAAGATATGTTTTTTTAAGTCGCTCCTTGAAAGCTTTAGCAAAGCTGTCTTTAGAACGAAAAACTCCAGTTTTCATATTCATAACACCTCGTTAATATTATACCATTTTTTCATGAAAAAACGGCACATGTATATATGTTACCGTTTTCACTTTGCGTCAAATTATTCGATATAAACCGATGTATTCTTTGGCGGTATCTTCCATCGAAAAATGCGAGTTCATAGCGTTAATTATAACCTGTTTCCAGTCTTCCTTTTCATTGAAGAATATATTTATTGCATTATTAATCTGGAATATCAGATCTCGAGAATCGTAGTTATAGAACTTGAATCCATTTCCGCGTTTGCTTGAAAGATCATAACTTTCGACTGTATCGTTCAAACCTCCTGTTTGCCTAACAATTGGAATAGTACCGTATCTCAAGGCAATCATCTGTCCGGTTCCGCACGGTTCGTATCTAGAAGGCATACAGAATACGTCGGCTCCGGCATAAATGTAATTCGGTTTGGTTGCGTCATATGATAAATTCAAACTCACACGCTCAGGGAAACGATTCTTGAGTTCATTCAAAGTGTTGAGATATCGTTCATGCCCGGTTCCCAAAATCACAAATTGAACTTTAGGATTTGTCAGTATATCATATAAGGCCGGTATCAGGATATCAAAACCTTTTTGCTCGACGATTCTCGTAACCATTCCGATAATGAAGAAATCATCACCAGTTTCCAGTCCCATTCTCCTCTGCAAATCCTTTTTATTGATTTTCTTGGCTTCGAATACGTCAACGAGATTATATTTCATCTCGATTTCGAGGTCGGTTTCAGGGGATATTTCGTCTTCCAGCCCGTTGAGTACTCCATAAAAATCTCTGTCTCGCCTGTTGATGACATCAACAAGGTTCTTTGAATAATACTCGTATTTAAGTTCATCTCGGTATGTCTCAGATACAGTGGAAATCTTGGTTGCGTTCATCAAACCAGCTTCCATGAAATTGAGTTTTGTATAACCTACCATCCGATGATTTTTGATGCCTAATCTTCTATAAATATCGATATCATAGACGCCTTGATATTCGATATTGTGAATGGTCATCAAAGTTTTATAATTCAAGTTTTCGTTTCTTAAAATACAAGGAATGAGCCCGGTATGCCAATCATGGATATGGATTATTTCCGGTAACTGTTCAAGAGCCGGCAAGAAGGTTATCACAGCTTTGGAGAAGATTGCGAAACGATCGCCGTCATCCTCATATCCGTATATTTTCTCTCGTTCAAAAAATTCGTAAGATTCCACAAAATAGAAAGTTGTATTTTGATCCACCAGTGCGAAAAGGTTTATACGGTATTCATTGTCATTGTAGATGATTTTTTCGGCTGCGCGAAGTTCCAGAAAAAGAGAATACTTATCTTTTATCTGTGGATATAGAGGTAGAATCACTTGGGATTTTACTCCTTGCTTGCTGAGTTGAAATGCCAACCCACCGACGATGTCAGCTAATCCGCCTGTTTTTATATATGGTGCGCACTCGGAAGCCACTTGTAGAATAGATAAGCTTTCATTGGACACAACTATCTGTTTCTTTTCCGATACAAATAACTTATCCGGATCTCCTCTGACAACAGAGTCTTCCAATACTATTGTTTCTTTGTCCAGCAGTGAATACTCAACCACAGCGTTAGCTTTGATTCGGCATTGATTCATAATTACCGAGTTATAAATTCTGGCCCCTTTTGCCACATGGACTTTTCGTCCAATCAAAGAATTCTTGACTTCTCCTTCAATATATGCCCCAGAAGCAATAATCGAGTTTGATACGTCTGCTTCGGTTCCATAACGTGTAGCCGCCGACATCGTTTCTTTCGAGAATATCGGTCTGTCCTTTTTGAACCATTCTTTCCTCACACTCTTATATAGCATTTGCATATTGGCATCATATAGTTCTTTTGCCGAATTTATCAGGTAGACTGAATTCTCAAACATGTAGATATGTTTCTTCAAGTTTGGTGCATAATCAAATACGTCAGAAAGATTTCTGAACTGGATTTGGTCATATGCATATATATACTCTAATAAAAGATTTCTAGACAGTATGTAAGTCTTTAATCTTTTCTTCTCATGCGATAAAACTTCCGTAATGTCTGCTTTATTCATTAAATGGGAATGCAGGAGAACCGAATAATCCACGTTCCAAACCAAATTGGCAGGCGATACAATCACATAGTCCTGAATAGATCTTAAAAAATATTCGATATGTTCATACATTCTTTGGAAACTGATGGAATCCTCTCTAGTCAGATTGAGACTCTTTGGCGGCAAGATGAAAATACCGTCATGGCGACGATTGAGATCCCATCTGTCGCCTGATCCGATGTGGTCAGCCAAAGAGCGATAATTTCCATAAGGGAATATCGAGACATTGGTTATCTGCGAGTTTTTACAATTGGATAAGGTGAAATCGATAAGACGATATTTTGCGCCGAAAGGTAAAGCTCCGGGCACTCTGTGCCTTGTAATTTTCGAGAAATTCCCTTTACTGGTGGCATCGATGACCATGAAGAGATTATTCATAGATTTCACCAACCTTCAACATGTTGTCATCAGTTATAACAATGATTTCTTTGCTGTCGCAACGATAATTATCGGGAATGATTACCCCTTTATTGACGATTACTTTTCTTAAATAGGAATTGGATCCAATGGTTACATTCGGTAAAACCACCGAATCGACTACTTCTGCCCCGGATTCCACAACAACTTCATATGAAATTGTTGACCTTCTTATGATACCGTTAATCAAACATCCATCTGCGATGACTGATTTTTGTACTCTTCCTTTGGATAGAATGACATGCGGATTCAAATTAAGTGATTTTGAATAGATTGGTAAATCCTTACTTACGTTCAAGTCCAGAAATGTTGGATTGTCAACCAAATCCATATTTGCTTGGTAGAGCGATTCAACTGTTCCGACATCACGCCAGTAACCTCCAAAATTGTACATTGACACGACTTTGTTCATATTGATGCTTTTCGGAATGATGTTTTTACCAAAATCGATGTCTTCATCACTGGCTTTTTCCAATAATTCCTCCAAGACATCTGTTGAAAATATATAGATTCCCATCGAAGCTAGATTGCTCTTGGGATTTTTAGGTTTCTCGGTGAAACTCAAGACGCGATTGTGATTATCGTATTCCAGGATACCAAATCTTGAGGCTTCTTCCAAAGGCACTTCGGTCGCACCGATTGTTATGTCGGCATTGCTGTTGAGATGATGTTCCAACATCAATTGATAATCCATTTTATAGATGTGATCTCCTGATAAAATCAAGACATAACTAGCGTTATAAGCGCGGATGAAATCAAAATATTGTTTGATGGCGTGAGCTGTACCTTTTTGCCAGAGAATATCACCCTTTCTTGAATATGGAGTCAAGAAACGAATACCGCCTTCAAGAACATCCAAATCCCATGAAGCGCCACTACCGATATAATACATCAATTCGAATGGTTCATACTGCGTCACAATTCCACAGACGTCGATATTGGAATTGGTTATATTGCTCAAGGTGAAATCGATAAGACGATATTTCGCGCCGAAAGAAACAGCCGGTTTGGCTGTTGCATTGGTTATATCTCCTAATCGGGTACCTTTTCCACCGACCAAGATCATGGAAATCATCGTTCTTTTCATATTAACCTCTGAACTTCATTATTGTTATGGAAAGCGGTGCTATCTTAATTTCAATTGATTGATTGAATCCGTGGTTGGACAAATCCACTGAAGTTATTGGAACTCCGTTATAGACATTTGATCCACCATAGATGTCTTTATCTGAATTTAGAATTTCTTCGTATATGCCTTTCTTCGGCACTCCGATGAAAAATGATTCATAGGCGTTTGGTGTCATATTCATAATAACTATAGCCAATTCATTTTCATTCTTTCCTCTTCTTAGGAACGAGAATATTGATTGATTGTAATTTGTTTGATCTATCCAGCGGAAACCTCGCGGATTATGGTCAAGTTCATAGAAACAATCATGATGATTGTAAACTTTAATCAAGTCTCTGACAAAGCGATTGGCGCGGCTATGAAGCGGATATTCCAACAAGAACCAATCCAATTCTTCCTTGTCTTTCCACTCATGCATCTGCGCAAATTCCCCACCCATGAATAATAATTTTTTCCCGGGATGAGTGAATTGCAAGCCTAACAATACC
>CALMFM010000070.1 GCA_937862575.1 uncultured Bacillota bacterium
ATTGTGGCGTCATTTGTTAGGTAGAATACCAAAGTAACTCCCAAAAGACTTGCGCCTACGACTGCCATACCCATAACCGCTCCACCGCGGAAACCGGCGAGGAAACTAGGACGAATACCTCTGGTTGCGGCTTCGGCGGTTTTTTTATTGGCGATGGTCGCCACAAAGATACCGATTTTACCAGCGAAAGCACTGAAGATTGTTCCAAAGATATAAGCAAAGGTAATGGTCAAGTTGCCTACTATATTGCCCTTCCATATTGGTTCAGGCAAGAAAAGGAAAATCAATATAGCCACTACAGCCGCAAACTTGGCCAGAATTATATACTCTTTCCTTAAGAACGTATTGGCACCGCTTTTGATAAGTTCTGCAATGGCACCGATTTTCTTATTGGATGAGTCTTGACGATTTACCCAAGCATATAGCCACCCCGCCATAAGAAAAGCTACTACTGAAATAACCAAACTGAAAATAAATGCATAGATACTCATAATATCACTCCTTATATGTCTCATATGATTTTATCATTAAGAAGAATTCTTTTCAATAATTAGGACAAATATACGCAACTTAGTGGAAAAAGAATCCTGTATCTTGTATAATTAGAATCAAATCAATGTAATGGAGGAATATTATGAAGTATATTTGCGACGTTTGTGGATATGTATACGATCCTATTTTGGGAGATCCTGACGGAGGTATCGAGCCAGGTACGGCTTTTGAAGATATTCCTGATGATTGGGTTTGCCCAATCTGTGGAGTGGGAAAAGAAGATTTCAGCCCACTGGAATAGCATATGAGTTAAGGCGTTCTTGAGAGCGCCTTTTTTCTTTGAATTTTTTACAAGGAAATTGCTTGAATTAAGAAGGCATGTCGCATATAATATTTATAGTCAGGAGAGCATATGAAGAAAATCGATATCGATTCCTGGAAAAGGAAAAAACATTACAATTTCTATAAAGATTATGATTTTCCGCTTTTCTCGATTTCCGCCAATCTTGAAGTGACCGATTTGATTGGACACATAAAGAATCAAGGCATCGCTTTTTTCCCTACTTTTTTGTATCTGATGATGAAAGCGATGAATTCAATCGAGGAATTCCGTTATCGAATCAGAGGTGATGAAGTAGTTCTTCATGACAGCGTTACGCCGTCGTATACTGTATTGAATGAAGATGAACTCTATGTCTTTTCAACTACGGATTACGTTAGCGATTATCAGACATTCATCGATAACGTCAAGAGAGATATAGAAGAATCAAAACATGGGGATCGACTTGAAGATATACCCGGTAGAGACGACTTGGTATTTGTATCGAGCTTACCATGGATATCTTTCACTCACACTACCCATCCAATCGATACAAAACATCCTGATTCCTTCCCAAGAGTGACCTTTGGTAAGTATTATGAAGAAAACGGGAAGATTCTATTACCATTTTGCATTTACGTCCATCACGGATTATGTGACGGACTTCACGTAGCCAGATTCTTTGAGGAAATTCAAAAGAATATCGGCGAATTCATAAATCGGAAGTAATTTAATTTTTGCTAGTAAATAGGTGTATAACAGGGAAGCAGGTGTGATTCCTGAACTGTACCAGCAACCGTGATTTGGATGACTGCTCACTATCCATCGGTAACGAGAAGGAGAACAGCCAGACGAAGATAAGTCGGGAGACCTACCTATTTATTAAATACAATTTAGGAGAAGAAGATGAAAAGAAGAGTACTGGAACTGTTGCTGTTCTTGCTGATCGTCCCTTTTATTATGGGCTGCGATCAAAAAACGACACAAGCTGTTACCACAGAAGGAACTACCCTCTATTCGCAGGAAATCTTGGGTACAGTCACAATTGAGATTATTACAAATGGTGATAATCCGGCAACTTTGGAAGTGGAAACGGAATACGTGTCCTACTCGGTTGATGTCGAGTATCTGGAAGACGACACCTTATTTGGTCTTCTAAGTGAGAATTTCACTCTTACTTATGAAGAGAGCGAATACGGTCGTTACCTTACCAGCATCGGAACCCTGGTTCCTGAAGAAGGAACACATGAGTACATATCGTTTTATATCGACGATGAATATGCACTCTCAGGCGTAGACGAAACTGACCTAGTGGATGGTCAGACTTATCAGTTTAGAATTGAAACTTGGTAAAAACGCCACTACAAGCATCAGAAGCATCACTTTAAGAGCGATGCTTCTGGCAGTGCTGGTGGCTCAGGAATACATTTTGACAGGTATACCGCAAGTGCAGTTGACCGTTATCCTGATATTGGTCTATGCGCATTTTTTGCGTTATCGTGAACTTGTGCCTTTAATAGCTGCCTATGTATTGCTGGATAATCTTTTGATGGGATCATTCAGTTTGCTTTACACCCCGACGATGTTAATAATTTGGCCGTTATTTGCGGTAGTTGCGAGAAGTTTACGCAATAAACCGGATTATGCCAACTTTATCTTAGCGGTCTTGTTCCCATTTGTTTATGGCTGGGCTTTCATTCCGGCATCGATATTGGTAATGCATTTAAATACCTGGACAAAGGTCTGGACGTATCTTATGATGGACATTCCTGCCGAACTGACAATGGCTGTTGTCAGTGTGATTACATTCCTTGCCTTGTATCGTCCTTTGAAAGAACTCCTGTGGTTTCTTTTCAAACGGACCGATCCTAATCTTAAAAACGATGATGAGATGAGCCTTTAGGGCTCATTTTTTCTTTGGTTTTAATTGTAATAAACAATAAAAACTGTTATAATTCATAATAGCGGTTCATAAGTATCGGGAGGATATGCACATGGAAACTATCAGAACCGATCTTCTGATTATCGGCGCAGGGCCAGGCGGTTATGTCGCGGCTATCTACGCAGCTAAAAAAGGACTTGATGTCACTCTAGTAGACGGGAAAAGAATTGGCGGTACCTGTCTGAATGAAGGATGCATTCCAACCAAGGCCTTAGTGAAAGCAGCGGAAGCGTATCAGGAGATCCTCCATGCCGAACATAAAGGGATTCATATTGAAAACCCTAGTTTTGACATGGATAAGATTATCGACAATAAAAATGAGATTAAAGACAAATTGGTCGCAGGTATCATATTCCTGCTTGACAAATATAATGTGAGAACAATTCAAGGTCGCGCAAAATTCATCTCGGACTTGGAAGTTAAAGTTGAAGGTGAAAATGATTCTTTGATTCAAGCAAAAGATATCATTATCGCTACCGGCTCAAAGACAAAACATTTGCCGGTTCCAGGAATGGATAGTTCCTTGGTAATTGATTCCGAAGTTATTCTGGAAAACAGAAAACTACCGAAAACATTGAATGTTGTCGGCGGCGGTATCATTGGTATGGAATTTGCCTTTATCTATGCAAGTTTGGGTGTAAAGGTAAATGTAATTGAATTCTTACCGAGAGTCTTACCAGGTGTGGATAAAGAATTCAGCGCCAGATTGGCTCGTTTTACCAAACAGCTTGATATCAGTGTATTTAATAATGCCGCAGTAACCAAAGTCGAACAAATTGACGATAAAGCTTATGTCTATTTTGAACAAAAAGGCAAAGAACAAGTTCTTGAAAGCGATTTGGTATTGGAAGCTGTCGGTAGAATTCCTAATATGGACGGTCTGGGACTGGAAAACACAAACGTAATATTCGAACCAAGAAAAGGCATATTAGTAGATAAACACATGCGAACCAACGTCGAGCATGTCTATGCCATTGGCGATGTGACCAATATCATGCAACTGGCACATGTGGCCAGCCATCAAGGCATGGTTGCGGTCGATAATATCTTAGGACATAATAAGGAAATGAATTATGATGCCGTTCCTGGTGTTATTTTCACCATGCCGCAGATAGCCACAGTCGGAAAGACTGAAGAGATTTGTCAAAACGAAGGCATTGAATATGAAGTAGTTAAAGTGCCATACTCAGCGAATGGCAAAGCGCTTATTTTGGAAGGCGAAGCCGGATATATAAAGTTGTTGAGAGATTTAAAAACAAAGAAACTTATCGGTGGTATGGTTTTCGGTAAAGAAGCCGAGAATCTTATAGCGCCGATAACTTTGGCGATTTCCAATGGTTTAACCGCTGAAGACATATCAGAAACAATCTTCGCACATCCAACGGTGATGGAGCTTATCCATGAAGGAGCGTTAGGATTGGATAAGGTTGCTATCCATTTCGTAGATTGATGGAAACCATAAAAAAAATATCAAGACTAAAAGAAATAATTGATGCTTCCAAGAATATTGTTTTTTTGGGTGGGGCAGGTGTGAGTACCGAATCAGGAATACCTGATTTCAGGTCACCGGATGGATTGTACAATCAGCCGTACAAATTCAGTCCGGAGAAGATTCTCAGTCACAATTTCTTTTTCAACCAACCGAAAATCTTTTACGAATATTATTTAGAAAAAATCATAAATATTAATCCGATTCCGAACTATGGACATTCATATTTGGCGGATTTGGAGAGAAAAGGTAAATTGAAAGCTGTTGTAACCCAAAACATTGATGGTTTGCATTATGATGCCGGTTCCATAAATGTGATTGAACTTCATGGAAACATTCATCACAATCATTGTGTGAAATGTGGAAAGTATTTCGATTTGGATTATTTGAAGAAATTCACAGGAACAGTAAGATGTGATGATTGTAATGGTTTAGTTAAGCCAGATGTGGTTCTATACGGTGAGCAACTTGATGAAAATACATTGTCAAAGGCGATAGAAGCAATTGAGAGTTCCGACCTCTTGATCATCGGGGGAACCTCACTCAACGTCTATCCCGCGGCCGGTTTGATAAGATATGCGAATAAGATATTACTAATTAATTTAACAAGAACATCCAAAGATATTTACTGTGATTATGTTTATTATGGTAAATTTGGAGAAACCTGTAAAGAACTCCAAGAACTTTAAAAATATAGAATGAGGTGATTTGATGATCTATCTCGACTACAGTGCGACAACACCGGCAAATCCAAAGGTGCTTGAAACCTACCAACAATTCAATCTTGATTATTTTGGCAATCCCAATTCCAACCACGAATTAGGTGTTTTGGCCAGCCATCAAATTGGGAAAGCCACCAAGGAAATCTGTTCCTTGCTTGGCGCTGAAGATTATGAATTGATCTATACATCCGGTGCGACCGAATCCAACAATCTGGCATTAAAGGGTTATGCTTTTGCGAATGCTCATAAAGGTAAACATATAATCACATCTCCATATGAACATTCAAGCGTTACTGCTTGCCTTAATTATCTAGCCAAAAAAGATTTCGATATTGATATAGTCAATCTGGAAAAATCCGGAAGGATTGATTTGCATCATCTCGAGACACTGATTACCGATGAAACAATATTGGTATCCATTGCCTATGTCAATTCCGAACTTGGAATCCTTCAGGATATGGATAAAATCAAGGAAATCATCAAAAAACATCCAAATGTGGTCTTCCATTCGGATATGACCCAAGCAA
>CALMFM010000071.1 GCA_937862575.1 uncultured Bacillota bacterium
CTTATCCCCGTATCGACCGTTCTGTCCCCGGGAAGGAAGTATTCCCCGCTTTTTACCGCGAGTGGCGCGGTTTTCGAATTCAGCGTCTGTCCTGTCAATGTCTTCAGTTCCGCATATACTGCATATCTTCCCGGGTCCGCCTTTCCGTCCCCGTCCGTATCGAATGCCGGGTCCGCATATGTGAAATCCCACTGCGCCGTATGTTCTCCGTTCGTTACCGTCTCTCCGCTTAATATTTCCTTGACCGTTGCGCCCGACCCGGCTTTTACTCTAAGATACATCAGATATTCCGTCTGATTGCCTTCTATCGAGTATGTCAAAGGAATGTTTTCCTGCGGATCGCAGAGGTAGTCCGTTCCTCCCGCTGAAACTGTTAATGCCGTGAACGATCCGCCGGGGAGCGTGCCTATCGTGAAATTAACGCTTTGCCTTTGCTCAAGGAACTCCTCTCCCCATATGTCCATCATCCTTATCTCCATCGTATGGCTTCCGGGTGTCATGGATGAAGGATCAATGGACGCATAATGATAACCGCCCGTATCCTTGTATTCAGATATCGGAGAACTTCTCAGAAATGTCCCGTCAAGATAGAAGTCAACCTTGTTCGCAACAGGGCCGATGGCGCCTATAGTCACCTGATATGAAGAGAGCGCAATATCCACTATTTGTCCCGGACCTCCGAGATTGGAGAACCAGATCACCTTATTCCCTCTGTCCGTTCCCCCCGCATCGATGAAATGTATCCCGTCCTCCCCGAACCGTTCCCAGGTCTCCTGTGCGAAGTAGTATAGAAGTGTCGCCCCCGCCTCTATCACACGGGGCATAAGGGCATCGGAGATTCGTCTCACGCCAGATTCTTTATAAATATCCCCATCGATATCATAAATAGTAGAATATTTAATATCATTAATGGCAAGTTCATCCCAATCCCAAATACTATTATCAAAATATTCTTTATTTCCTCTATAATTATCTGAAGGGAAATAATCCGCCATCTGGTTCATTAGTGTAAATATTACTGCCATTGGATATGGTTCAACGCTGAAATAAATATCTCCTAAATATATTTTTCTTGTGCATTGTTTCACTATTTGGAATTCTACGGGGAGAGGGGGTATTGGCTTCCCTGGAAGTGGCGTATTAAAGTGTTTTGGTATTAATTTAATTGTGCATATACAGTTTTCGCCACAATCCAGAGTAAAATTTCCAGACTCATAATCTTCTTGGGATATTATTTCCGTCCATACCTCATATTCATATTTAGGTAAATAGTAACCAAGTGCATTAACGTGCCACAAGCCTTCAGTCATAAAATAATTATAATCTTTATAGTTATTCATCCCTGTACGTTGAAAAAATGGCAATATTATTCCATCTCCTATCCAAAAAGTCTCATATTCATCGTCTCCTCCTGCATCAATATCTGCTGTGATGAAATATGGCGGACCTGACAGGGGATAATATCCTCCGTGTAAATCGTTATGCGTATGAGCTGGAACACTCATATCTTGAAGTAGGTGCAAAATTCGTCCCAAACGCCATATTGATCCCCAAGGAGAAGTTTTATTAGCAATGTTATAAAAAGTAATAATATCGGTATTACTCCAGTTCAGTACATTTTTATCCCCATACCAATAATGTTTTGCTTTTGTAAAGGCATTATCAAATACACCAACTTTAATTTGATCAGAACAGATGCTTCCAAATGGTGTATATGAATTGATTTTAATTAATACATCAACGTTTTCACCATAAGGAAATGCATCATCTTGCTTAAAAAAATGGGTTGAAGTAATTATTGGAAATGCAAACTCCAATCCAAATAAAAAGCATTTTGAACCCAGTGTTTTACAGCTATACCCATATATTGGATCCCCTATACCTTCTGCATCTATTTGTTCATCTGATAATATAAAGGAGCATTTTGTTGGAGGATAATCTTCGACTATAGAGCAGTTAACTATAGTATTTAAAAATGAAGGTTCGAGTCGATTTAAAGGAATTATCTTAACGGATTCTTTAGTTATATATTCATGAACAATTGATTCATGAGTTTCTACCCTTGTAAATAATAAAATAAAAAAAAGAGGTAAATAGATATAGCTTTTCATAATACTACCTCGAATATTATATTTATAGGAACTTTAGAGCTGTTTTCAAAATCACCAAAATTGAGCGTGATATAACATTTTTGATACTTATATTTCAAGAAGAATCCAAAAAATCCTTCGTTCCCGTCACTGTATTTATTCGTTGTACCATATTCTATCATGCCAAGGGATGTGTGATATACCGATAAATAGAATCCCACCTGGAAACCGGATATCGGAAATATATCCGGGGATGCCTCTAATACTATTTCTGAAAAAAGCAGATTAGTATATATTTTGAGAATATTTTTTATATACAGTTCATGATAAAGATTTGATATATTTATTTTATCATAATATGTTCTATTTTTATCGCTAAAATACTTCATGCCATATAAAAACCATAGACGATAGTACCATTTCCATTTTATCGGTGTGATCTGTAACCCGAGATATGTTGTGGCTTTAAGAAGAACTTGGTTCCATTCCTTCACGGAATGAAACAGGTCGTCTATATACTGATCTTCATAATACACCAGTTTATTGTACAAAGCAACGGATAGAGATGCCTTCACTAAAATATAATTTTTAAAAATATTTCTATATTCTACTCGGCTTTTCACTGTCTCATTCAAATAAAAATAATAATCCCAGAAATAATATTCGCTATTTTTAACCTCTTCTATCACCGCATCGGAATATTGAATAAAATCATCCTTGAATAAAATATTGTTCAGTGATAGCTCCAAAGAAAGTTCATGGCAATATAGCAAAGTGCCTAATAACAAAATCGTTGTGATAAAAGATTTTCTCATTTGCAACACCGCAGTATTATATACTTATAAAGATAAATATCTTTGAAGAATTTACGACTGGATTTGATATTACGGGATAATTGCATATCAAAACGATCAGGGGAATTGGGGATGCAAAAGAAATCATGCTTTTCATTGCCATACCACGTATAATCACAATAATTATCATCATTGTAATTTACTGAAAAGCGTAAATCTGCAGAATAAAAATAAATTAGCAAAAAACAAGTAAATAATAATAGAAATAATTTTTTCATTTATTGCTCTCCTACCTCAACATAAAATATCTTTGTGAATTCATTATCACTCGGATGCTCTGAATTGATGCCCGTGAACCATATCCTTATCTTCCCCACATCGCCACCTATTATGCCAGCATGGGCATCATTATGTGTATGAGCAGGAACGGACATATCCTGTATTAAATGCCCGACTCTGCCTAATCTCCAAAGATATCCCCCCACAACATAAAGCATTTTCCCATCAACATTTATATATCCGCTCGAATCAGATTCAAAATCACGCTCATATTCAAAGAAAATATCTTCGTTTATTCCAC
>CALMFM010000072.1 GCA_937862575.1 uncultured Bacillota bacterium
GCCGATTGTAGTACCTTTAGGTGCGAGACTAGGACATCGCCAGGCTACTTTCTCTTTTTAACGCCTCAATAGCTCAGTTGGTTAGAGCACATGACTGTTAATCATGGGGTCCTAGGTTCAAGTCCTAGTTGAGGCGCCATTTTTATGGCCTGTTGGAGAAACGGTTAACTCACATGCCTTTCACGCATGCATTCACGGGTTCGAATCCCGTACAGGTCACCAAAATAAAACATTAAGGCTCAACTGGAAAGTTGGGTCTTTTTTGTGAATTTCAATCCTAAGGTTGATATATTATTAGAAGTGTGTTATAAAGGATTTGAATTAATATAAATTTACTATATGTTTCTTTAAAAACGATATATAAATCAATTAGGAGTTCAATATGAAAAGTATAATGAGAAAATTGATTATGTTAATGTTGATGGTCTTCCTATCTCCTATGCTTGTTAGCTGTGACGGCTGGGCGTTGAACCAAGAGGAAACCGATAGGCTGTATGATGCCTTCATCTACGAACTTCAGAATCGGGAGATAACGACATTTTATTATGGAGAATCACAACATCTTGAGGAATATTATTTGAGAGTAAACTTTACAGGAGAGAAGTATTCCGCTTCTGAGACTTCAGAAGAATATGAGAGATATTATAAAGACGGCCAACTTTATACTAAATATTTGAATGATCTTCTCGAAGGAAGCACAATCAAGGAAGAAGTTGATTTTGCCGAACTTGACTATATGCAGCGAATTGACGAGATGGATCAATTGCTGCTGAATATATTTTTAGACGAGAATATCGATGATTATTTGATCGATATCAGAGGAGCAGGTGCTCCTTGGGGAAATGACTTGATATTTGAGTTTGATGACCAAGCTTTAGTAAATTCCGGATACATCTCAAGTGGCGAATCTTTAGAATTAAGAGTATATTCAGATTGCGAATTCGCGATTTTCGACATCAGTTTTAAATATCATACAAATGAAACGAACCTATTGATTTACTTGATCCGAACTACAAATCCGGAGTCATTATCCATAGTTTACCCAGATGATCTGGATCAATACGGAGAAGTCGATGAAGTGACAACCTTGTAGAAAAATTTAAGTTATTTAATCCAAGACAACTTCAATGAACACGTTTCTAGTAAATTCAATATATGATTGATGATTGCCTAGAAAAATTATGACTTAAAAATATAATACTGACAAAAAGGACTCGTTCAAAACGAGTCCTTTCTTATTACACCAACGATGCTTGCGTGGTGTGTTTTAATGAATTTTATTCAATAACGAAAACATATCTTTCAATCGAACTTTGATTGCCTGAAGGGTCTTCCAGGATGTAGGTGATAATATATTCTCCGGCAATGTTTGAATTGACGTTTCCTGAAACAGTTATTGTAACATCTCCAAGAGAATTATCGAAAACAGTCACAGATGCATCGACCCATGATGAACCAACACTGATGGTGTCTATTCCAGCATTAAGATTTCCAGTAGGAGGAGTCTCGTCAACGACATTTACAATTCTGGTAATTGTCTTTGTGACGCTCTTATATTCAACTTCATAAACTATATGATAAGTTCCAACTGCAGTAATGTCGACATCGTCATAGATCACTTCGTTATCCACTTTGAATCCAAAGGCTTTGCTGGTGGCGCCAGAATCGATGAACTCGGTATTGATTTCAACAGTATCCACGCCTGGATTCAGTTCTATAGTAACATCATCATCTTCCGGGGCGAAACAGCTAACTAGGAAGAACGGGAGAATAAATGCCAAGGTGAATCTTAATATCTTATTCATAATCTTCCTCCTTATATGACAAAGCGGTAATAACTTGAACAGTTTTCACTGATTGATCAAGCACTGTAACTATTCTGGTTTTTGCATATGTCATTCCATTATACTCAACAGTATATGTAATATAATAAATGCCAATATTTGCGGTATCCACCGTGCCAGAGATTACTATCTCACCGACATTTGATGTTGCGCCTTCTTCGGTATATTCTTCACCCAAATAAATAGTCGATATACCTGGGTTTAGTGTAATATTCACATCGGTTTCTGGTTCTATGACTCTCACATATCTAGAAATAGAATATAAAAGTTCACCACCATCGTAAATATTATAAATTATCTCGTATTTTCCAGCTTCTTCAGAGTCCAAATTGCTTTCTGTGACCACTGTCAATGAAGTATCAGCTGTTGTGATTGAACCGTCGATATGTTCATCACCAACCATGATTGTATCTACTCCAGGATTCAATGAAACGCTGGATTCAATGAAGGTTCTTTCGAAAATGGGGTAGATGTCAAGTGACGATGTAGCATTTGTCATTGTGGTTGACCAATTTAAGAATGTATATGTAAACGACAAGGTTGAATCTTTAGTTGGATTTGCAGGATAAACAATTAAATCGTTGTAGTATAGAATGTATTGGGTGACTATGGATCCGTTAGAATCAAAGAAGCGGATAACATATTCTGTTTCGGAATAATTACCATATAGAACCAGATTGTTTGATAATGGACCATTTACATATTCAGTTGCGAAACCAGAGTCCAAAAACCAGCCGTTGAAATCATAACCTAACATACTAATTTCCGGAAGGATTGGAGTCGCTCCGGATTCAACATAGACATAATCGTAATGTTCCCCTAAAATAATCAAATCAATTGTATATGCTTCGGAAACAAATTTGGCATATAAGGTGAAATCTTCAGTTATTGGAGACAAGTAATACCTCTGTGTTAATTCAGAGTCCAAGTACCAGCCGGCAAATTCATAACCAACTTTTATCGGGTCTACAATAGTAGGAGTGCTTAAGTATTCAAAAGAGACTACTGATGAAATTCCGTCAACCCATAGGGTTATATCATATGTATTTTGAGATAATTTGGCATAAAGTATCATATCTTCAGCGATAGGATTGTTTACATATTCCTGAGTAAATTCACTATCAAGATACCAACCATCAAAATTATATCCATAAATATCAACTTGTGGCAATGTGATTACAGTATTCTCTTCGTAAGATTCTACGATATAGACATCTCCTTGAACATAAAATGTTACAGAGTAGTATATGATTTCTTCAAAACTGGCATACAAAGTCAAATCACCGATTACCGGTGCCATTTGATATTGATTAATCAATTCAGGTTCTGTATACCAACCTAAGAAGCGATATCCTTCAAGACTGGTTGTTGGTAAAGTGAAAGTATCCAGATGCTCTACTACCAAACTTGATACGGAAGTACCATCGGTCACGAATCTAACTGTATGATATGCGTCCGAATAAAGAGCATATAAAGTCAGATTGGATGTGATAGGTACTGAATCGTCAAATGGATTAATGAAGTTTGGATCCAAATACCAACCGATGAAAACAGAATCCGTCAGTGTCGGAATCGGAGTTGACTCCAGATAAGTGCCTGAAAGCACATAATCGGGTTCAACAGGCGTACCAGGAAATGTTACATAAGTTATTGTATAATAAGTAGCCACAACGAAATCATAGGCTTGAACCAAGCCGTAGCCATAGTATTCGTCTAGCGAATCAGCACCAAGATCCATGGCGGTTATGAACAGTTTATCTTTTATCTCAGCTACAGTAGCGTCGGGATATACACTCATATAAAGCGCTATGATGCCAGTTACTTGAGGAGCAGCAAAGCTTGTACCTGATCCGTACATGTAACCTCCGTCAATGCTAGTTGTGAGAATATCACTACCAGGCGCAGATATGTCGACTTGTTCATTGTAATTTGAGTATTCGGCTATTGTATATGTATTATCCAGAGCACCAACTGATATCACTTGGTCGAATGATGCTGGATAATTCAAAGTGTCATCGCCATCATTTCCAGAAGCTCCGACCACAACTATTCCATTTTCGATTGCCACATCAATGGCATCTCTGGTGTTAGGATTTGGATAGGTGCTGCCTAATGATAAATTGATTACATCGGCACCATTGTCGATTGAATAATAAATTCCTTCGATGACATCACTGTCAAAGAACGCACCTTCACCAGTTTGATTGGCTTTGATAACCAATAAGGTGGTGTTTTGCGTTATGCCTGCTATACCAACAGAATTATCCTTATTAGCTCCAATGATACCAGCAACCATGGTTCCGTGTCCAAAATCATCAATTACCGCTGTTAAGCCAACAGCTCCTGTCACTACGTTTTTGGATAGTGATGATATTCTGCCGGTGAATTCTTCGTGATAGATATCAATACCGGTATCGATGATGGCTATTGTAATATCTGCAGATCCTTCGGTTACACCCCAGGTATCAATAACGGTTTCCATATCAAGTGCATATTGATTTCTTAGATAAGGATCTTCTTCTGAAGATGTTTGCCAAGGTGGAGCTTCAACCGATGCATAAGAGTTATAACTAAATCCGTTATTGATAAGTAATGTATCGATGTTTTCCGTGTTAAGGTATGTGGCTATTCCATATGAGTCATATTCAAGCAGTTCTAAATTGTAGTCATCAGCTAATTTGTTTGCTTCATCAAGACTAGAAACTGAATGAATAAATTGATTTTCTACCAGTGTGTAGGAGATGTTATTGTTGAAAATCGCAGAATATGCAAAAAAGGTCATTAAAGAAATGACAGATAGAAGTAATGTTTTTCTGAGTTTTTTCATGCCAATTACCACCCTTCTTTAATTATACGACAAAATCACTTTTTTTATTGGAATAATGTGTGATAAAATATATATAGATATACTATGTGGGCATATGAGATATTAGAATGACCCGACATTTTTGGAGGCGTTTGCGTTTTGAAAAAATTACTGGCTTTTCTGCTATTTGTTTTACTGTTTTCAATAATGGGTTGTACAGCAACAACTGAAGAAGATCCCGTCGTTTTTTCTGATGATCTTCCGTTTGAAATAGACATGAAGAATGACTCCCTAAAGATTCTTCAACTTACAGATCTTCATCTTACCTATGGTGTAGACGCTAATGACCGGGCTACTTTGAATGGCATCGAGACTCTTGCGAAAAGCGACGACTTTGATTTGATTGTCATAACCGGAGATATGGTTATGAGCGTGTCAGGACCCGCATTGTTTTCTTTGCTTATTTCCGAGATGGAATCTCTTGAAATACCATGGACATTCGTCTTCGGAAATCACGAGACCGATTACAACAGTTATAAATCATATTTAGATAAAATGGTTGACACTGAATATCTCTATTTCAAAGTTGGACCAGAACTGGAAGATGGCGGTGTAGGTAATTTCCGTATTGTTTTCAACAAAGACGGTGTGCCTTTCTATACTGTGTATTTCCTTGATTCTCATGCCGAAAGAGCGAATTATACTGAAGAAGAAGGTATATATGATTTTGTTAAGGCTTCTCAAGTAGAATGGGTTGAC
>CALMFM010000073.1 GCA_937862575.1 uncultured Bacillota bacterium
ATAATACGGTGGGTAATAATCATCTCTGGCTCACTAGGGTTATGGAAGGTTATGATATCTCCCACTGTAAATTCATCGGCATTTGTATTGATGATTATTACATCGCCAACCATGATGGTATCTTCCATTGAAGGAGACACAACAATGAAAATGGCTCTACCTAAAACTGTCGGTGTGTTCCCGTTTTTCAGCGAGAACGACAGCGACACAAGTAGAGCGAATGCTATTGCCAAAAAGGCATATGGAATCATGTTGAGAATTTTCTTTGTTCTGTCTTTCATAATGTCTCCCAAAAAAGAGAGTCCCTAAGGACTACTCAAGCAGGATAGCCGGTCGAGAAATCATAAGAAGTCAATTCTGCCCAAGTTACATTATCGCTTTGTTTGACTTCGATTACCACCGTGATTGATACTGTTTGTCCCGCATAATCGTTTCCGACGTATTCACCGTCGTACATTATCGATGAAATCATTTCAATCAGTCCTGAGTTTGCCGATATGACGGCATCTGTTGCGTTATAATACCAATAATCACTGGAATAAACAAAAGTTGAATCAAATGTAACGGACAAATGGTCATCAACATTTGAATAATTTACTGTTTCTATTACAAGAACGTCAACCGGTCTTGTGATTTTTGTATAGGATATTTTGATTCGCATTTGCGACTCAATTGGCGATGTATTTGTAAGAGTTATAGTTTCATCCAACAACTCCAAACCAGGTTGAATTATTTGGTTATCGGTTATGAAATCTCCTGTTTCCGAATATCTCAGATCCCCTACGGAAATCGTTCCGTCATTTAAATCAATAACATCAGCGAACCATCCATAGGATATTCCTAACATGACAAGTGATGCAATAATCAGAATCGAAGAGAATATGGATAAAATCAATGGTGTTTTTTTCATTTTGCACCACCTACTCTACTGATTGGACAAAGATATGTGCTATGTCCAATCCAAGGTTTTGATAATCGTTTCCAGCATCTTCAGAGATGGTGAAACTGAAATAAAATTCCGCTCCACCTAGCGCCGGAACCAATACATCCTCATGAGTTATCACCAGTGCTGATCCATAATATAATGAAGTTAGTGTCTGGTCTGTGATAGTAACTGAATCAATGTTATTCGATGCATTTAGAAGGACTACATCCATCAGAGTTTGCCCTAGTGCATAATTTGATGTATCGCCGCCTGCGTCTGCATAACTATCGGTGAATCCATGCAAAGAAACCTGCGTATGAATCGCAAAGTCGTTGTTATTGGTAAGCACTATCTTATAATATTTAATGTCTCCAGGTACGTTGTTAAGAAATTCTATTGATGATGCCAATACATAGTCTGAACCATTATCCGAAACATATAAATCAGCGTCGACATCAATATTAATCAATTCTATTGTGTTATCATTTATGTTCAATACATCCGAAATCGCGAACCAAGCAAAAGAGGCGATTACGAACAAAAGAACAGAACCCATCAATGCGACAAGAGATAGGGTTAAGCGTTTCTGCGTCATAATATCACCTCTTCATTTCCTTTTTATGGTTTTTTAGTTAAATTCACGAAGCTCCTTAATTCTCTTTTCTCGTCTTTCCTTTTCTGCTTCTTCAAGGATTGTCTTTGCTTTCTTGAGCTTTTGTTTCTGCTCGATTTCTTTAGCTACTTCCTTGCGCTTCTCGTCCATTTGTTTTTTGAGTTTTTCGGCTTCTTCTATTTCTTTTCTAAGTTTTTCAGCTTCCAAAGCTTTTTTCAATTCGTCCTTATAATTGTTCAATGATAAGGAGGCTAAAGCTTTCTGAGTTTGCATGTTCTTTACGTTATCTTTTTGAATATTGTCTATGTTCTTGTATGTTTTTAATATCTTGTTTTGAATCTCGATCTTGGCGTTGATGTCCTTGCCTTCTTCCGGTTTGAAGTTCTCATTGATAAAATCAACGAAAGCGGCATCAGCCAAAGATGATAGCCTTTGGTAGATGATTTTAATTGCTTCTTCTTCATCTATTCCGGCATCAAGAAGTGTTTTGAATCTGGTCTCGTTGTTTTTCCTTATTTGATCGAGGAAGTATTGATTCAGTGTATTATCCTGGAATAAATATTCGCCAGGTTGAATATACTCGTCCTTCTCATAAGAGATTTGGACTCTTGGAGTTCTTCTTTTGGTGTAATCAATCGGAATTTCATGAGACAACTCAAAATCGTCGATTTGATTATTGGCTACCGTTGAATAGATTACCAAGAAGAGGTTCTCGATTTCTGTAAGGTATCGATTCTCGAATTCGATGTCTCTTTCAAACACATCGACGTCATAACCGACACTATCGATTTCATCCAAAAGCACCCACATCTCATAGCAAGCCTTAAAATCATAATTCTTAAGGATTTTATTTGTCTTCATGATTGGTGGTTTAACTGGTTGGTAACTAGCCATCGCTTTCATGAAACTCGACATTTTATACATAGTTATCAACTGGCGCATGTCCGTAATTCTCTTCAATAACTCCTGATTCTTCTTTCCGATTTCATCGGCAGCAGATCTTTGATGGATACTGAATGTTATGTCATAATCTATGATTGCATCTTCCCATTCAAGTTGTGAGTCGACTTTTAGGAAATTGACGTATTCTGTTTTTGCTTTTTCCACGATTAAATCATATCTAACTTCAATGAAAGTGAAAAGTTTATCTACTAGAGTCATCAAGAATCTGTTTTCATATGTTCCTAAATCAGCTTCTGAGTATGATGTCAAAACCTTAGAAGGAACGATGTTTCCGTTTTGGTCAGCGCTTTTGATATATTGAGTGTTAGCCGCTAAATGTCTCACGGTGTCAGCATCGATTTTCTTGGCTCTCTCTACTGGAACAATCTCAGAGAACTTCTTTAATGTTTCTCCAGGATTTCTGGTAAGTTTTTCAATTACTGGTAGTATTGCATCAATTGCATTCATAAAAGAGTCGTCAAAAACCCTTCTCTCCCTACGCTCTTTATGATAGAGCCTAGTATCGGCGCCCTTGATCAGGTTAAGAAACGTTTTGGCGAATTCGTCTTGACGATTGACTCCTTCAAATGTAGTATTAATTTTTTTGAAATACTTTTTGGCCGAACCTTTATCCATTCATATCACATCCATTAACGGCCTTTTAGCTCGCGAATGTACTTGACTGATTCCTCGAATCCGTTCTTACCGAATATTTTTTTGATTTGAGCAATAAGTTGGTCTAGTTCATTCTGCAGAAAAGCAAGATTCAAATTCTCAAATTTACGAAGAACCTTATATGTGAATATATAATCCAATCCGTCGTCTTCGCTTCCGCCGCAAGCGACATATACAGGAACGAATTTATGAACCTGACCCATAATACGGTTACCGAATGCGACTTTGAAATTTTGTTGTATGTATTTGTCTAGGATTTGGAATTTTTCCAGAATATCTTCACTGACAGGATATTTATGAATTGCCTCATCAAAAAGTTCCTGAACATATCCGGCACTCATATGAACCGGTTCTGTATCTGGAGCCATGAACGGATCGGCCTTGTTCTCAAATTCCAAGGTGATGGCGCGGTCATAAACTTTGTCGGTGATGGTATAAGTCGAGTCATCCTTATTGGATGTTCCAACGAACCAGAGGTTTGTAGGAACAGTGATTTTACCATTGATGACTTTAAGAGGATCGCTTGGACGAGAGTCCGGAACAAGGTCGATTTTCCATTCCGTTGGATCCGGCATTTCCATGATGGAAAGGAATTCAGCGAAATAATACTCGATTCTTGCGAGGTTCATCTCATCGAGAACGATTAAATTAATATCTTTTCTATAAATTGCTTCGTAGAGAGATTTCAAGAAATTGGTTTCATTGAATCTCTTGGTGAATTCATTGAGATATCCGATGATTTCAGCGCGGTCTCTCCATGCGGGTTGCACGGAGATGATTGAAGCGTTATTTCCAAAGAATTTAGCCATTGCGTACGGCAAACTGGTTTTACCTGTACCAGAAATACCTTCTAGGATAATTACTCTTGAAGCAGCCATACCAGCAAAGAAGCAAGTAATAGCTTTTGGACTATAGTATAGTTTAAGCTTTGATGATGCAAAGTTGACAAAACGAGCAACCAATTCCGGTAAAGTAAGATAATCAGTTTCATCCATATAAATATGCGTGTCTTTTCCAGCAAATTCTTTATCAACTGATATAAGTTTGACGAAACGAGATTCTCCAGGTGCAAGGACTGATTCAGCAGAGCTTCCTCCGCCGCCTCCTCCACGGCCACCACCGCCTCCTCCTCCAAGAGTCGGAATTATTGTTGGGGTTACGCCTTCTTTGGTAGCGCCTATTCCACCGACCGCAAATGCCGGAGTTAGTCTTGTTCCTCCGCCAACACCATCAGCATACGATGCAGGAGCTGGTTCCTTTGTTCTTGAATTAATTCCAAGTTGTGATACCTTGAGTGCAAGAATTTGATTCTTTTCATCTGCCAGTTCCATGACTTTGTCATTCAATCTGGCTATTTCTTCGATAAGTTCGTTCTTTTCAATTTCGATAGCTCTGAAAGAAGCAAATTTACGTAGCCACAAATAAAGTCTCACTACTATAAACACAATAAGTGACATATTCAAAATGAATGTCACGATTACCATGATCCATGAAATTATTGAGAAGTTTACTTGCTCAATTATCAATAAATCAAAATATGATTTTATATTTTCATACAGTTGTACGAGAATACCCTTCCAAACTACATCACGAAAGAAGGCGACAATGTCTTGCCAAATATATTCATAAAGTTTTACATAAAATCTTGAAAACTCATTCATTTGGTCTCCTCCTTAAATGTGTTATAGTTATAAAAACTATTCTTATACTTTTTTCTTTTCAGCTTTTGCCAGGGCTTCTGCTTCAAGTTGTGCTCTTGCGGCAGCCAAAGCTTCTTCTTGCATCTTTACTCTATCAGCTAGTATCTGTTGAGTTTTATATTCAGTCATTACATTGACGAATCTAACAATCTCATATACCAAAAAGGCAAATGAAGGAATGACGATAAATATGAAGAATCCAGTTCCTGATTGTAGGAACCCTACAACACTATCAATGATTCCACCCAGATTTTTAGTTGTATCGCCAGTCCAAACACCTACCAACTGGCTTTCATGAACAGTAGTCGGATCTTGAACATCGTTATTTACACCTTTTGTGACAAAGTGTAAGTATCCGTTAATGTCAGTTTCAATGTCGATAACCTCATGGGAATTATATACCCATTCTTCTTCACCATCGCCATTAACATCAATAAAGGCTTGGAAAGTGATAACATCTCCTCTTGCCACATCTTCTGGATTAACATCGGTATCGACGTATATCAAATCACCTTTTTCAAATACAGGGTACATAGAATCTGTTTGAACAGTAAACGCTGTCCTGCCAAAAATCGTCCTTACTCCATCATTGCTTGAAGTTAAAGCAATCACAGCGTAGATGGCAATAATTGCCAACACCACCCAAAAAATTATATTAGCAATTTTGTATGCTTTCTTTTTAACTGTATTATTCTCTTCCATAAATCTCTCCTTATACTAATAATAATTAAGAACAAAACCCATTATATATTAGATATAGCCTTTTTTATCTATATTTCTAAGAATCTTGCCGTTTCTCAACAGATTTTTGCATATTTAAGGAATATCTTTTCAAAGTTCTCGAGTATTTTTTTAAGAGCTCAGAAAAGATAACCCTTAAGGGCAACACAACCTAGGCGTGCGCGCCTAAGTTGTGTTATGCCATTTTGGTTAAAGTAAATTGTTAGTTAAAATTATGCTGCTCCAAGAGTGAAAGTCATACCTAGTGTAAATGTTGCACCCATCACTGCGTTAGTTGTGTCTGCATCCCAACCTTCAATCCATACCCGCACGGTCACTAGTTGAGGTACATTCGCCAACTCCAATACATCTATAGGAGTAGAGCCTTGTGTACCAGTAATTGCAGTTAAAGCTGTAGCTACTGATGTTAATCTATTAACAACTGAATCGGTTGCATCGCCATTGTATCCTGCATCTGATGCTGTCCAAGCAAAGTCATAGTCCAAATCAGATCCGAAAATTTTGTAAGTTGCAGCATCTGAAGCATCATGACCAGCTATACCAATAAACATTGCATTAGAATAAGTTCCACTCAAAGAATATGAGAAGCG
>CALMFM010000074.1 GCA_937862575.1 uncultured Bacillota bacterium
CAAGACGAGGTTTTGCTGTTTATTTTCAATTTAATCGTAATTCTCTTTCATCTTTTATCTTTCTACTTTCGTCTTTAATCCTTGTCCATACATTTATAGTAAGTACAAAAAGTAATTTCCGATATTTTATAAAAACGGCTTTGTCAGTGAGAATATTTTTCTCGGATTACGGAAAAAATTAATTATAACTACTATATTATTATTTAGAATCTTATTTGAACAATACTCTAAGATGGAGAACCGAAGGCAAAGGCAAGCTAACATCTTTCACTACTATAACAGGTGTGGGCAGTTTCGACGATGGAAAGCACAACTTAGATATTAGAAAAAAGGTTTTAGATTCTAATGATAATGTGATTTCAGAAGAAGAATTATTCAATAGAAATTTCATTCAAAGAAAATTAGCGATAACACCAAAGCCCGATGTGATAGATTATACAATAGGCGATGAGTTAAATTTCGACCAATATTCGACGATTTGGAACGAGACTTACAACGGATTGAGTGGTACATCGACAGAAAACGACGATCCACATTACACTATAAACATATATTACGACGAAACAATAATAGCAACATCTGGCGATTTATCTGGATCACAATTGGCTTGGAATTGGACTTGGGACGGATCGTTACCCGCTTCTGTAACTAGCACACTAAAAAATCAAAGCGATATAACATCACGCCTACAAAAAGGCAAAACCGTAAAACTAATCCCAATAGGCTCGGATGAATATAACAAGATGAAGTATTTCACGAAGAAAAGCGGTGTGAGTAATGGAAAGGATGAAGGGACGAATGAAAGGACAGATGAAGATAATTATTCGTCGAGAAAAGAAGATGAGGAGATACCGCTTTATTATGAGATAGTCGCAAGTGCAAAAGGTCATAATAAAGAAGATATATATCCGATATCGATAAATGATATATTGGGTATATTTTTTACGCAAAAAACAAAGATAAACCCGACGAGTTCGCCTATTGATGTGGTGAAGATATTTGTTGATAGTGGTTTGGATTTATTAGATGCTGACAATAAAAAAATAGATGTTAGTTGGAAGAAGCCACATTTTCAAGATGTTGGACCAGATAAGAGACTCGAACCTTGTGCATTGGTTTTAGAAACGAAAAGAAACCAAAAGGTTCGTGTGTTGTTTAAGGCGAAAAACATCGCTTTGCCATCAGAATATATCATTCAAGCAGATGTCATATTAAACGATCAACATTCACAAGGCTACGGCATAGAAAAGTCTTTCATAAGAACAACAAAGTTCTTAGAATTTACGTCTAAGAAGAACGAATTAGACGACACATATTCGATAAAAGAAAACACGCTCATAATACCCGATACAATTCAATATGTAACGAGAATAAATTGGTATTGCAGAAAGAAAAACGCAGACGGAAGCATCGGAGGAGCGATTTTTTGCGAGACTACTCCCGTATATATGTTTGTTCTCATGAAAGATCCAATCAAACCCCAAAAGAAACCAAGACGTGATATATTGTATATTGCTTGCGCTTCGGCAGAAGGCGAAAAAGTCGATGAATATAGGATAAAAGATAAATTCTTAGATTTCGCACATGTAATTTATTTTCAATGCGCCAGGTTTAAAACCTTCTCCTTTCAGGAGAAGAGCTTTCAGCAAGGATAGTACACCTCTGATGTTGTAATGTTTGTATAGAGGTGTTCGAAATATGGATGGCAAGGAATATCGAAAGGGTTCACATACGGTATATGATATAAAATATCACATTGTATGGGTAACAAAATATAGATACCATATATTGCAAGGTGAAATTGGCTATAGAGCGAGAGAATTGATCCGTCAAACGTGCGAATCCAGAAGTTTGACGATACTAAAAGGAAGTTTGTCTAAAGATCATGTTCACTTGTTGTTGTCTTGTCCTCCTGAGTTATCACCAAGTAAAATTGTTCAATATATAAAGGGTCGTAGCTCGAGATTATTGTTTAAAGAATATCCTCATTTAAAGAAGAGATATTGGGGTCAACACTTGTGGGCTCGTGGATATTTTTGTGCGAGTTCAGGTAGTGTGACTGATG
>CALMFM010000075.1 GCA_937862575.1 uncultured Bacillota bacterium
GCTTTTTTTGAATAACAATTCACTACCAGGCAGACTATTTTAAAAATGGGACCGAAACATTTAATTTATTTAATGGAGTAACGAAAATAGGTGAGTTTTTATGGACGCTACCGGTTTATGGTTCTCTAAACTGGAGAGCAATTTTTCTGCAGATTACGGGCAATTCCGATGGACGGAAGAGCAGAGGACGTGGGATTGGGATAACCTCACAACTGCGGATCTGGTGCGTACCAAGGACGGCATGAAAAGGCTGGTATTGAGAAGGAAAGGTGAGATTCATACCAGATACGGCAGGCCAGACCTTCCAGAAAAAGAAGGTTCTGACGCAAGTTTAAGATATATGCTGGGCATTAATATCAATGACGGGCTAGAGGATATCAAATGCGATTATTACACCGCGAGGGTTTATGATCATCATAAGAATCGCTGGAATTTGATCGGTCCGAAAAAGCGATTCTCCTTCCAGATCGATGATAATGCCTGGTTATGGCAATGGGCAGATGAAGGATGCGAATTGTTGGGTGTTGCCGGGAATAAAAAAATCAAAGAAATTCACGATTATTTGAAAAATAATATTAATAATTTGGATTATACAAATTTATTCAATCTGGATGTCGATGCTAACCATAAATGCGGGCCGGTCATATACCAGCCAGCTGTGGATGGAATGAAGAACTTCATCCGGGAGATTCATTGCTCAACAGAGCCTGTAACGGAGGGAAAGAAGGAAATTGAGGTCACTCTTGTCTTCAATAACGAGGAGCTTCGAAAGCATAGAATACTAAATAAAATTTATGAGTATGTTAGACTGACAAAATACGGCCGCTTAAGGGATATCGAGAGCTTCCATATCATAGCGGACTCCGATGATGATAAAGCTAATGGACTGCGTTTTTCCGGGATCTATAGCGGCAACAACAACCTGGAAGAAGACACCATACACGGAGACCTGGGAGAGGATCTTCCACCCCATAGAGTAAAATATTACGCAAATGATTATAAACATCCTATAATTTTTATTAATACATCCAATCATGCTATGGCCGAGCATGATACAAACCCTGACCTCTGGAAATGGGAATATGTTCCATGGGTTGAGAACAGGCCGTTTGTTTCAGGAGAAGAACGCCGCAAAGTCATAGAAGATCGTTACAAAAATCTTGCAAAAACATTTACTGCGAAATTATTAAAATTATTGCGATGAGCCTGGCAGGCTACGTTTCATCTTTTACGGTTACGACCTTTCTATTAGCGATACTATTTACTATATAGTCACATCGTCAGCGATCGTGCAAAACATTTTTAAACCTCCGGCGGCATGAGCATGGCGGCAGGGATGGTATGGCGGGAACGATGCATAGGATGGAGAAGCTCTACCTGGATATTTTTGAGCATCAAGTGCCCAAAAATCTTTCCCTCTGCCCAAAGCCCGTCTACTTATTTGCGGAGGATATGAATTGTCTACACAATTAGTGCCATCTCTTTGCCCCTACTGTGCAGT
>CALMFM010000076.1 GCA_937862575.1 uncultured Bacillota bacterium
TGACAAATCTGCCACTCAAAGTCTTCCTGATTATGAAGAAAATCAGAAGCATACCGAGGAACGATCCGATTGTCGAAAGTATGACTGCGATAATAGTTCCGGCAGTCGCTCCAAAGGCGACAGATAATACGGAGATATTAAGACTGATTATAGCTGTTAAAGGCAGGCTTGGAACGATTGCCTCAACAAAAGGCAGGAGCAGACTGAAAAGCAGAGCGAACCAGACGTTCTCCCCGATAAAAACCTCGATGTTTTCCAATAGGTTATATATCCAATCCATTGTTTCTCCTTGTATGAAAAAAGCATCCGAAGATGCTTTTTAAGACTAAATCAGCTCTCCGAAATGTTTCAGAGTACGAATCATCTGGTAAGTGAATGAAGCTTCATTGTCATACCAACTGATAACTTTCACCAATTGTTTGCCATCGACTTCCATAACCAATGTAGATAATGCGTCAAACAATGAGCCGTAAGACATGCCGATTACATCGCTTGATACGATTGGATCTTCAGTATATCCCAATGTATCATTCGCTGATGCTTTGACTGCGGCGTTGATTTCTTCTACTGTAACTGGTTTTTCCAATTCAACTACCAAGTCAACTACTGAGCCTGTTATGACAGGAACACGCAAAGCGATTCCGTCCATCTTGCCTTTCAATTGTGGCAATACCAATCCTACAGCTTTGGCTGCGCCGGTTGTTGTAGGAACGATGTTAGCAGCGGCTGCTCTACCTCTTCTAGTATAGATTCCTTTTTTGTGAGGAATATCAAGTGTTGATTGATCGTTTGTGTATGCATGAACTGTAGTCATGTAACCTTTGACGATACCGAAGTTCTCATCAAGAACTTTGGCGATTGGAGCCAAGCAGTTGGTTGTACATGAAGCTGCACTGATAACTGTTTCTTCTCCAGTCAAAGTGTTGTCGTTTACTCCATAAACGATAGTAGGCATTTTACCTTTTGCCGGTGCGGAGATAACAACTTTTCTAGCTCCTGCAGTGATGTGTTTTGAAGCTCCTTCGACGTCAACGAAGACACCGGTGCATTCCAAAACCACATCAACACCAAGTTTACCCCATGGTAAAGCTGATGGATCTTTTTCTGAGAAAACAGGAATCTTTGCCCCTTCGACAACGATGTCGTTTCCTTCAAATGTTACCTTTTTGTTGTATCTGCCTTGTGAGCTGTCATACTTCAATAAATATGCCAATTGCTCAGCATCTGTTAGGTCGTTAATACCGACGATTTGAAAATCTTCATTTCCGAACATCAGTCTGAATGCCAGACGTCCGATTCTTCCGAATCCGTTAATTGCTACTTTTACTGCCATTTATATATATCCTCCTATATTTGTTTTATTCGCTTATATTTTACACGAAAATCAGATATTTTTCAATTGACTTTGCTTTAATAAACCGTTTTCATTTTTACAAAAAGAAAAAGGCAGGGTCTGCCTTTATTTTACCGCTTGTAATGCTTCTTGCAAGCACTTCTTGTATTCGCAATCGCGTTCAGGAGTATTTTGATCGCAATCATCGCAATTGATGAACTTTCTGAATTCTCTAGGAATAAAAGCTCTGATTTCATCTTCGTTATAACCTGTCTGCATTATCTGATCATTAATGATGATTGGTCTTTTTAATACTGTAGGGTTAGCGATTATGAAATCTGCCAATTCGGAGAACTTCATCTCTTCCGGTTCCAACTGACTCTCCTTGAAGATTTTGGATCTTGTAGATATTATATCTTCAAATCCGTTTTCCGAATATTTAAGCATGTTTATGATATCGTTGCGGGTCAATCTGATCCCGATGATGTTTTTTTCGCGATAATCGATGTGGTGATTTTCGAACCATCTCTTCGCCTTGCGGCAAGAGGAACAACTCGAACTTGTGTAAAGTGTAACCATATCCATCCCTCACTTTCTATATTATTATATCATAATGAGCCTATTTTAATACCTTATTTTTTCAATTGATGTTATAATAAAAGAAGATATCAAATGGAGGTATATTTATGAAGTGGGATCTCACATATCTTTATTCTTCTCCTGAGGCTTGGGAAGAAGGATACAAACAAACAATCGAAGTCATCGATAAATTGGCTACTTATAGAGGCAAACTCGGTGAATTCAAGAATTTTAAAGAATATTTCGACTTACAAAAGGGGATTTCTTCTGTTGGACTGAAGACATACCAATATGCATCTTTATTATCGGATCTAGATAAGAAAAACACTGAAAATTCAGCTAGATTGCAAAGGGTACAGATCGCCTTCTCGAAATTGGCTCAAGCAACCGCATTCGAGGAACCAGAGTTGATCTCTTTAGGCAGGGAGAAAGTGATTGGATTTATCGATCAAGACAAATCGCTTGAAGAATATCGTTTCCCTTTGACAAAACTGTTCCGTCGTCAAGAACATATACTTGATGACAAGTCGGAAAGTTTAATGGCCAACTTCTCACAATTATTGAATGCAGGAAGAAATTTATATTCTTCTTTGTCTGTAGCGGATATCGAATCAAGCGACGTTATGCTTGACAATGGCGAAATAGTCACAATCACAAATTCAAATTATCGTTCTTTCATTCAAAAATCAGAATCGGAACATGATAGAAAAGACATTTTTGAAGCTGTATTCTCATATTATGAAGCGCATAAAAACACTTATGCAAATATCTACAAAACTGTTTTGGACGCTGACTATGCCAATATGAAGGCAAGAAATTACAAATCATGTCTAGAATCATATTTGTTTAACAATGCAATTCCTACAGAAGTATATTACTCATTGACCAATGTAGCTAGAAAGAACACAGATATTATTAAGCGTTATTTGGAAATGAGAAGAAAATACTTAGGGTTATCGGAAACTCATACTTATGATAGATTCTTGCAACTGGCAAAAGACGGCAAAGAATATGAATTCGCTGACGCCAAAAAGATGTTCTTCAAATCAATAAGACATTTCCCTGAAGATTTCCAGGCTAAAGCCAAAGATGTATTGAGAGACGGTTTCGTTGATGTTTTCGAACAACCTGGTAAAAGAACGGGAGCTTATTCCAGTTCAATGCCTAATCTTCATCCGTTTATTCTCTTGAATTTCTCGAAGACTTTATCAGATGTATTCACGGTAGCACATGAAGCCGGACACTCGATGCACTCGATGTACGCAGCCGAAACTCAACCGACTTCGCTTCAAAACTACACAATCTTCGTGGCTGAAGTAGCTTCTACTTTCAATGAACATAATCTGTTGGATTACATAATCAAGGAAAGCAATGCGACCAAAGAAGAGAAAATCGTACTCTTACAGAGTGCAATCGATGATATATTAAGTACTTTCTATCGTCAGACTTTATTCGCCATTTATGAATTGGAATCTCATAACTTGATTGAAAACAATCAACCGATTACATCAACGGCTTTATCAAAGATTATGATTGACCTTTATAAAGAATTTTATGGTCTTGATATCGTCAAGGAAGAAGTTAAAGAATATGTTTGGGCTTATATCCCTCATCTATTCTATACACCTTTCTATGTTTATCAATATGCGACAAGTTTCGCTGCTTCCCTTAAAATCTACGAAGACGTCAAAAACAATAAACCAGGTGCTTTCCAAAAGTACATCGGTTTGCTTAAATCCGGCGGTTCCGATTTCCCTGTAAAACAACTTCTTGACGCCGGAGTCGATCTGACAACCGAGGATGCTTTCAAGGCAGTCGTAAACAGAATGAATGAATTGGTAGATGAACTTGAAGAAGTTTTGAAATCATGATATAATACTTACAATCATAAAACAAAGACGTGGAATAGTAATATGATCCGATTTTTCAAGAGAGAGAATGTTGGTGTGAATTCTTATCATCGATCATCCGAATGGACCACTGAGCAGTGCTAATAACACTCGTTTCCCGCGTTAAGGGACCAAAGTGCCGGCGCAAGCCGGAATTAAGGTGGTACCGCGATTAAATCGTCCTTTCAAGAGGGCGATTTTTTATTTAAAGGAGGAATATCCAATGAAAAGAGTTCTATCAGGCATCAAACCAACAGGCACATTGACATTAGGCAATTACCTAGGCGCAATTAAACAATTCGTCAAACTCCAGAGAAAAATGACTGACTGCGAGTTTTATTTGTTCGTGGCTGACATGCATGCCATAACCACAAGACAAGTTCCAAGTGAACTTAGAAAGAGATCTTTAGATATAGCGGCTATGTATCTTGCCTGCGGTTTGGATAAGGAAAGAACTATCTTGTTCATTCAATCAGAAATCAATGAACATGTGGAATTGGGATACATCTTGCAGTCGAATGTCTATATGGGTGAATTGGAAAGAATGACCCAATTCAAGGATAAAGCGCAAAAGCAAGAAACATCGATAACCGCTTCTCTTTTCACATATCCGGCTTTGATGGCTGCGGATATCATCCTTTATGATGCCGATTATGTTCCTGTAGGCGATGACCAGAAACAACACCTTGAACTTACAAGAACTATCGCCTCCCGTTTCAATAATTATTATGGTGATTTCTTCACTGTGCCGGAACCGATTATTCCAGAGGTTGGAGCGAGAATAATGGACTTGCAGAATCCGGAAAAGAAAATGTCGAAATCCGAAGAAAACGACAAAGGTTATATTACAATGTTCGATGACGCAGAAACGATAAGAAGAAAGATCCGTTCAGCTGTAACCGATTCCGAAGGAGTAATCCGTTTTGACCCGCAAAACCAACAAGGCCTAGCTAATCTATTAACGATTTACGCTAGTGCAACCGATCGGGACATTGAAGACATCGTAAACCAGTATAAGGATTCTTCCTACAAAGACTTTAAAGAAGATCTTGGAGAGGTTATAGTTAATCTTTTGGTCCCAATTCAAGAAAAGTATAATGAGATTATTAAATCTCAGGAACTTCAAGATCTACTAGATAGAGGAAGAGACATCGCTTCTGATTACGCATTCAAGAAAATGCGTAAATGCAAAAAGAAAATCGGACTTGGAAGAAAATAATATAAAAGTCAGTTGGCAATGCAATGCCATACTGACTTTTTTTACTCTGTTTTTGGTTTTGATTCAGTTCCGTTATTGAATATGAATTTATAGATGAAGAAAATAATCATTACTATACCTACTATAATAAACATTGCCTTTAAGCTATAATCCGCTATCAATCCGATTATTGGAGCGAAAATCGCAACCAATATGGATTTCATTTGTGATTCAATACTTAAAACACTCGCTCTTTTGGTTTTATCTGTGGCTTCACCGACAAGATGAACCATCAATGGCCTTCTGATGTTCAAAATCACGTAGAAAAGCACAAATACTAAGAACACGATAATCAGGTTATTCAAGAAGAAAGACAAAATCAACATTATAGTTCCTGAGATTAGCCAAGTGATGTTGAGAATCCTTCTTTCATTGAATTTATCGACAAGTTTATGCGCGTTCCGGGAAGTGATGCTACTGATTAAATAGATAAATGCATATATGAGACCAACATATATTTTCAAATTATCTTCTAGAGAAAACATCGAAAATATTACTACGCTTCCTGAAATCGCCAAGATGATTGGTTGAATATAATCCTTTAGAGTATCATGTCCACCTTGATAAGACGAAGACTCAATCAGAAGACTTCTAACCTTTTTGTCTGTAAAAGCATATTTAATCGAAAAATAGTTTTCGCGGATGAATTCCTTAAAATTGAAAGACACAGATTCGGCTTTATTCATATACTTTGGATAGCTCATTATCAGCAAGAGGTCCAAAATGAAAGGTATAATTGATATCAAAAACAAGTATCTTACATCCGGTAGATATATAACAAAGACCACTGAGACTAAACTCATAACCATCGATCCAATCAAAGACATGGATCTTGTTTTTCCATATACCTTAATTTTGGAATCTCCTATTTGATTCTCATCCAAATATTGCATTATCATCGCTTTATGGGTTCCGGAACGGAAAGCTTCTCCCAACCCGAATAATCCCATAGCCACTATAAACATCCAATAATCCGTGGCGAAGAAAAACATAAGAAAAGACAAAATATAGAATGCAAAACAAATATACAATTCCGTTTTCTTACCATATCTGTCAGCAATGACTCCGGAAGGTATTTCAAATATATAAATAATTACACCTCGGACTGAATATAGCAAACCTACCTGCAAGAAACTAAGGCCGTTCAAGATAATTAGGTAATACAAGAGGTAAGGTTCAAAAAACATGAGGTTTTTCAGGAAACCATACATGCCGAATTTGAATATCTGAAATTTATGTTCTTTTTCTTTCATAATTGTTCCTTAAGTAATAAAAAAATCATATTTCACAAATCCGTGAAATATGATTGTTTTAATCTTTCCCTATTTCATTTCGTTGATTTCATTAATCACACGAGTTATGGCTTGATAAGCCTCTTCTTCGTCTTTCCCGGTGAAGGTGATCTTGATGTTCTTGCTTGCGGGAACTCCAAGAGACATGACTCCCATGATGGATTTCAGATTAACTTTGCGTTCGTTGAACTCTAAAATCATTTCGGACTGAAAACTATTGGCTTTAGAAACCAATTTGGTCGCTGGCCGGGCATGCAAACCATTTTCATAAGTAATCTTATACTTACCTACTATCATTGTATCCCTCCGTTTATTTAACTATTTCGATAATCCTATCCGCGTTAAAAGGAAAGATGAGTTTCACATTTGATCCAGAGACGAATACGCCTGTGGCCCCCAACTTTTTGATTCCTTCTAAATTGCATGATTCGATGTTTTTTAAAGAAAAAGTGAATCTAGCGCCTTCTTTGGTGATTTCAGTGATATTCTCTTTTCCGCCGAAAAGTTGGATGATGGTATCGATTTCAGCGTCTGATACTAACAAAGCCTTAGGTTTCGGTTTATAAAAGAATATGAAATAAAATGCAACAGCAATAATAAGTACACAAAGAATAACAGGCCACCAATAATTATCGTTCAGCCAATCCAAGTAAGTACGTTCATCAAAAAACAATAACCTAATCATTCTAACACCTCTAAATCATTTTAACATATTTTTTATGTTTTATATATATTACTTTAAAAAAACTGTGATTTTACGCGAAAAAGTTGCATTTATGAGGTCCATATTATATAATTTTCAGGAAGGAAAGTGATAATATGAGACACATTGTAGAAGCAATCATCGAAATCCCTATGGGAACCCAAAACAAATACGAAGTTGACAAGGAAAAAAATCGCATTAAATTGAATAGAGTACTGTATTCAAAAATGACATATCCAGCCGAATATGGCTTTATCGATAAGACTCTTGCGGAGGATGGAGACCCTCTTGATATATTGGTATTGGCCTCTACTCCGACATTCCCCGGGTGTGTCGTAGACGCCAGAGTCATCGGTTACCTTGATATGATCGACTCAGGTGATCATGATCAAAAGATCATTGCCGTGGTTGATGCAGACAGGAGATTCGACGATGTTTGCGATATCCTGGACATCAAGGAATTACAGATGAAAGAGATAAAACTCTTTTTCAGTAATTATAAGATTTTCGAACCTGGTCATCATGTGGAAGTCCTTGAATACTATCCCAAACAAGAAGCTATCAAGTTGATAGAAACTTGTCAAAGAGTTTATATCGAAAATATGAAAAAGAAAATGTAATATCCTTTCACACACTCAAAAATTGAATGTATTTTCTATATAATCTCTTTATTTCTTTGAAAATACATAATGTAAATATATTATATATTATTTACTGAAAAATGCAAAATTAATGTGAAAACGACGCCGTTTAGCGTCGTTTTTTACATATATTAGACTAATTTGTCACTTTATTGAGACTATGTAATAAAAATCCAGTTTTCCTTTAGAATCTTTCAAAGTGTATTCGATTTCGCACACACCATCAATTTTGAATCCATTCTTCTGCCACTCGTCGTAGATGATGTCTTTCACCATCGGCAATAATTCTGGTGTGTTCGATTTGCTGATGAATCTTATTGCTTTGTTCAAATGTAATGAAATACTTACCAAATCTTCATTATCAGGCAAGTCGCCTTTGGCAACACCTGTAAGGTAATCATATCTTTTGGTATCATCTGAAAGATTGTAAAGTACTTTATAATGGGTGTGCTTTTCCAGATACAGTTTTGAAAGATGTAAGTCTTCGATGAACTTGTTATCAAAATTTGTCTGTTCTTTTTGAGTTGTTTGATAATTGTATTCTTTTACTTTCATTGTCTTGCCAATAAATTCATAATCAAGGTTTTCCACCAAGTCATAACGCAAGCTGATTAAATTGCGATCAGGAATCTTATATGTTAAAACAGGAAAATGAGTGTATACTGTAACTTTCTCTTTTCTTGCATCGCTAGGATTTATGCCATGGATTGTTTTGAAAGCTCGTGAAAAGGATTCATTAGAACTATACCCGTATTTAAAAGCTATGTCTATGATTCTGGCATTGGTGTGAGATACTTCATATGAAGCAAGCGTGATACGGCGATTGCGGATATATTCTTTCAATCCATATCCTGTCATCATAGAAAAAATCTTGGAAAAGTAATAGTAAGAAACATTGCATTCCTTTGCGATGTTTTCCAATTCCAAATCACCTGTGATATTGTCTTCAATGTATCTTGTCGCTTTATTGACAATCTCAAACCAATTCATAATTTCACCCTAAAAAAATTATACAACATTTGACTCATGAGAGCAAAGATTATCAAGCATTCAGGATTAATGCTTGATAAAATCATAAGTATCAAAGGTCATCTTTTATTTCTTGATCATTGTGTAATAAATATTTTCCTTCATTGTATCCTGTACCAATAGGACTTATATTTGAATAATATAAATTATCTGGTCCATAAAGGATTGGTTGAACTCCTGAAAGATCCAATTTACCATCTTTCATCAACGATTCATCAATTAAAGTTTCATACACATCACATACAAATACTATACGATGTTTAACTTGAATTTTGTCAATAACCTTGATTAGCAAAGTTATAGATGCCTTAGATACAACAGGCAATCCGTCAACCAGTTCTGATTCGACTAAATCGCTCTTATCAGCTGTCTTGGAAGAATAAATGCCAGCGAAATCGACTTCTCTCATTAAATCTGGTCCGGGATAATTAACTGACATCTTCCCCTTTTCCAAAACGAATTTTGTAGCGTTGTGATTCTCATTCAATGAAATCATCAGTAAAGGCGGATTAAGCCCCGCAACTGCTACATCACCTATAGTCGTGAAATTGGGCTTGCCATTTACGATTGTCCCGACCAGAACTATCGTAGAAGGATGCATCAAAGGATATGGCTTGATATTTATTTTCATAATAATCACTCCTTAAAGTATATGATATCAAATAATATCGGAGGTAACAACAGCATGAATGATTTTGAGAAGCTCTGGCGTGCAAAAATCGCTCACTACACTGAAAACGT
>CALMFM010000077.1 GCA_937862575.1 uncultured Bacillota bacterium
GTTTATGAAAATAGACGGATTGAAAGAGTCGATAGAGAACGATGAAAAAGAATTGAAAGAACTTGAAGAGAAAGTTCTTGATTTTTTGAATCGTTTACCGAATACCCCGGATCAAGATATCATTGCCGGAGATAAAGAGAACAATGTCGTAATCTTCACAAACAAAACAAAACCTGTTTTTGATTTTTCAATCAAAGATCATGTTGATTTAGCGACCGACCTGAAAATCATCGATTATGAACGCGCAGCCAAAATAAGCGGACGCGGAACTTGGATATATTCCAATCTCGGTGCGAGACTTGAGTGGGCTTTAATCAATTTCTTCATTGACGAACATCTCAAAGACGGCTATGAATTTATGATGGTTCCTCATATTTTGAATTATGAAAGCGGGCTTACCGCCGGACAATTTCCGAAATTTCAAGAAGATGTTTTCTGGTTAAAAGACGAAGAGCCAAGAAAATTCCTCTTGCCTACAGCGGAAACGGCTTTGATAAACTTGCATCGCAATGAAATCTTGGATTTGAATGAAATGCCGAGAAAGTATTTCGGTTACACTCCTTGTTATAGAAGAGAAGCAGGTAGTTATCGTTCCGAAGAGCGAGGAATGATTAGAGGGTATCAATTCAATAAGGTCGAGATGGTTCAATTCACTACCAAAGAAGGAAGCAATCACGCTTTTGAAGAACTTGTAAACAAAGCCATGTCCTTAATGAACAAACTGGGATTGCATTATCAAGTAACAAAACTCGCTGCCGGAGATATTTCCTTTGCGATGGCTAGAACCTACGATATCGAAGTCTGGTTACCTTCAATCGGAATCTATAAAGAAGTTTCTTCCGTTTCAAATTCGCGTGCTTTCCAAGCAAGACGCGGGAAAATCCGTTATCGTAATGAAGCTGGTGAAACTGAATTCTGTCACACATTGAATGGCTCTGGATTGGCTACATCCAGACTTTTACCGGCAATTCTCGAGCAATTCCAACAAGCTGACGGATCAGTGCTTGTGCCGGAAGTCCTAGTACCATATCTCGGTGGAATAAGAGTATTGAAATAGGAGGCGCTATGGAAGTTGATCGCAGTTACGCACTGATTCATTTAGACAATGTCCTTAACAACTATCTAGAATTAAAAAAGTTAGTTGGAGACCGTGATGTCATGGCGGTCGTCAAAGCCGACGCCTATGGCCACGGAAGCATACCAATCTCCAGACACCTTGAAGCCAATGGTTGTAAATATTTCGCTGTTGCAAGTATCGAAGAAGCGATAGAACTTCGCGAGGGCGGCATCAAGGGAGAGATTTTGATATTCGGAAGAACTTCACCAGAGAATTTCAAATATCTGTCAAGATATGATTTGATTCAAACGGTATATTCGGAAGAGTATGCCGGCTTGCTGGCTGAATCAAGTCTCGAATTCAGAATCCACTTGAACATTGATACGGGTATGAGCCGCTTTGGATTTTATTTGCATAAACACGAAGACCTTTTTAAGGTAGCTAATACTATAGAAAGAATCAATGGATTTGAAAACCTCAACTTGGAAGGTATCTATACACACTTCGCTGACAGCGATGACCCTTCAAGTGATTTCTGTGCAACTCAATTCAGCATTTTTAGCGAATTGTTGGATGAATTGAAGCGCAGAGGAATCGGACCTTTATTGAAGCACGCAGCCAACAGCGCAGCTACTTTGGCATATCCTAATACTTATCTCGACATGGTTAGAGTCGGTATCGCCATGTATGGTTATCCGCCAAGACATACAAGCGCGAATTTGTTGCCGGTCATGGAAGTATTTTCGAAAGTTTCTTCAGTTAGATTGGTAACAGAAAGCGATACGGTCAGTTATGGTAGAACTTATCATCCTAATCATAAAGAAAAAATCGCCACTGTAGCAATCGGATATGCTGACGGATATAATAGACTGCTATCGAATGACGATTATTTGATGTGGAAGAATCACAAACTTCCAGTAATTGGTAGAGTATGCATGGATGCAATTATGATTAAGATTGACGGACTGAACATAAGAGATGGTGATTTTGTTGAAGTATTTGGTTTAACTAAAAAAATGGAATCGATGTGTGAAAAACTTCGTACCATTCCATATGAGATATTATGTGCCGTATCAAAAAGAGTGAAAAGAATTTATGAAAAATGACAAGTCGGTCGACTTGTCATTATTTTTATTCAACTTTAGGTTCTTTAACCTCAGACTCAGACTCAGACTCAGACTCAGGCTCAGGAGCAGGTTCAGGCTCAGGAGTAGGTTCAGGTTCAGGAGCAGGTGCTGGTTCAGGTTCAACTTTAGGCTCTTCAACTTTAGGCTCTTCAACTTTAGGCTCCGGCTTAACCTCGATTACAGGTTCAGGAGCAGGTTCTTTTTTCTCAGGAACTTTGAAAAGTTTGTATACTATTCCCATAATTAGAGAAGGCTTCCAAGTAATAATACCAGTTCCCACCGTCACTAAAATTGCTAACCAGAATCCAATGCTTGCTGAGATA
>CALMFM010000078.1 GCA_937862575.1 uncultured Bacillota bacterium
ACCAATGTCAAGCGAGCCGTCTGATGAGATGTCCATATACCAATATTCGGTCAGATTTTCAACACCGCCTACAGTCCCAGTTTCCATATAATAATACCATCTTCCTTCCGGATTGTTCGATTTCAGGAATGAAGATCCGAAGAAAACATAGACAAAAGTAAAAAGCAACACAAACATTGGAATCAATGTACTCAGCTTATTGGCTTTTAATGGTTTGACTCCGGAAGTACTAGAAGGAGATTCAGAGGAATTAGACGACGAATTTATTATCGTTGATTGATTCTCGATATTCGAGTATTCGCTTTGAGCATGACTAACCGACTGATCTATATTCTTTGAAAGTTTGATGTTCTTTATTAAACTCGTTACTGGCGCAACTGCCAGTAATCCAAGCAGAAAAACAACTATCATCGTTTCATTTGACGATAATTCTCCGGTTGAACCGAAATGAAGAACAAATATTAAAATCGCAATCAAAAACAAGATTTGCATGATAATGAAAATCCATGAAGATTTTTTGTTTTTTTCCTTATCCATATGAATCATCTCCTTAAAAAACCCATCGGATATGTTAAACTAAGTCATTCTAAAAATAAAAGCGATATAAAACCGCAATGGTAATTTCGGACATGTATCTACAGACATAATTATATCACTTTTTCCTGTTTTCAATCATAAATCATCATGATTTCAAACGAAATTTAACAGTTAAGTTAATTTATAAAAAAGGGATCCGATTCAACAGATCCCTTTTGTAATTATTAATGACAATAAATATATATTCTATTCTTCCGGTTTATGAACAACAACCTGTGGAAATGGAATTTCGATATTGTTTTTGTCGAGAATTTCCTTGATTCCTTGCCTGATAGCTCGTTCAATAGCATAGTGTTTCTCAGTCTCGGTACGGATTATTACTCGTAAGTTCACCGAGCTGTTTGCCAGTTCAGTAACACCCAAAACCATTGGATCTTCGATGATTTCCGCAAACATTTCTCTATATTTTGGAAGCTCTGCTTTTAATATGTCAATTGTTTTCTGAATGTCTTCCTTGTAGGCGATACCGAAATCGATTATGGCTGTAGAAGGTGAAAGCGAATAGTTAATGGCGTCATCGATGGAACCGTTGGAGAAAATCTTGATGTCTTGTTTCCAGTTTTTGACCTTGGTGCTCTTAAGTCCAATATCGATAACTTCGCCTTTCCAACCATTGATCTCCACAATATCTCCAACATCAAAATGATGTTCAAAGACAATGAAAAATCCGGCAATAAAATCCTTGATAAGACTTTGTGTTCCCATACCGACAATGATTCCTAAAATTCCTAGGCTAGCTAGTGCAGGCATAACGTTTACATCCCACAATGATAGTATCACCAGTAAAGCGATTACGTAAACGATATATTTGATTATGCTTCCAGTAACCTTAATGATTGTTTGAACCCTTTTTCTATTGAAATGATCTTTCGACGAGGTTCTCTTTAGAAGCATATTCGCTGCTTTAACTATGAACATGGCTATGAAAGCCGTCAACCCAGTTCCGACAATCGCTCCGAACTTGTTGGCGATGCCAGTATCAAGATTGTTCCAAATATTGGCTAGCTCTGTCTCGTAATCATAACCGAACAAGTATAAAATCAAAGCCAGAAATCCTAAAAGCATAATTACGTCTACTAAATATAGAATTATCGTGCTCACTTTCACTTTTTCTTGCTTCTTTACATGATTGTTAATGATGATATTGAAACCAATCATTACCGCTATCAACCCTATGGTAACTCCTAGAGCCGCAACGGTTGAAATGCTGAGAAATATCATAATGTCTCCTCCTTGATTCTATTTTTCTTTCTTAAATACAGGTATACAAGTATTGCATCCAAAATTATAGTTAAACCAAACAAAGCGTATCTGCCTGAATCTGCTTGCCAATAGACGAACATTGCGCTTGAGAAATTGGCCAGCCAGTGCAGCAAAATCATCGGCCAGAGACTCTTCGTGAATTCATATACGAAAACATAACTTACAGTTGTCAATAAAGTAATGATCAGGAATTGCCAAATTGGCATCGCTTGTTGAACGGTTCCGTCTATAAAATGTAACGGTATATGCCAAATACCATGGATGACTCCCATTATCAATACTGTAAATAAAAATGAGTATCTTCCCCTCAACTCAGGCAAAAGAAAGCCTCTCCAGCCAAACTCTTCTAGGGGACCGCCAGTAATAAATATAATAATCGCTATTGGTACAATCATCTGAATAGACACACCTAATGCGAATGAATCATGGCTAATTAACAAATATACTAGATATGCAAGAAAGCTCATTACAAAAGGACTTATGCAAACGAACCAATAAGTCCATTTTGGTGTGTCTTTCTTAAACATTTTCTTAATTTCTTGAAAGATATTCTTCTTCTCAAGCGCTAAAACTATAATCACAGCCAACAAGGGTCCGATGATTGCCAATGAGCCAAAGATAGTAAACCATTCTGGCAAGACTCCATTTTGCGCCAGATACTTAAGGAGCATAAATCCCCAGGAAATGATAAATGTGAAAAAAAGGTAAAGAAATGTTCTCTTCATTAAAAAACTCCTAATGTTTAAATCACAGTCTCTTAATATTATTTTGTGTTTTTAACCTCATTAATTGCTTTAACACAATCTTCCCAAATCTTATTCAAGACCTTTTCGACGAATAATTTTGCTAATTCCGGATCAAATTGTGTGCCGGCATTCAAAACGATTTCTCTTGCCGCAGCTTCCTTTGACATTTTCTTTCGATAAGGTCGGTCAGAAGTCATTGCCTCGTAAGCATCGGTGATACAGATAATTCTTGAAAACAGAGGTATTCCTTCAGCTTTTAATCCGTTCGGATATCCTTTTCCGTCCCATCTCTCATGATGGCTTGATGCATGGATTGCAAGTTCGGAATATTGATCCGCAGTGAATAAAATGTCATATCCTTTTGTCGTATGTGTTTTTACAATTTCAAACTCTTCTTGAGTGAGTTTACCAGGTTTGTTCAATATATGGTCAGGTATCGATATTTTACCGATATCGTGAAACATTGCAGCTGTCGTCAAGGCTTTTAACGATTGTTGGTCGAGTTTCATAGCTCTTCCCAATTGTCCAGATAATTTGGAAACTCGATTTGAATGTTGTCTCTCTGTCTCATATTTGTCAGTTAATGTTTTTAGAATTGCTGAAATCGCCTGATTCTTGACACTCTTTCTTTCCAGAATCTTTTGGCGATACATATCATTTTCAGCTCGTTTTCTAATCTCGTCCAAGGAGACAGAGTCATCCACTTGAATCGTATAGCCAATTGCGACACTTAGATTCATGTTTTCAATATATGTCTTTCGAAATTCCTTGAAAAGCAATTCCTTGAGTTCTTCAGCTTCTTCTGCTCCGGAGTTAGGCATAATTATTGTAAATTCATCTCCACTAACTCTACTGATAGTATAAGTTTTATTTACTGTCTTAACTAAAATTTCAGCTGTTTTTTTAAGAGTTATATCTCCAACTTCGTGACCAAAAGCATCATTGATAATCTTTAATCCGTTTAAATCCATATTTATTACGACAAATGGGTAATCTTTATTGTCATTTAATTCTTTCATCTTTTGATAATAAACACGTCTATTACTTAAATCCGTTAGGTAATCATGTGTGCTCAAGTAAAGCATCTCCTGATATCTATTTTCTTGTTCGGTGATGTCTCTGGCTACTCCAACAGCCCCAACAATCTCTCCGGCTTTATTATATATTGGGTTCATAACAGTTTCAAAATAGTACATCTTGCCATCGTAAATGCTGTCCCAATTATACAGAACTTCTTCTCCTGCTAAAGCTCTGGCGTATTGTCTTTCTCGTTCATCAGCGAAATAATCTCCAAATGCTTCTCGGTGAGTCTTTCCTTTAGCACTTTCTTGCGTAATGCCAGAAACATAAGCCTTTGTTCCATAAAGATTTACGTAGCGTTGATCTTTGTCTATAACGAATACTATATCAGAAGATGATGCAAGCAATAACTCGAATTTTTGATTTTCCAAAGCCACATTATCCATCATTTTCTTTAATTGTGACTGATAATCAACAGATATTTCAATCAGTTTGTTTAGCGCTAATCTCGCATCGTTAAAACCGGATTTGTTAGTTATGTCCATCCGATATTCAGAATTATGCACTATATCAATTTTGCTGATATCGTCAATCAAAGTAGTCAAAGGATGATAGATATAATAATTAAAAAGAAATACCATTAATACCAAAAAGGCAAATATCATGAATACTGCTGCAACAGATACAATTGCTATCATATACAGGCTTTGATTTAAGTCTGTAATTGACATGAATTCACCTACAGTGAATCCGGAATCTGTGATGGTGCGATAGGATATCTTTCCTCTTTCACCATTGGAGGTAATGATATCTGTTATGCCTTCACCATGGACCAATAAATCATAAGGAATATCAAAAACCTCATAACTTTCCAGTTCAACAATATTCGAATCCAAAGATGTATGAGCCAAAACATTCCCATAATTATCTAAGACAAACATATACCCCGTGTCTTCGGCAATGAAAGACTTAATGAAAGAAGTAATAGCATTTACTTCTATATCAGCGCCGATAACAGCCAACAATTGGTCTTGGTCATTATATACAGGATAGACTACTGTCATGACGATTATTTCTTCGACTGCGTCAATATATGCGTCTGTATAAGAAACATTTGTGCTTTCCAATGCTTTTAGATACCAAGGTCTAACAGTAATGTCGAATCCCGGTGGTGCAATAAAATCGCTTGAAATGACAAATGATTTGTCTGGTTTGCCAATATATATTTGCGTAATCAAATCGTTGTTCAATTCAATATCTACGAGCAAATTTTTAAGTCCAGTGATATCATCATCGACTCTAACAATGCTCGCCAAAGAGTAAACCACTGATCCGATGTTTGAAAATTGGTCTTCAATTTCCGCTACTGCCAAATCACGATTCAAAGACAGTATTTCTGTTTGTCTATCAGACATGGCATTCGACAAGAACAAATACAATGCTCCCATAGTCGAAATGAACAGGATGACAAAGAAATATAAAATTGCACTTGTGGCTTTTCGTGATAACTTCATATGCGACCTCTGTAAATCTGGGAAGTTTTGTTAACTTACTATATTATACTATATAATCGAAAAAAACATAACCGTTGCCTTATTTTTGTCCTCATTGACACTTAAATCATGTCAAAAATCAGATAAAAACTCGCACCTTAAAATAAAGCAAACCCGAAAAGGGCTTGTATGCTTACCTTTTCGGTGTGTTTTCAAGTTTAATAAATCATATTCTAATCAAGTTTGTGGCAACCTGTAAAGGATCCCAAACCGAATTATATGGCGGTGTATAAGCAAAATCAAGTTGTGAAAATTCGCTGGCAGTTAACTCTTTTGTTATTGCAAGAGCCATAATATTTATTCGGTCGGACACTCCGTCTTGTCCTACAAGTTCGGCACCTTTGAGTATTCCTGTACCTTTCTCATATATAACCCTGATAAATATGTTCTTTGCTTCTGGAAAATAATGAGCATGATTTTTTGCCTCGATTTCAACAAAATCATAATCGAGATTCAACCTTTTTGCCTCATCGATTCCCAGTCCGGTTTTTGCTAAAGCCAACTCGTTGACTTTAAGGATTGATGAGCCAACTATGCCATCAAATCGAGATTCAAGTCCGGCAATGTTTTCAGCAACTATTCTACCAGTCTTATTGGCATGAGTTCCAAGTGGAACAAAAGCCATCTCTCTTTTTATCTTATGGTAATAAGCAGCGCAATCTCCCGCTGCATATATATCAATAATAGATGTTTCCATACAATCGTTAACAACAATAGCGCCATTATCCAACATTTCTATTCCTGTTTCTTTCAGAAATGCCGTATTGGGTTTAACTCCAATAGCTTCAATTACGAAATCTACTTTATATTCAGCGTTATCAGTGTTTACAACCGTTTTATCGTTCAATAGTCCATATGATTGGAGATTTTCATTCAGGTGGATTTCTACTCCCATATGTTCAAGTTCAACCTGAGCTATTTTTGCAAAATCATAATCATAAAAATCGAGTAAACGTGTTCTGCTTTCAATAATATGAACTTTTAGACCCAAACTACAGAGATTATCAGCCACTTCAACGCCGATGTATCCTCCGCCGATGATAGCGATGGATTTTGCATTTTTCACTAGTTTTCCTAATGCTCTGGCATCATCAAGATTGCTGAGCACATGTACATTGGGATTATTACTTCCGGTAACGAAGGTTCGCCTTGCGGAGGCTCCTGTTGCTATCAAAAGCTTATCGTAATTATCAAACAGTATGTCACTTGATTGCTTATTGAGAATAGTGATTGTTTTTGTATCTGGATCTACTGTGATTACTTCATGATTCAGAAACACATGAATATTCGATTTTTCGAATTCATCTGCGGTTCTGACCACAAGATTATCGGCGTTCTCAATTACACCACCAAGAAAATAAGGCATTCCGCAAGCCCCATAGCTGACATCATTCCCTTTTTCGTAAACATGAATTTCAGCATTCTTATCCAACCTTCTCAGTTTGGACGCGGCACTCATTCCAGCCGCCACACCCCCGATGATTATTGTCTTCGTACCACTCACCTCCATACCATTTTCGACAGTCAAAAATGATATTCATTTGGAACATCTATTTTATCTTCATTAATCAGTTTCTACATTGTAAAGCTGTTATTGCGGCAACCGCAACGACATCCCGATAATTGCAACCTCGGGAAAGATCGTTTACAGGTTTATTCAACCCTTGTGTTATTGGTCCGTATGCTTCAGCATTAGCGAATCTTTCCACAAGTTTATATCCGATATTCCCTGCCTGTAAGTCCGGAAATATCAGAACGTTGGCATTTCCGGCAACATTGCTTGCCGGTGCTTTCAATTTGGCTACTTCAGGAACTATAGCTGCGTCTAGCTGAAGTTCTCCGTCAATCTTAAGATTTGGATAGCGGCTTCTCACTTTTTGAGTCGCTTCGACAACTTTGTCAATTAACTCACCTTTAGCACTGCCATAGGTTGAATATGACAGCATAGCTACACGCGGTTCATTCCTTGTTAAAGTGTCATAAGATTTTGCGGTTTGAATAGCAATTTCAGCTAATTCCTCTGCATTTGGGTTAACCATCAATCCGCAGTCTGAAAAAGCGAACATTCCTGCTTTTACAGCTGAATGTTGCGGTATGTCCATCAAGAAAAATGATGAAACTACTTTAACGTTCGGCGCAGTTTTAATGATTTGCAAAGCTGGCCGCAAGACATTACTGGTCGCGGTGATTGCTCCGGCAACCATCCCGTCAGCGTCATTGTTTTTAACCATCAAAGCACCAAAGTAGATTGTATCCAAGACAAGTTTGTCGGCTTCTTCTTTGGTCAATCCTTTGCTTTGTCGCAAATCAAATAACAAATCTCTGTAGATGTTCAACTTTTCCGATCTTTCGACAATAATGACCGGAATGTTTTCATTTCGAAGTCGTTTAATTCCTTCGTTAACATCTTTTTCATTGACTAAAACTATAACATTTACAATTCCATTTTTGTTCAATTCACTTGCTGCTTCAACTATTCGATTGTCTTTTCCTTCGGCCAAAACAATCGTTTTTTTGTTTTGTTTGGCTAATGATAAGATCTGATCAAGAAATTTCATAGTATCTACTTGATCCTTTTATAGCCTTTTTCAGTTTTGATTGAATCAACTATACCCGCGATGGCGGCGTCAATTGGTGCGATTTTACTGTCAGCTTTGGAAACTGTCCTAGCCGATTTTCCTTCAGTCATCACAACTACAATATCACCAATGCCGGCACCAATGACATCGATAGCCAATATCTCGTCGCCATATGGTTCCAATTCCGGATCAAGTGGTTGAACAAACAGCAATTTCTTGCCTTTGATTGTTTCATTCTTATGAGTGGAAACCAAGTTTCCTACTACTTTACCTAATTGCATGATTCCACCTCACCCTGATTTCTGTTTATCATCGACATATAAATAATCGATAATACCGGTGATACCCGCATCAACTCCGGAAGTAGGAATAGGAAGGTTCATTGCGCCTTCTTTGGACTTGGAGAAAAAGACGTATTCGCCAACGCCTGCGCCAAAATTATCAGCTGCGACAAGTGGCGATCCCAGTGGTTCAAATTTCGAGTTTACCGGTTGAACCACCAGGAGCGATACACCTTTTATATCTTTGATTTTAATTGTTGAAGTAACATTTCCTATTACTTTAGCTAATTGCATGGGATCACCCCCTGTTATGGATTCGTTTTTCGATATTTAGAATCGTGTTTACTCTTTCGATGTTGCGATCCCCCTCATGTTTTGTATTCAGGAAGATCTTGACGATTTCTTTGGCTACGCCTTCACCGACGACCATACTGCCCATCGTCAGGACGTTTGCGCCATTGTGTTGACGGCTATTACGTGCAGTATAGATTTCATTTGCACATGCAGCAAGAACTCCAGGCACTTTATTAGCCATCATGGCTGAGCCGATTCCAGCTCCATCAATCATGATGCCGAAATCACATTTTTTTGATGACACTGCATGTGCTACCAAAAAAGCGTAATCAGGATAATCACATCTATTTGTGTTGAACGTGCCTAAATCTTCATATTGAACATTTAGTTCGTCAATCAAATATTTCTTGATTTTTTCTTTGAGTTCGTAACCTCCATGGTCACAACCTATAGCTACTCTCATAATCAATCACCTTTTTTATGTTTATCAAAGACTCTTTTGCCTTCGATATCGACGAAATCAACGATTGCTGTTATCGTAGCGTCCACAGGTTTATCCATTGTGATTTCCGTTAGTCTGGCCGAACTTCCCGCAACGACCAATACTATTTCTTGGTCGCCAGCACCAACAGCGTCGATTGCAACTGCTGGTTTACCTTCGTCCTTGAAAGTAAGCAAATTCACTGGTTGGACAACCTGCATTTTGAAACTATTCATTCCTGGATCCTTTTGTGTACACACAACGGTTCCAATTATTCTAGCGGCATACATATAATCTCCTCTTTCCTCTTAATAAGTACTCTTCGACGATTTTGTGCCTTTGACAATATCAACGGATGAACTTGCGCCAATCCTGTTGGCTCCAGCTCTAACCATTGCTCTTGCTGTTTCAGTATCTCTGATACCGCCTGAGGCTTTTACACCCATCTTCGGTCCGACAACTTTACGCATTAATTGTACATCTTCAACTCTGGCTCCGCCTTTAGCAAATCCGGTTGAAGTTTTGACAAAGTCAGCTCCTGCCATTTTTGCTATAGTACAAGCTCTGATGATTTCTTCTTCATTCAATAAAGCTGTTTCCAAAATCACTTTGACCAAAGCGCGGTTTCTACAAGCATTGACTACTCCTTCGATATCTCTTTTGACCGTATCCCAATCTCCAGACTTAAGAGCGCCGATATTAATAACCATATCGATTTCATTCGCTCCATTCTTGATTGCATCATAGGTCTCATCGACTTTCGCTCTAGTTGTGGAAGCTCCCAATGGGAACCCAACGACGCAGCATGTGTCGACTCCGGAGCCTCTTAAAAGACGTGAAACAAGGGTGACATAGTGAGTGTTTACGCAGACTGATTTGAATTTGTATTCTCTTGCTTCTTCGCACACTTTGGTCACGTCTTTTTCGGTAGCGTCCGGACGAAGGATAGTATGATCAATTATTGACGCGAGATCTTCGTTGCTTGTAATCAGATTACTTTCTGCTCCATTATTCTCTTTGGCAATTTTTTGATATACCTCTTCGGCTATCTTATCAATTAATTTTTCTAATTCCATTAAAATCAACTCTTTTCAGTTAGTCTTATTCTTTTGCGTTCAACATTGCTTCAACATCTGCATGAGGTCTTGGAATTACGTGAGTAGATACTAATTGTCCAACACGACGAGCTGCTTCTCCACCGGCTTCAACTGCGGCTTTGACTGCACCTACGTCGCCACGAACCATCATAGCTATGTATCCGCTACCAGTTTTTTCCTTGCCAACCAAGGTTACATTAGCGGCTTTTACCATAGCGTCGGCTGCTTCGATTGCACCTACGAATCCAATAGTCTCAACTAATCCTAATGCTTCTTTCATTATCGCTTCCTCCTTTATTAGTCTATTACTTCAGTTTCTTTTTTAGCTGTTTTTGTAGCACTCTTGTTTTCTTTAGTAAGTTTTTCAAGCAATGCTTCAACATCAGCGTGCGGTCTTGGAATAACATGTGTTGATACAAGATCGCCAACACGACGAGCTGCTTCTCCGCCGGCTTCAACTGCGGCTTTAACTGCACCTACGTCTCCACGAACCATCATGGTAACCAAACCACTACCGGTTTTTTCACTGCCGATCAATACGACATTGGCTGCCTTAACCATGGCATCAGCCGCTTCGATTGCACCGACAAATCCTCTAGTTTCTACTAATCCTAATGCTTCTTTCATTTTCTGTTCCTCCAACTATTCTCTTTCTTTCAATAAAATCTCAACATCATCATGTGGGCTTGGAATTACGTGTGTCGAAACCAATTCACCGACTCTACGTGCGGCTTCTGCACCAGCTTCTACAGCGGCTTTGACTGCGCCGACATCGCCACGGACCATCATGGTAACCAAACCGCTACCGGTCTTCTCTTTTTTAATCAGCCTTACATTGGCTGCTTTTACCATAGCGTCAGCTGCTTCAATAGCGCCAACAAATCCTCTGGTCTCTACTAATCCTAAAGCTTCTTTCATTTTTTAATATCCTCCGTTAATTTTTCTTAATACAAAAAGTCTTCATCTTCGTTTGTAGCTTTGTTTTTACCTTTTCCTGGTTTTTGCAAATTAGCAATCAATGCTTCAACATCATCATGCGGTCTAGGAATAATATGTGTTGATTTCACTTCACCAACAGCACGTGCAGCTTCTGCGCCTGCTTCGACTGCCGCTTTTACTGCGCCTACGTCTCCACGAATCATCATAGTAACCAATCCGCCACCAGTTTTTTCTTTTCCTATCAATGTCACGTTAGCGGCTTTGACCATTGCGTCAGCCGCCTCGATGGCAGCGATAAATCCTCTGGTTTCAATCAAACCTAAAGCTCTTTCCATCTTTTTCTCCTTTCATCATAATAAAGTTCTTAGCATGTCTTTATTTATTCTTGGAATTACCGCCGTATGGGCGATCATTCCCTCTTCACCATTGGCGTTCACAGCGGCATCAACAGCCGCTCTGACGCTACTTACGTCTCCAGAAAGCACGACAAATGCCTTGCCTCCTAGTCCTCTCCCAAGTCTAATTTCCAGAATTTCTACGCTAGCGGCTTTCACCGCTGCATCGGCCACGAGAACCGAAGTCGCAAGTGAATATGTTTCTATAACACCAACTGAATCTCCGGGTTCCACTTCAGTCGTTTGACTTAAAGCAGTAAATACTTGATCATGGACATTTGGGATTATTATATGATTAACCAAGGTTTTTCCTGCTGTTTTAGCTCCAACTTCGATTGCGCTTCTCACTGCCGCAACTCTACCTCTTACCAAAACAACATACTTTCCTGGACAAGATGCCATAGCCGAAATCAATTTAACTTCAGCCGTTTTGACAATTGCATCTCCAGCTTCGATACCTTTGGCTATACTTACTAATTCTATCATTCCTAAAGCTTCCATTATTCAGCCTCCTATGCCCTTATTTCGATGTATGAATCATCTACATCAGTGACTTGCCCGTCGATACTGGCATGAACGTTCGCTCCAAGTTTGCCTTCAACTTTACCAATCAATTGTCCCTTCGCGACAATATCACCGATTTGTACAAGTGGTTCGGCAGGAGCGCCTATATGTTGTTTAAGCAAAATCTTGACTTTTCTGGCTTCATATATATTGAAATCAATTGGTGCATCGACATTGTAATCTACTAAATCAAGTCTAGAAATTAGCCTTTTTGTCGGCACCTTCTTGCTTTCACGCATATCATCTACTTCATATGGTACTTTTTTCTCCGCTTTAACACCTTTTTTGAATAAACTCTGCTTTACCATCGTTGTGATTGTCCCTGGTGCCAGATCCATTGGACAGGCATATAGGGTGCAAAGGTTGCAGTTGTTGCAGGCGGCTACAGTATCAATTGTGCCGATTGCGCTTGTGTCTTCATTTGCTACGCCTCTCATGACTTTGTGTGGTTGTGTCCCTAATCCCAGAATGTATTTAGGACACATATCAGTACAAGCACTGCATTGGCAACAGATTGCCTTTGTCAGATTGAGATCCAAATCCGGTCTTCTAGTCTTTTTGGCGATAAGCGAGTGGTATTTTGGTAAGACGATTATCGCTCCGGTAGTTTTTGACACCGGAGTATCCCAGTCATTTTCATAGTTTCCCATCATCGGGCCACCGATTATGATACCATGTTTGTCGTTGTTTTTCGGACCGCCGCAGGCTTCGATCAATTCCCGATAAGTCACACCCACAGGAACAATCAAGGTTTGCGGTTTGGATACTTCTCCAGTGATTGTCAAAACCCTTTCCGTTACAGGAAGATTCCTGGCGATGTTGATTGTGGTAAGTACGTTCTGTACGACCACACCGACATCTAGCGGAATACCCATCAGAGGCACAACTTTTCTTGTAATCTCATAGACAAGTTGGACTTCGTCTCCAGCTGGATAATAGTCTTTAATGATCCGCAGTTCGATATTAGATTCGTCTTTTATCGCTTCTGTCAAATGTTTTATTGCATTCTTGTATTTGGCCTTGAGTGCTATATACCCATATTTAGC
>CALMFM010000079.1 GCA_937862575.1 uncultured Bacillota bacterium
TGTGCAAAGAATCTTCTAGAAAAGGAACACTTGAATGGGTGCTATAGCAATAGTTCAGGCTAGGGTTGGTTCAACCCGTTTCAGGAACAAGATAATGGAAAAGGTCTATGGTGAGCAGACTGTCCTGGAAACTGTATTGAAGCGAATGGCAATGCCAAATCCATCAACCAAGAATGTGGACAGGATAGTTTTGGCAATACCGGATACAATGGAAAATGATGTATTAGAGAACTATGGTCGAAAACTTGGCTATAGGGTTAGTAGAGGGAGTGAAAATGATGTATTGAAACGGTTTACCTATGCCGCTTTGGGTGAAGGATGTGATACGATTGTTCGGGTAACAAGTGACTGTCCATTGGTTGATCCTGCCATAATCAGTGACATGATGGCTATGTTCGTTAGTGGGAATTTTGATTATGTTGGAAACACTATACCTGGTTTCGATTTTCCATATCCAGATGGGTTTGATGTTGAAATAATGTCACTAAGAACATTGTGTCATGCTTATCATAATGCAAAATCAAAGTATGACAGAGAACATGTTACATCTTATATTTATAGCAATCCTGAGATGTTCAAATGTGGAATGTACCCAGAGGATTTTGGGTACAAGACAGATATTAGATTGTCTATAAATATTCCTGAAGATCTTAATCGGATACGATACATATTCAATAATTTGGGCGATTCCTGCAGTTATACAGAAATAATGAAATTTGTAAGGAGTAATGATGAAGAAATTCGAACGATCAAATAACATGCTTGACAGGACTAGGCAAATAATACCGGTATGTTCTCAGACATTCAGCAAAGGATATAGGTATTTTCCTGTCGGTGCTTCTCCACTCTTTTTAAGATCTGGACATGGATGCAAGGTTGTTGATCTTGACCAAAATGTCTACATTGATTATATTCTTGGGCTCGGGCCGATAACGCTTGGATATAGATATGATGCTGTTGATGATGCGATTTATGAACAGCTTGCCAGTAATGGAATAGTCTTTTCTCAACCAAGCGATATTGAATACCAATTGGCAAAGTTATTGACTGACATTATTCCTGGTTGTGAAATGGCCAGATTCTTCAAAACTGGGACTGAAGCATGTGCCGCTTCAATCAGGATAGCCAGAGCATTTACCAGACGTGACAAGATACTTAGTTACGGATATCATGGTTGGGATTCCAATTTTGCGGTTGTAACCGAAAGGAAGAAAGGTATCCCATTGTCAATTGGTGATAATACACTCACCTTTGAATACAACAATATCGATTCTGTCAAAAAGGCTTTTGATGAGAACCATGACCAGATAGCCTGTGTTATCATGGAGCCAGTTATTGGAACCGTTCCTGAGAACGATTTTCTCCATAATATCCAGGATTTATGTAAAAAGAACAGTGCAGTCCTTATATTTGATGAGGTAGTAACTGGATTCAGATGGTCTTTAGGTGGTGCCGGTGAATACTTTGGGATAACACCTGATATATCGGTATTTGGTAAGGGTATGGGAAACGGTATGCCTATCAATGCAGTTTGTGGCCGCTCGGATATAATGAATGAATTTGAAGATGTTATGGTCAGCTCAACCTTTGGTGGCGAATGTTTGTCTATAGCAGCCGCATTAGCTACAATTCGTGAAATGAAGAAAAAGAATACTATAGCTCATTGCTGGGCAATGGGAAAACGATTACGAGCAGGTCTTGAAAAGGTCGGAATGCGAACACAAGGATATGATTGCAGGCCAGCACTTATTCTCCCAGATGACCAGAAATGGAAATCACTTTTACTTGAGAGACTTATCGAACATGGTGTAATGGTACATCTTGGTGGATTGATAAATATATGTTACTCGCATGGTGAGCGTGAGATCGATGATACTATAAAAGCATTTGGTGCCGCTTTGACCGAGATTAAAAATGGTGCAACATTAGCCGGTAAAATTGCGTACCCTTCGTTCAGGAGGGTTTAAAATGTGTGGGATTGTTGGCTATATTGGTGAAAAACCTGCCAAGAACACTATAGTTGAATGTATAAGTAATCTTGAATATCGTGGATACGATTCGGCTGGAATAGCTATATGTAGTTCTGATAAAACCTTACGTGTAGCTAAGGGAGTCGGAACAATTAACAAGGTCTTGAACCGATTTAAATCATATTCCTTAAATGGAACCGTTGGAATAGGACATACCAGATGGGCTACACATGGCAAAGTTACTGATGATAATGCCCATCCACATACCGATTGTACCCTCAAAATAGCCATTGTTCATAATGGCACAATCAATAATTATATGGAACTCAAATGGGGTCTGATACATAAAGGGCATTTTTTTACCTCAGAAACAGATTCTGAGGTTATTGCCCATCTTATAGAAGAAGAAATGAAGACTGCACCATTTGAGGTAGCATTTAAATCTGCAATAAAAAGATTATCTGGAAATATGGCAATATTAGCTGTTTGCTCAGATGAACCAGATACCTTGATTGCATACAAAGTCGGAAGCCCGTTGGTTATTGGTTCAGTTCGCGAGTCCAATGAGTTCATACTAGCTAGTGATGCAATATCATTTGCTAAGTTGACCAATTATGTTACCTTTCTTGAAGACGGTGATATAGTGGTCATACGAGACAATGGCAAAAAGATAGATAGAACCAATGTTTCTGGAAAATCAAATTCACTTGAATTTGTTGAGATCGAATGGGATGAGAATTTTTGGGATAAAGGTAAATACGCCCACTATATGTTAGCTGAAATAATGAACCAACCTTTGACCCTGGCAAATTCACTCGAAAAACATACCGATAATATAGATGATATTAAGAAGGTAGCTACACTGATAAAAAATGCCAAACATGTTATCTTTGTAGCATGTGGAACTTCCAGATATGCAAGCATAATTGGAAGATATTTGTTTTCTACCGTCGGAAAAGTCATGTCTGAAGTCATAATGGCATCAGAATTCAAGTATTTTTGTAATTCTATTGATGAAAATACTCTTATAATAGCGGTATCCCAAAGTGGAGAGACCGCAGATGTTACAATGAGCATAAATAGTGCGAAGGCACATGGTGCAAAGGTAATATCTATTGTGAACGTTCCAGGTTCATCTTTAGAACGAAAAAGTGATTACGTGTTCTATCTTTTCTGCGGACCGGAGGTAAGTGTAGCAGCTACAAAAACATATACCTCTGAGTTGGTTGTATTATATCTTATATCGGCAGCTTTAGCAGATAAAACCAAAATAATGACCCAGAAACTTATGCATCTACCTGTAAGAATTGAAGACAGTATTTATGATAATATCCAGAAGATTTCAGTGGTTACATGTGAACTGGAAAAATCTGAACATATCTATTATCTGGCCAGAGGAATAAACTTTGCTACAGCCGGTGAAGCAGCTCTTAAAATGAAAGAGATATCCTATATTCATGCAGAAGGAATGCCAG
>CALMFM010000080.1 GCA_937862575.1 uncultured Bacillota bacterium
TATGTGATACCATGACGATGTCAGCTCCAGCCTCCAGTGCCATCAAGGCACCTTTAGGCGTTGTATAATAAGTGTGAATAGCTTCCATCTCCATGCAATCGGTCACAATCAAACCTTTGAATCCAAGTTTCTCTCGAAGATAGCCGGTAAGGCAATTATGAGAAAGAGTAGTTGGTCTTCCTTCTTCGGTCAAAGCTGGGAAATTGATGTGTGCGCTCATGATGCAGTCAACACCATTTTCAATCGCTGCGATGAAAGGTTTGAGTTCAAATGTTTCAAGATCATGAAGCGATTTGTCGATTCTCGGCAAGTCAAGATGTGAATCTACTTTTGTGTCTCCATGTCCTGGAAAATGCTTGGCAGTAGCTATTATCGATTCCTGCAACCCTTTTATCCAAGCAACTCCGTTTTCAGTAACTTTCTTGACATCGTCGCCAAAACTTCTGACACCGATCACCGGATTATAAGGATTGTTGTTGATATCAAGATCAGGCGCCAAATCCATATTGATACCTAAGGCTTTCAGTTCTTGACCCATCAATTTTCCAGTTTTATAGGAATTATTGGGATCATTTGTAGCCGTGAGAGTCATCGCTCCTGGAAAATAAGTGGCTCCTTGTTTGATTCTTATTACCATGCCACCTTCTTGGTCTATGCAGATAAACAACGGAATTCCTGTTGTTTCCATAGCTAATTTTTGAAGGCTTTTGTTTAAGTTATATAGTTGTTCTGAACTCTTGACATTTCTACCGAAGAGGATAATGTTTCCTGTCTTTTTGTCTTTAATCAAGCTTTCTACATGATCGTTTATCTCGATACCATTGAAACCGAAAACGACCAGTTGCCCGATCTTTTCTTCAATGGTCATATTCATCAGTGTTTTTTCAATCATAGAGATGATACCTCCTCTTGATCTTCATGAATTTCTCTGTATCTTCTTCCATCTTCTTCAGCATATTTTCCAGACTTACCTTGCCTTCTCGTAAAGTCTTGTTTCCAGTAAGCAAGTCAAGGAAAGGATGCCCGCCTTCGGTATACGGAGGAATGAACTCTAATTCTTTCGGATGGACTTTTCTGATAACATCCATCATGGTATATCCGGTCTTGACCGGTTTGAAGATGTTCTTGTCAGTAATAATTACTTCAATGCCGTTACAAAGAACCCCTTGATGTTTTGAAAAGTTCGGTGTGAAATAAGCAGTTCGGAAAACTACTCCTTCAAGTCCGCTTTCATTCAAGATTTTGACAACTTTAACGTTATCCAAATAAGGGCTTCCAACCAAATGGAAAGGTTTGGCTGTTCCTCTGCCTTCAGACAAATTTGTCCCTTCAAAATAACATGTGGTCAAGAAATAATACGGTGTTTCAACATAAGGGATATTCGGTGAAGGCATTATCCAAATCAAACCGGAATCCCGATAATCCATCTTTCGCTCATATCCACTCATTTTAATAACCGTCAAATCGCACTTGATTCCAAACTCTTCGTTGAATAATTTGGCAAGTTCGCCTACAGTTAAGCCAAATCTTTGCGGAATAGGATAATATCCGACGAAAGACCGGTAGTTGATGTCAAGTATATCGCCTTCGACCATATCAGCATTCACCGGGTTTGGCCGATCCAAAACAACCATCTTTTTACCGTTTTCCTTGCAAGCAATCATGACATAGGCCATTGTGTAAAGATAGGTATAGAATCTGGCGCCGACACCTTGAATATCGAAAACCATTATGTCAATCAAATCCATCATTTCCTTAGAAGGATGACGATGTTTTCCATAAAGTGAGTAAACTGTAATGTCAGTCGCTTTATCAACATAGGTATCCAGATGAACCCCAGCCTGAAGATCGCCTCTTACGCCGTGTTCTGGCGCGAACAGGGCGACTAGATTGGTTTTTCTCTTCATGACATCGACTGTAGATTCAAGATTACTGTTTACTCCAGTTGGATTAGTCACCAGTCCGACTCTTTTGTTTTTGAACAAAGATAAATTTTCATCGATTAAATCTATTCCAGTTTTAACCATTGTTTTCACCTAATTTCTCGATATAAGCCACTATTCTCCTTGTCAGCATCGCGTTCAGCAACAAAGGCAAACTGATGCCAAGGAATATGAATATCAATGACGTGATAGCCGTCGGATATAATACCAGAAGGAACGGCGAGAAGGTAATGATTACCAAAACCATGGTAATCCAATAATACTTACCGGCTAGGAATATCGAAAACTTGAACATTTTCACGATACCTAAATCACTTCTGGGTTTCATCACGATAACCGAATACAAGGTTATCGCGAACAAGATGGCAATCAACGCCAAAGACACATAATAGCCAATCCAAAGGAAGGTAGATGGATTTTCAGCCAAACTCAAGTCATAATACCTGATGTTCATATAAGCCAAGGCGAATCCTATCAACAAGACCACTTCAAAAATAATCTTTTTTCCAAGATTCTTCTTGAAATACCGGAAAAAATCGACAAAAAGTCTTGGACTCTTTCGCTCGGCATAATCACCGAGCATCGCATAACCGGCTGAAATCGCCGGGATAATGGTTACTACTGCCAATGAATACAATATGATCATTACATTGATCAGTATCAACCTGATTATCCAATCGGCAACTTCATTGATTTTCGAGTTGACAATCTTCTCAAACATTAAGCAATCCTCTACTATCCGACAATGCCTGTCCTTTCAATCGATTCAACGAATTGTTTTTGGACAAACAAATACATAATTAATAATGGTAACATCATCAGCAATGCCGAAACGTTGCTGATGAGAGCCAGGAACAATGGGTTCTCCCAAACGTTCTGACCGATAAGATCCAAGCCTCCCGTATAGAACAGAGCTTGGTACATGCCTTCTGCGGCATTTATCAGTTGCATTGTTAAAAGTGGGAACGCTTCTGTAGAAACATCGAAGATAGCTACATAGTAAGCATCGTTCCATTGCCATACGAAGGCAAACAAACCAACTGTCACAAGTGCACCTCTGGCATTTGGCAACATGACGTTCCAGAATGTTCTAAAAACACTGGCTCCGTCAAGTTGTGCGGATTCCTCCAACTCCTTAGGCAAGCCTCTGAAGAATTGCCTGAAGATATAAATGAAGATACCACTCCTAATACCCATTCCTAATGCACTCATCAAATAAATGCTC
>CALMFM010000081.1 GCA_937862575.1 uncultured Bacillota bacterium
AGTTGCCTCCATGTCGGCAGTTGAGAGAGCGAAGGCTAACGGGAACTTACTGAAAGCATCGCCTACGTTCTTGTTGTCAGCTTCTGAAAATCCCATATGATAACGAATCGCAAAGGATTCTTCTCTGGATAATTTCATGAAACCGGATATTATATAAACTGATTTTTCGCCATGTCCATAAGGCATGTCGTCAGAGTAATCATAACTTGGTACTTGAACCCAATTTCCCTTATCATCTTTCTTGTTACGGAAGGATTTTCGATAAACGTTAATTTTGCATAAATCATGAAGCAGGGCTACGATAGCGATCGTCTCTTCGCTTACATTTAGATTGTATACTTCTTTAACTCTTGGTCTAGACAGATAATCCTTAAGGCATTTATATACATTCAAGGAGTGTTCCAATAACCCTCCCGGTTGTGATAAATGATATCTTGTGGATGCTGGAGCCTCAAAAAAATCGCTCTTGTTTGAAAGAAGGTAATCAAGCAATTCGTCGGCACCTTGTCTTTTAATATATTTTTTATATATTTCTAAAAATTCTTCTTTCATCAAAGCACCTTACCATAGATAGCCGTACATGCCACATCGATATCTCTGTTTTCAAGAGTGACAGGTATTTTAACCTCAACTATTTCAATTACTTCATAGATTGCGCCATTACTCAAATCTTTGATACGATGTTTTGGTTTAAATTTGTTTTCAGCTTTAGTTCCAAAGAAAACAAGAATATCATCTTCATCATATCTCTTTGCATGTCTAGCTAAAAAACTCTCCAAAACCTTGATCTTGTACCCGCTGTCTAAAAGAGAGAATTTATAAGGGTTCTCCAAATTGAATCTTTTGCGAAGCTTCTCTTTCTTAATTTGCTTTTCTGCAGTTGTTACAACCGCTTCATACTCTTTTTTTGCTGCCCCGTAAATCTCAATACCTAATTCCTTTAATCTTGCTACAAAGTCTTTAGTTTCCATTATTTTAAATCCCTTTCCTATTATTGTTCAACACTTTCCCTGTGTCATTTTCTTTTTAATAACGTGATTGATTCAACAGATGCGGTGTTAGGGAACATGTCTATCGGTTGAATATGTGCTACTTCATACTTGCTTTCCAACTCGCTGATATTCTTTGCCAATGTTGAAGGATTGCAGGAAATATATATGATTTGTTTTGGTTCGGTTTTAATCAAGGCATCTACAACATGTTTTGATAAGCCTTTTCTCGGAGGATCCATTACTACTATATCTGGAATCACCCTGGATTTGATAAGTTTAGGCATTTCGCTTTCCACATGGCCAATGATAAATTCAACATTTTGGACTTTATTTATACGCGCGTTCTCATATGCGTCTTTTACTGAAGCATGCGAATAGTCAATTCCATAGATTTTTTTAGCGTGTTTTGCAAGAAGTATTGATGTTATTCCGATTCCGGAATACAAATCAAAAATAATTGCTTTATCGTTTATTTCGACTGCTTTGAGCATTAAATCATACATTTGTTCCATCTGGAGAGTATTCAGTTGATGAAATGCATCCGGAGAAACTTTGATCTTCAGGTCTTTGAAATTGTCTTCAATCCAACCTTCTCCAGCAATAATATGTGCTTTATCGGCAATAACCAGGTTACTTGTTTGATCGTTAATTGAATATGATACGGATTTGACCGATGGAACATCTTTGATTAGTTCTTTGGCAATTGTATCCAAAATTTTGTCAGCTTCTCTAACAACAAAAGTTACGGAAGCACTGTCTGACCTTTCAAAATATCTAGTTACTAGATGAAGTAAAATTCCGTCGCGATTGCGATTATCATAAGCTTTGACTTTGTATTTTCTCAGTAATCTCAAGGCTTCTCTATTAATTTTATTTATCATGTCATGATGCATTAAACATTCATCTACAAAAACAAAATGATTTGACTCCGGCTTATAAAACCCTAATGCAAGCCCAAAATTGGTGTTTCTAAAAGGCATTTGCGATTTATTTCTATACTTGTAAGGATAATCCATGCCAATTGTCTTTGCGATTCTATCTTCAACATTCTTCATTCCTGTATATCGATGAAGAGACTGTTTGATGATGCTTTGCTTGATTTTAAGTTGCTCCGTATAATCAATATGCTGCATATGGCAGCCGCCACATTCTTCATAATATTTACATGGAGGAGTCGCTCGTTTTTTTGATGGTCTTATAACTTCAGCTATTTTCGCTGAGGCATATGTTTCGCTAACAAATGTGATTTCACAAAAAACTGATTCCTTAAGGATGGCTCCTGGAACAAAAACCAATGTTCGATTATAATACCCGATACCTTCACCGTTTATACCTTGTTTTCTAATATCGAGCTTTATTTTGTCCCCAACAACCAAGTTCATAGAAATCACCACCATCCTAATTATAACAGATTAAATGTAAAAAATAAAAAAAAGAGACTATAGTCTCTAATTTTTAATAGAATATGATTTGACGTATTCTCTGAGCAATTCTTTAACTTCTCCGTTAACTAATTTTTCAAAATTCTCAGCAATTGCGAGAACCTCGCATTCAATATCGTCTTGATCAATCATTTTCTCAATATATATCTTTTCATTATCCGTCTTGATGTTTCCGTTTTCTTTATCTACAAGCAATTCTTCATATAATTTCTCGCCTGGTCTGAGTCCGGTAATCTCGATCTTGATATCATAATGAGGTCTCATACCGGCTAACATAATCATCTTTTCGGCCAAGTCATAAATTTTGACAGGTTCTCCCATATCTAGAATGAAGATTTCTCCACCCTTTGCATATGCGCCAGATTGTAAAATCAACCCAACTGCTTCTGGTATAGTCATAAAATATCGGATTATATCCTTATGAGTTACAGTAACCGGTCCACCATTTTCGATTTGCTTTGTAAAGAGCGGCACTACTGAGCCGTTGCTACCAAGGACATTTCCAAAACGAACGGCAGAATAATTAGTTTTAGATTTCTTGTTTATACATTGGATAATCATTTCAGCGAAACGCTTTGTCGCCCCCATGACATTGGTCGGGCGTACAGCTTTATCAGAAGAGACCAAAACAACCTTTTCAACTTCATATTTGTCAGCCATTTTACATACGTTATAGGTTCCAATAACATTAGTTCTAATGGCTTCTTTCGGGGATTCTTCCATTAAAGGGACATGTTTATAAGCAGCCGCATGAAATACTAGATTAGGATGGAAACTCTTAAATATTTCCTCTACCCTTTCAGGGTTGTATACAGATCCGATTTGAATATTAAACTCTACTTTTTCGATACTTCCTCTTGTCATCTTGTGTCTCAACTCAGATTGAAGATCATACACACCATTTTCATAAATGTCGAATAATAGAACTTGCTCTGGAGAATATTTTACAATTTGCCTTACTAACTCTGAGCCTATGGATCCGCCAGCCCCGGTTACTAGAACTCTTTTCCCTTTGATAAACTCTTTTATTTCTTCTGAATCAAGTTTGACCACGTCTCTAGACAACAAATCCTCAACTTTAACTTCTTGCAACTTCTTTGGATCGTTCTTTTGCAGATCCTTGAATTTAGGAAGTCTTTTTATCTTCACAGGTCTTTCAGCTACTTTTGTAATAATTTCCTGGAACCTTTCATCTGTAATGTTTGCAATACAGATAATGACTTCTTCGATGTTGAAATTATCAATAATATATGGAACTTCATTGATTGGCCCAAGAATAGGGAACCCAGACATGATATTACCAATCTTTTTTTCATCATCATCTACAAAAGCGATTGGATAATGCATCAATACGGGGTTATTGCGTATTTCATCCAAAACCAACTTACCTCCAGCTCCCGCACCTATTAATAAAGTGCGCTTACCAGACATATATATTTTTTTAGGTGAAAAATAGTTTATCAACCGCTTGAGGATTCGCGGAACCACCATAACAAAAACTTCAAATACTGTTGTGAAAAGGAAATACATTTCCGGAATAAAATTGAAATTCCTTATGCTTATTGTAACCAAAACTATTATCAGATTCGCTGTTGAAACAGCGATTGCAATTCGAAAAATTTCATCAAATCCAGCATTGTCAAGAACTAACCTATAAAGTTTAAAAGATACATAAATAAGTAATTTAAACAAGGTAATAGCAGGGAGAATGATTATAGCTGTGCGATGATCAAATCCAGCGGCATTGGAAAATGTTAAAGCCGCAATCGCCAACCCATAAGTCAGCCATATGGAAAAGACATCATATACCATCATCTGCCAAGCTTTCATGCCGCCAGATTTTTTTGAGAGTTTTCGAACGTCAGCCATAAAATCCTCCACAATTATAAAGTAATACAATTCTATCACAATATTCCTACATTTTCAATTATCTTAACAAATAAAAAGAAAAAGGACTTTTGCGCCCTTTTTCAAAGTTTACATGATGATGAAATAGAATTCAACTCCATCTTCATGATTTATGATTCCATACTTATATCCAATGAGATCTAAAGTAGTCTTGCATATTGACAATCCTAATCCTTGTCCTCCATAACTTCTTGTTCTAGCCTTGTCTACTTTATAGAAACTATCCCAAACATTTTTAAGTTCATCATCCGGGATATTGATGCCTGTATTGAATACACTAACTCTTATTGCCCCGTTTTCAGCGGTTTTAACTAGAATATTAATTGTTAATTTATCATCAACGTGATTGATTGCATTATTGATGAAATTAGTTAAGACAGTTTGTAATTGGGAATAATCGGAATTGATTAGATGATCATCAATATCTGTATTAATAATTATGTTTTTCTCCTTAGTTACCAAGCCGAACATGTTGACCGTCTCGACAATCAAATCGCGTATTTCAAATTCCTTGAATTCCATTTCTACGCTTCTGTTTTCCAATTGAGACAGTTTCAACAAATCCATAACCAATTTATTCATCTTGTTGGTTTCATCAAGTATTATATTCAGATATTCATTTCTTGTTGAATCATCCAAATCGGTTAGCTTTAAAGCCTCCGAATAGCCCATAATCAATGATAACGGTGTCTTCAATTCATGGGAGGCGGCCGCAATAAACTCTCGTCGCATTTTATCAATGTCAGTTTTATATAAGATTTCTTTAGCTAGACGGTCATTCGTCCTTTGAAGTTCTTTTATGTTTTGTTCGAGTTGAGTGCTCATTCGATTGATACTATCGCCTAAATCACCGAATTCATCATCGCTGTCTATTCTAACTCGATTAGAGAAATCTAGATTAGATATTTCTTCTGCAATTCTATTGATTTGCAAAATAGGATTGGTAAACCTATAACTAATAAAATACATTGTAATAAATGCCATTATCATGAATATCATCCCAACAAGAATTGTGAAAGAATTGAAGATTCTGATACTATCGGTAATTGACTGAAATGTTACTGTTAATACGTAATAATAATCATATTCAACGCCTCTATCAGCGGCTACAATCAACCCAATCATTTGAGTACTGACGTTCCCTCGATTGAACTCTGATTGCACATCCATCAAATAGGCTGTATAAATACTATCATCTGAAACGGATACCTGAGTTGCATAAGATAATTCGGTTCCCAATACTTGCTGATTAAAATCATACATAATCTTGCCGATAATTCCTGAAGATATACCGAATTGATCTCCATAGACTCGAACATATATGTCAGGAACATCTTCAAAAGATGTCCAAACATAGTTTGGATCAAAATCATCGATTTGTTGAAGTATCTGGATATTTATATTGTATTCGTTCTCTAAGCTTTGAACTTCATACGCCAGATTTGAGCTTGTTAAACTAATATCTTTCACTTGCTCAAAAGCTTCGATAAGTGCTTCTTCCCGGTTATTGATATAGTACCTTTCCAAAAAGGTATTATTTAATAAAATAAGTCCGGCAATGAAGGTCAAAATTATTCCGTATACTAACAGGAATAACTTCGATCTAATTGATGACTTCATTTTCAGCGTCTAAACGATAACCGATACTTCTTACTGTAGATATGTAATAGGAATATTTTCCTAATTTAGCTCTTAATTGTTTAATATGAGTATCAACTGTTCTTAAATCTCCAAAGTAATCATAATTCCAAACAGCGTTAAGAATCTTGTCTCTTGACAAAGCGATTCCTTTGTTGTCTATAAAGAATTTCAGCAATTCATATTCTTTAGGCGTCAAGATGATTTTTTCATTGTTAATAAAAACCTCTCTAGCAGCTAAATCCATTCTAATTGAGCCAAAATTGACTTCCTCATGAGAAACCCTGTCTCTTTTAAGGAGTTTGTTCACTCTAGCTACCAGAACACTAGGCGAGAATGGTTTGGTGACATAATCATCCGCTCCGAGTTTAAATCCTTTCAATTGATCATACTCATCACTTCTGGCTGTAAGCATTACAACGGGTATGCTCAAGAAGTCCCTGATTCTTTCCAATACATACCATCCGTCATACTTCGGCATCATAACATCCAAAATTACCAAATCTACTTTTTGATTTGATTCAAATATTATATCCAGTGCTTCTTCACCATCTGCAGCTTCGATGACTTTATACTCTTCTCTTTTTAGAAAATCGGAAACGAGTCTTCTGATTCTATACTCGTCATCAACAACTAAAACATACGCATTCTTCATATTAACATCACATTCCCTTCAAATAAAAATTCAATATATCATTTCTCTATAGGGGAAAAGAATCAATATATTGAATTGCTTTAATTATAAATCTGTATTATGTTGAATTTGTGATAAAAAAATGTAATTTCACTCGAAAATCTGATTATTGCAGTAAATTTTATCTGCCAATTCTTTGGAAAACTGCTTTTCTACTACTTTGTATCCCGCTAAAATCTCACCATGTCTGAAATCATGAATATCAGAAGCTGCGAAGTCTACCAAATTTTCTTTAAGCAACTTGAATACCAATTTTTTGGCTTGCCTTCCGTAATAACCAGTTAAAGATCCTGAATTAATCTGTATTTTAGCGCCCATGTGCCTCATTATCTTATAATCAGATGTTTTATTCAGATATGGATACCTTTCAGGGTGAGCAATTATAGGAATGTAGCCTTTAGCAGTTAACGTGTTAATCGCTTCAGCAACATCTTCTTCTTCGCTAATCATTGAAAATTCAACCAAGACATATTTTGAATCTGACAATGTTGACAAAGTACCGTTTTCTAATAATTTAGCGGTATTTTTATCGTAATAAATCTCGTTGCCTAAATAAAGTTTAACTTGCAGATTTAGATTTTTAATTTGTTGTTTTAATTCATTGAATATAATTTCGTTTTCTGCCTTGGTCGATAAAAATCCCCGATATTGATAATAATGAGGTGTTACAAAAATATCTGTAACACCTTGTTCCATCTCTGATTTAATTAGTGCAATTGATGTTTCTAAATCGGGAGATCCATCATCAACATATGGCAATATGTGAGTATGGATATCAATCATTAACAATCACTCCTTCTCATCGTAATGAGAGTAATAATAGTAACCGTATGTGCCTTGAGCTTTTCTTACATCGATATTTGCTAGAACTCCGCCAATGACATTGGCATTGTTCTGTCTAAGCTGTTCAAGACCGATTTTGGCGTTTTCTTTCTTTGTTTGATTATAAGCAACAACATAGATGACACCATCAACAAACTTGGAAACAACCAAAGCGTCAGTAACTGAAAGGACTGGAGGTGTATCTATAACAACATAGTCATATTCTTTACTGAGTTGATGAACCATCTCGATAACCTTGTTCGATTGTAAGACAATATGAGGATAAGAAAGTTTCGGACCGGTTAACAATAAATCTATTCCTGACTCATCCTTAACTATCAGGTCATGAACGTCTTTATCATTTACTACAAAATCATATAACCCTACATCATTTGCCTTATGAAAAGCTCTTTGAATCTTAGGTCTACGCAAGTCAAAGTCAAGAATAATTACTTTTTTCCCTTTTTCTGCATAAACCGCAGCCAGATTGATAGCTGTAGTTGTTTTTCCGTCTTGAGCTGTAGCTGAAGTGGATTGAATGACTTTGAGTGGCTTATCCAAATCAGACATTCTGATATTCAATTCCAATTTTCTGTATGCTTCGGCTTCTGGTGAGTTTGGAGTCTCAATAACAACGTTTCTATATTGGAAAAATTCCATCTACTCCACCTGCTTTCTTTCTCTCATCGTTCCTGGAACGGCAGCTATAACCTTAATGGAAAGGTATTTTTCCATCTCCGAAGAAGATTGGAATTTATTGTTGAATAATTCTTTGATAAAGACGATACCTAGTGCTAAAATCCCACCTAATAGAATACTAATGACGATATTCAATAACTTATTAGGAGAACTCGGTGCAGTTGGTACTTCGGCGATATCAAGTACTTTAAGTTTATTCTGTAATAGCATATAGCCATTCTCCTCATCATTGGCAATGGCTATTGAATTGGCAACTAATGTGTTTGCAATCTCAGCCGCAAGTGCAGGAGATTGGTTTTCTACTCTTATCCAAATGATCAATACTCCTGAAGTGGTCGATATTGATATGCTGTTGCTTAATGAAGATAAAGGATAATCAGCAGGTAATTCTTCAACATCATCGACTACACTGTTTAGAACTAGATTAGTTACAACGAATTCTTTGTATGTCGCAATAAGATTTTGGGCGATATTCAATGCATAGTACTCGCTATTGCTGGTATCTCCGATATCAAATTGGACAATCAATGATGTTTCAGCGGTATATTGCGGAGTTACTATGACATAAGTATAGACAACTCCAAGAACAGCCACCCATAGGGTCACTAAAAATATTAAGGCTCTATTCAACCAGACTATATGGAAAAGTTCCTGTAACGTCATTCCCTCTTCTTCAACTAGCGGTTGTTGGTTCATATCATTCATATTTATCTCCTCAATACATAATGTGATTGCATTTATATTATATAATATTGCTTAATTTAAAACAATGAAGCTTATCTATTTGTGTCTATCTAGCCATGTAATAGAATATTGATATCAAACCTATTGCGAATGCATAGTAACTAAAATATTTCAGTTTTCCGCTTTTAAAGATATTGAATACCAGTCTATAAGCAAAATAAGTAGCCACTGCTGCACCAACAAAAGCAAGACCATAATAAAGGATGTATTCACCGCCTGGAACGCCTAAGCTTTCTGTAAGTGTCAATCCAAGATTGTTAACTTTGTCATATACTTTATATATCATCAAAAACAACGATCCCACTGACAAAGGAATATATAACAAGAAAGAAAAGTTTAAAGCTGAGTCGATACCCATTCCTCTTTTGATGCTTGTAGCGGTTGTCATACCAGATCTTGATATTCCCGGGAAGACTGCAACGCTTTGTGCCAAACCGATTAATAAAGTGTCTGTCCAGTTAATCATGGTTTTGCCTTTGAGAATTCTTGTGTCCTTAATAAAATATAGCATAGTGCCTGTCACAAGCAATCCAACACCTACAAACAATGTACCATAAGTTAACAATGAATCATTGATGATGTCGTCAAGGAAAAATCCGACAATAGCCGCAGGAATACATGCGACAATGATTCTCACCGCAAAGATGAAATTGTTATATCTTTCCTCGCGAAGATTCTTTTTGAATATATATACAAAGAAATCTCTAATCAACTCAATTATTCTCTTAAAATATATAATTAGAAAAGTCATTAGAGACCCTGTATTGACTAAAATCAAAAACAGGAGTTTCTCCTCTGTTGTAACGTTTAAAATAATTTGTGCCAGTTCGACGTGGCCGCTTGAGGATACCGGAATAACTTCTGTTATTCCTTGAACGATACCCAATATAAGATACTTCAATGCTTCAATGATGTCCAAGAATATCACTCCTTCTTAAAAATTTTACTATATTAGTCTTGCTTTTGCAAGAAATCATAAAAAAAGTCAAATCTTATTTGACTTTTTTACTTAATACTACTTAACTTCAGTCATCCATAATCCATGAAGATTGCAGAACTCATAAACCTTGACAGGTTTTGAGAAGTCTACAACAAACTCCGCTGCCGGTTCATCTCCTGGATTGAAATGTTTTAATTGGTTGCGATCCCCGTTTTCGATGAAGATCCATTGAATCCAATGGTTTTCCAACATCGGGTGAGTTACAGAACCTACCTTAACATGAATCTTATTTTCGCATACTTTTTCTACTACAGGTAAATGTTTTTCATTACCCTCTTCACCTGTTTTAGGTTCTAGGAAAAGCATTTCTTCGCCGCAACAAACTAATTTGGAGCTCTTCGGATATGTGAAACTAATTCTTTTACAATGTGGACAATAACGAATTTCCATAATTTAAACTCCTTCCTTTTTTCTTTATAATATCATAAAACTTTTGTATTTCAAAGTGATATGCGGGTTTTAATTTGAGGATGTCTCCTCTTCAATATGAGCAGCTGCCATACGCTTTCCTCTAACTAGTAATATGACAACCATAACCAATGCATATAATAAACATCCGAAAAGAGCAATGTATTCGAATAAAGTTTGATTTGCGGTCTGATAAGATAATGAAGGAAGCATCAAAATAGCAAATAAAGGCAAAGCCATCGCTATTGCAGTTCCTGATCCTAAGACCATTTCTTCCGCCACTGGTGTTGTCAAATCTCTATCCAAACCTTTGAGTAGAGCTACACCTGTTGATGCGGTTCCAGTCAACATACCAAATAGAGCAACAAAATACTCATCTTGGAAATGAGGATAGACTCTTTTTGTCATAAACCTTAGATACAATAAAGTTGCTACTCCTCCAACTGCTGAAATGACGAGTAACAATAGTCCATAGTCGGCTAAGAAGTCGAATGTGATTGTCAAAACAGCGCCGGTAATCATTATGTTAAAGAACAAAGAAGTAAAATTAGACATAATGTAATCGTTAGATACGAAATTTACATTCTTGCCTTTTTTCTTAATTACCTTTAAAATGGCTTTATAACCTAAAGCAAAGAAAATTCCGATAATGAAATTGAAACTTTCCAGTAATCCGTATACTTGGTCCCCGATGGTACCGCCTTGGTCAGTCACAAGAAAGCCTTTAAGAGCAAACAAGAACAGCCATACTAATCCATAAATCATCGCAACTATAACGAATTGTACAGTCATTCCATCCATGACGCTGATTTCTTTCACGGTATCAAGTTCAATAACATGTTTACCAGATGATACATCATCGAATCTTTTTACTCTTTCAATGTTTTTCTTGCGTGACAGAAGATTGATTAGCAAAACACCAACGGTTCCTCCCACAACAAATCCCAGAAATGCATATGAAGCTCCTAAAGCAACACCATTTCCAGCTAAAGCATCATTCCACATGCGTCCGAAACTGGTTGCCAATCCCGGCCCTTGACCAAAGCCTAATGCAAGTAAAATACCGCTTCCAACAAACTTATCGCTGAATAACAAAAGCACTAATAATATGCCTAAAAATCCTTGTAAAGCATATGTGCTGGTGATAATCATGCCTGTCGACCAAACTTTTTTCTTGCTTTTGCTTTTCTTTTCTTGCAAAGTCAAAGTAATGAATCCCAATGCCAAGGCATGGTAGACAATAGTCGTCATGGCATCAACATCAATGATATTGACTCCATTGTTCAAAAATGCTGAATACAGGGAAGTGAACAATAATCCTATTGCTCCTCCTAACAAAGCAGTTGGCAGTACTATTCTGTTAATAACTGGTACTTTGGTTTTCAAAACCTTACCGACAAACAGAAGTAAGCCCATAAACAGAAAATAAATAATCATGTTCCATTGTTGCATACAGTTTTAACCTCCAATTTTGTACTTTATAACATCATAGAACAACATCGGATCTTTAATTTTGAACATATAAGTCTTATCAAGATAATCAAAAGATACTCCATCTTTCAAAGTAAGAGCAAGTCCTTTCATTAAGTCCAGATCAAAACTATACTCCTGGAACCTATGTTGAACATAAAGTCCTTTTTCAATTAATTCGATATCTACATCACCAATTTCAAAGGTGGTAAATTTATTTGTATCCACTTCATACATTTTACCATATGTATAAAGAATTTCCTTGGCAATCCTCGGTATTTCTTTTTGTTGCAGTTTACTCCAATCGACTAGATTGTCAAACTGTAGTCCTTCTAAAAAGCATTTATCATTGAAATGTGCTATCTCTCCGCAATTGCTGCACCTAATGGTGTTACCTTTTGTTGATATGGTTTTGAGGCCGTTGCACTTAGGACACACATAGATAACCTTTTCTAACCCCAATGCTCTGTTTTTTGGCTTGTAGTCATATTGACGCTCTCGATTCCAATCAAAATCGTTGTAAGGGATTGCTTTGGCGAGGACTTCATATACCTCTTCATTGGTATGATTCTTCATATCTTCGCCTTTTATCAAAGTTTTGTAGGTAATTTCAATAAGCCCGTGTTTGGTGTTCTTCTCTCCCCATCGTGGCGAGGTAAGATACGCTCCTCTAATCTCGAAAGACACAAGATCAAGTTCCATTTTCTTGACGAACTTTGATGTTCCTGGGACAAAATCATGGTTTGCACCATAATAAGAAGCTTTTGCTTCCGGAAATATCATAACCGCTTTTCCTTTATCAATTGCCTTCATCATGCTTCTCACTGTCGTAATTTCTGTTTGACCTTTAAGAATCGGAATAGCTTTATAAACTTTAGTCAAGAAAAACCTCATAGTGGGATTAAGAAAAATCATAGTCGCCACTGTTGGGACTGGGGGTTTCTTTAGATAAATAGTTGCTAATATTCCGTCATGAGTACTTTGATGATTTCCAATCAGAACATAAGGGTCTCTCCTTTTAGGATCAAAATTCTCATACTTGACTTTAATATTATATTTGGATTTATAAAAAATCTTCAGTAATAGTCTGTAAAATTCGTCTTTAAGATTCATATTATCACAATCCTCAAAAAGATTATATCATATTAAACTTGAGTTATGAAATAATACTGATGATAATTAATGTTTAAACGTATGATATAATATGAGTAATAAAGGAGAGTATCATGGAAAACGTCCCGAAAAACATTGAAAAGAGCATTAGAAGTATGCAAAAAGGTGAAATAACCGAGTATCATATTTATAACAATATTAGTAAAAGAATCAAAAACGAAGAAAACAAGAAAATTCTTATCCAGATAGGGAAAGATGAACTTAAGCATTCCAAAATATGGTCGAAGATTCTTGGATTTGAAGCCAAACCTAATCGATTCAAAATTTTTATCTATTCGATTATTAATTTCTTTTTCGGTTATACGTTTGCATTAAAATTAATGGAATCGGGAGAAGAAAACGCTCAAGTGACTTATGAAGAAATAGCCAAGTATTTTCCTATTGCCAAACAAATACTTGCCGATGAAGACAAACACGAAGCTGAACTATTGGAATTACTGAATGAAGAGCGTTTGAATTATGTTGGTTCTATGGTTTTGGGGTTAAACGATGCATTGGTAGAATTGTCAGGGACTCTAGCCGGATTAACTTTTGCTTTAGGAAACGCACAACTTATTAGTCTTAGCGGTTTAGTTACAGGAATCGCAGCCAGCCTTTCAATGGCAGCTAGCGAATATCTCTCATCAAAGGCAGACAATAACCCTAATGCATTAAAATCGGCGATATATACGGGAATTGCATATATTATCACTGTAGCTTTGCTGATATTACCTTATTTGATTCTCTCTAATCCGTTTGTTTCTTTGGGAATTATGTTGGGTACGGTCGTGCTAATAATATTGGTATTCAATTATTATATATCAGTAGCAAAAGGATATAACTTCAAGAAAAGATTCTTGCAGATGGCTATTATTTCTCTATCTGTAGCGGCTATATCATTTGGGATTGGAATCTTGGTAAAACAATTACTTGGAGTAGAAATTTAAAAAAAGCCAACCGAAAGGTTGGTTTTTTCATAACTCTATTTCATCGCCTGCTTCCAATAGCAGGCACTTTTCTTTGAATTTTTGTTTGAAGAATTGCATCGCGGCTTCACCAGTACAATGCAGTGGGATTAAACGCTCCAGTTCCAAAGTTTCTAGATAATCTGCAATTACTTTAATTTCTGAAACTTCTTTTGATCCAAGATGCATTCCCGCAAGAACATTCAATATTTTTTTCCCTGGGAAATGACTTCTCACGGCGTTAATGCCTTCGATTACACCATAATGGGAACACCCCATTAATATATTTAGTCCCTTTGCCGACTCTACTATCAAAATCATTTCATCATGAAAGTCATCTGGTTTCCCATCAACATAATATTTATCCTGTTTGTTCTGATGCGGTATGTTACCCAATACATAGACTCCGGAAGTAATTTCATATAAGCGTTCGACAAAGATGCTTTTTGATTCAATCCAACCTATTTCATTAAAATCAAAGGGAATACCATTATACCGTATTGGATTCTCCATGGCGTATTTTGGAATTAAGGCGTCTTTATGAACAATGATGCTATCAATGTTTTTTACAGGTGGCATGTAGAGCAAACCTCCTGTGTGATCATAATGGCCGTGACTCAATACGATATAATCGATTATATTCAAATCAATACCCATTTTTCTTGCATTATCAAGAAAAACTCTAGTGAAGCCGGTGTCAAACAATATTTTGGCAAAAGGAAGGTTAACATATACAGATAACCCGTGCTCCGCTAGATACCCCGGTTTTGATTTGTCATTGGCTAGGATGGATAGTTTCATAATAAACTCCCGGAATCTATATCAATGGTGGAAATTAAGTTGGCAGTGCTTAATTTCTCTACCTATATCATATATTTATTTTTGTCATATGTCAATAATAACGCTCCTTAATGTTGATTGTTAATTGAAATAAAAAAGCAGATTTCGCAATCTGCTTTTATAATGTTGATTTGTTTTATCAGCCAGCTATATTGGATAAAGCTTCCTGAATTTCTTGCATCATTTCATCAATATCGTCTTTATTGGTCTGAGTCAGACTATTAGGATTATAACCCTTGATATCGTCGAAGTTTCCGGACACCAAATCCAATAAATCATCAACTTGTGTTTGGATGTTTTGAATATCCAAATCTGTCAAGTCGAGCATATTTTCGATATCATCACTCATCATAGCGGCGAATACTTCATCAAGAATGTCGTCAATTAAACCTCTGTTGGTACTATTCATGAATCCGTCATACATGTCTGCCATGAAAATAATGGTAGCATATTGTTCAAAATCGTCATCCCAATAATTGCTGTTGTCCCAATACTCTGCGCCATATTCGGATACTAAATAAGTATGAATATCTTGCTGTAATTCAGACATTTGCAAGAACACTTCTTCATTAGCCAAGTAATTAGCTAAATTCTTGATTAAGGTCAATTGTTTTGTTCCAGTTGCATTTAGCACTTCTTGGAACGCCAATACTATCGGAGTGAAATCTCCTTCCGGTATAGCTTGGACCATAACCATAGCAACATTTGAAGCAAAATCAGTCAAAGTTGCGTAATCATCATTTGTGAATGTATTAAGCAATGCTTGTGCGTAAAGAGCGACTTGGTTCATCATTTGGAATTGTACCAAACTTCTTGCATAGTCATAATCTTCCCAAGAAGAATATTCCTCACCAGTAGCTCTATTCACATAAGTATCTTCCCAATAATCATATTGGAATCCGCTCATTGTGGCTGCCAATCTGATAATTTCACCATCAGTATCTACGAATGTTTCAAGGAATGTATCGAATAGATCTCTAAACATCGAGTCAAGATACAACACTTGTTGGAAATCAAGATCATGAAGATCGGCAATCATCTCAGTAGAGAACATTTCATCGCTGTTTAGCGCGTCGATATAATCATTGAACATGATTTCTTTCTCTTCGTCAGTGAAAACGGCAGCTATTGTGTCAAGAAGACCTTGATTATCTTGCTTGAATTGTGCAAAGTACTCAATAGTCAATATAGCAATTTCAGCTTGCGACATCTCAGAAAGTCTAACGTCTGAGTAATATTCATCACCATAATCGATAAATTCCATATTATCAATTATGCCTTCAAAATAATCAACATCCAATACGTCAAGGAAATTGATGAAGGCTTCAATGCTATAAAGAGTTTGAATAGCCATCTTGTCTTCATAATTCTCAACTGTATATTCTATTTGGACATATTCTCCTGACAAAGACATCAAAATTCCATAAACCTGGAACATCAACATCATTTCTTCTTGAGTAGGCATTGTGTCTCTTAAGATATTAACCATTTCGTCTTTGACTTGAACCAACTCAGTAACATTCAAAGATTGAATATCAGCTGTTTCGGATAATGAAGTGATTGTGTCAATAAGATTTTGATCCATCATCTCTTCGATAGAAATAAAATAGTTGATTGTGGTAGTAATTGCCAAGATGATAGCGTCAGGATTATCCTCAACTTCGTTCAGCAATTCTTCGAACATAGGTAATTCTTGATTGATTCTGTCAATTTCATATGAATAATAGTATTCATACCAAGAATCTTGTTCAATCAAATCATCGTAATAAGCCATTTCGTCATTCAACTCATCGATTCTCTGTTGAATCAGTTGAGGCAACAAAGTCTTAACAACAGCTGATACGATGGCTTCAATGTTAGTAACATCGCCTAACAATGCGTTGATAGCAGCATAAGCTCCATCAATGTCATCAACAGCATCCATGTCCTCAATGAATGTCTGTACGGCTGTCAACATAGTTTCTGCTTCGCTGGCCAACATACCTTTGTTTACCAGTTCCTCAGCAAATCCTTCTGGCAAATCCATATCCATTTCTTCGAATGTTTCTAGAATTTGATCCACTTCAGATGAAGGGTTCGCGATATAAGCAATTGATACGCTTAATGGCGAATTTTGCATTCCTCTAGGAGCCTTCGTCTGTACTTGGAATATAATTCTATTTTCTACAATCGAACTGAAATTGTATGAATTTGTGTTTACAGTAGCAACTTCCTCATCGTTAGCATAAACAATATAACCTGCAGCATTTTCCACAACGTCCCAACTCAAAACCGTGCCT
>CALMFM010000082.1 GCA_937862575.1 uncultured Bacillota bacterium
TCACACTAAGCTTTTAATTTCTTTACAATTAACTCTTATTGTATACTAATTTGGCTGGTTTACAGAAGATTGATAAAGCTATTTATGAAGCTTCGATGATTACGGAGCCAGTCCTTGGGAATCGTTCTGGAAAATAACGCTTCCTTCAATCATGCCGCTGATATCGGTAACAGTAGTATACACGGTTGTATCGATGAGCGTCTTCAGTCTCAACGAAGTCATTATCTATATCAAGAACGTCATGTTGGGTGAATCGACCATCGGCACCTTGACGACCGGATATGGTTATAGTGCCGCCTTGGCTTGGATCTATTTCATTGTGATGGTCCTGATAATTCTTGTTTTTGTCGGACTTCTCAATGTAAGAAGGAGGTCAAGACGATGAAACTATTCAAACGCACTAGGACTTTCGTCAAAGAAATCTCCCATCATCTTAAGGAAAAAGAATACAAGGAAGCTACGCAAAAACTGAAAAGACTGTTTGTGGGAATGCGTTTCACCGATGGTATTCTCTATAAAGTCTTAATCTATACTTTATTGATAAGTTTAGGATATATTTATTTATATCCGGTATTGTATATGATCACCAACAGTTTCATGAGTGTTGACGACATCATCAATGTTGCGGTAAAATGGATACCGACATCATTCAATTGGCAGAATTACCAATTGGTATGGGATGCAATCCAATATCCGTTGGCATTGAAAGATGCCTTTATTCTGGCTATTGTACCTGCCGTATCAGCTACTGTATCCAGCGCAATCATCGGATACGGATTCGCCAGATTCAACTTTCCGCTCAAGAAAGTCCTGTTTGTCTTGATGATCATGACTTTCATCATTCCACCGCAAATTACGATGTTACCGACATTCAGGATGTATTCTCAATACAACCTGCTAGGTTCATTGCGTGCTTTCGTTTATCCGGCGATTCTCGGCCAAGGATTGAATGGAGCGATTTTCATTCTGATATTCTACCAATTCTTCCGGATGATTCCGAAGAGTTTGGAAGAATCGGCTCAATTAGACGGAGCCAGTCATTTCAAGATTTTTACAAAGATTGCCTTGCCTTTGGCGATTCCTTCAATCATCATCGTCTTTTTGTTCAGTCTGGTCTGGTATTACAATGAAACTTACTTATCCGGTCTGTTCCTAAGAGGAAGCGATCTTTTGACTTTACCATTACGAATAAGTCAATATATAAATAACTACACCAGCATCTATCCTGAAGGAAGTATGGCCCGTGAATTAATGCAAGCGGTCAAACTGGCAGGAAACATGTTAACACTGTTGCCACTATTGATAATTTATTTCTTTACTCAGAGATATTTCGTCGAAAGTATCGACAGAACCGGTATTACAGGAGAATAAAATGAAAAAAATACTATTAATCATCAGTTTGTCGCTTTTTGCCTTCCTTGTCGGATGTCAAGGATTGACAACTGCAAATACAACTAATGATACAACTACTGAAGAAATTACCACTTTGACTTCTTCGGAAGATATCACTACTCAACTGACCACGGCTTTGACTTATGATCCGAGGTCTTTGGTCACCGAAGAATGCGAGCATCTGGATAACATCGGTGATTGGCAACCGGTTTGGTGCGATGAGTTCGATTACACCGGACTTCCTGATAGCAGCCATTGGCTTTATGACAGCGGCGGCGGCGGTTGGGGTAACGGCGAACTGCAGTATTATACAAGAGAAGACCTTGATAACGCCTATGTATCTGATGGGACTTTGAAGATAACCGCACTACAGGAAAATTACCTTGGCAGTGACTATACTTCCGCAAGATTGATCACAAAATACAACGGTGATTGGTTATATGGAAAAATACAAGTAAGAGCCAAACTACCTAGCGGAGACGGAACCTGGCCGGCAATTTGGATGCTTCCTACAGATTGGGCTTATGGCGGGTGGCCATATAGCGGCGAAATCGATATCATGGAACATGTTGGCGCTGATCCATACAAAGTTTATGGAACCTTACATACAGGGGCTTACAACCATAATCTGGGCACCCAAATTGGATATTCCAAAACAGTTAGCGATTGCGAAAGCGAATTCCACGTTTATGAAATAGAATGGGAACCGGCAAGAATGCAGGTTTTCGTTGACGGAGTAAGCTATGGAACATTTGGATACAATCCTTTATACAATGTTAACGTCGACAACAGCGATGCATGGCCATTCGATCAAAGATTCCATCTAATTCTTAATTTGGCAATCGGCGGATCTTGGGGTGGAACCGTAGATAACGACATCTTCCCGCAAAGCTTGGAAGTTGATTATGTGCGTGTCTATCAAAAAGATTATGCCGGCATGGACCAAGAAGATCCAGAGCCTGTGACAGACTTGGGTTTGTTAGATAAAGACCAAGATTCAATAAAAATCTTTTGGGATAAAGCCATTGATGATATAATGGTAAAAGAGTATGAAATATATCTAGACAACGTTTTACTTGGAACAACGACTCTGAACGCCTATAGAGCAGAGGATTTATTACCAAGCACAACATATCGTTTCGATGTGGTCGCCGTTGACTTTGCGGGTAATAGAAGCGATGCCGTCAACGTTAATATCACGACCGAAGAAGTAAGAAGCATTCTAGGCGTAATTCAGGCTGAATCATATGATTCGATGTCCGGAGTAGCTACTCAAACCTGTGAAGATACTGACGGGGGACTGAACGTCGGTTGGATTGACACCAACGATTACATGGAGTATACTTTGAATATACCGGAATCCGGGACCTACACTATCACTTACAGGATTGCAAGTGAAAGTACCGGAGGAGAAATCAAACTTTATGGAAGTTCATTGTTGCCACTGACGACTACTACAGTTCCTGTAACTGGCGGTTGGCAGGTGTGGACCGATGTTGTGAGTGCAGAGTTCAATTTATCTGCAGGCATCTACACTTTCAAAGTAAAAGCGTCAATCGGAGGATTCAATCTCAACTATTTTGAATTTAAGAAGGTGGAATAATTGATTACTATTAAAGACATTTCCAAAATGTCAGGATACAGTGTCACGACTGTATCCAAGGCTTTGAATGACTATCCAGACATCGCCACCAAAACCAAACAACATATCAGACAGATTTGTAATGAGGTAGGGTATATTCCCAATGCAACTGCCCAGAGTTTGGTTTCAAAAAAATCATATACAATCGGAATCATCTTTGAAGAGATAACCGGAGTCGGACTTCAACATCCGCTTTTTTCGAAAATACTTGAGAGTTTCAAGAACGAAGTAGAATCTCAGGGTTATGATATTCTTTTTCTTTCCAAATCAAATGTCAATGGAAATTCAGGATCATATTATCAACACTCCATTCGAAAACAAGTGGAAGCGATATTGGTATTATGCGCCGAATTTAACGCCGCAGAGATGAAAGAACTCTATGAAAGTAAAATACCGGTAGTAATAATTGACTTCGATAATGAATTCATTTGCAATGTAACTTCAAACAATAAAGAAGGTATCAGGCAAGCAGTAAATTATCTGATTGCATTGAACCATAAAAAAATAGCTAATATCCATGGCTCTCTCAATACCTTCATCGGCGAGCAAAGAGAAAGGTACTTCATCGAAGCGATGGCAGAAAACGGTTTATCTGTCGATACCAACTATTTGGTTAGTGGCGAGATGTTCACCAAAGATGACGGATACCGCGCCATGAAACAAATACTTACTGTGGAAAGTCAACCGACAGCCATTGTTTGTGCATCCGATATGTTGGCGATTGGAGCTATCCAAGCCATTCAAGAAATCGGGAAATCAGTGCCAGAAGATTACAGTATTATCGGTTTTGACGGGATTGACGTTGGTCAACTGATATCACCGAAACTGACGACGATCAAGCAAGACACTGAGACAATGGGCAAAGAAGCGGCCAAGAACATCCTGAAGATGATCAATGCCAAGAAAAGAATTAAGAAGGGTGAGACTGTCGCGGTGGAAACTGACATTCTCGAAGGAGAAACCACAAAGAGCCTATGATACAAGTCATAAAACATTACGATTTCACCAAAATGAGGGAATTCCCACGTTCTGACTTCAACATCCGAGTTGGCGACAAATGGTCCAATGGCGAGTTGCAACACTATGTAGATAGTCCTGAAAACTTGTTTTTAAGGGAAGACGGACTAGTCTTCAAGGCAATTCTCGAAGACGGAGCATACAAAAGCGCCAGAATCGATACCAGAGACTTGTTCTCGTTCAAATACGGTAAAATAGAATTCACCGCCAAACTACCGACAGGCAAAGGTACCTGGCCGGCACTTTGGCTTATGAGTCAGGAACAACGTTACGGCCATTGGCCAAGAAGCGGGGAGATTGATGTCATGGAACACGTTGGCAGAGACAACGATAAAGTATTTCTTTGTCTCCATACGGAAACATATAATCACACTCAACCGGAACAATACTATTACGAGACAAGGATTCCTGGCCTAACCAAAGGCTTCCATAAATACGCTGTCGAATGGGACGAGGAAAACATCACGTATTACATTGATGATGTCCTCATAATCAGATACAGCAAGTTCGATAAAGCGGATTCAAGCCACAAAGGTTGGCCATTCGATCAGGAATTCTTTATAATCATGAATCTAGCGATCGGCGGCAAATTCGGCGGATCAGTCGATGACTCGATTTTTCCTCAAGAATTCGTTGTCAGTGAGATAAAAGTCTATCAATAAAAAAGCACCATTCATAGCCAAATGAGTGGTGTTTTCCATAAGACGCTTGACTTTATTTTGTTAATTACATATAATACTTATGATAATATAAAACAATGAAGAGGCCAATGAATTACCAACTCTTTTCAGAGAATCGGTGGGTGGTGCGAACCGGTATGAGCGTATTCTTTCTACCTTGGAGTGGGATGTAAAAATCCTCGTCTGTCCGCGTTAAGGACAAAAGTGCTGGCTCATGCCAGAATTAAGGTGGTACCACGGAAGCTTTCGTCCTTTGCATTGAGCGAAGGACTTTTTATTTTAATGGAGGAACGAATAATGATTGATGAGAAATGGATAATGCAAAATCCTGAAGAAGTTAAAGCAGCTTTAGCCAAGCGTGGCTTTGAAGTTGATTTTGACGAATATCTAGGAATGAAAGCCAGAAGAAGTTTTCTTCTTCAGCAAATAGAGAAAGTAAGAGCTGACCGCAATTCGTTGTCAAAACAAATTGGGGAATATAAGCGCGAAAAGAAAGACACTGCTCAATTGTTT
>CALMFM010000083.1 GCA_937862575.1 uncultured Bacillota bacterium
AATTTTATAGGTAATTCCGTCAAATTTAATCTTTTTCTTTGATAACACCAGATACCTTGAATACATTTCATATATATTTTTGCTACTTTCAAGTTTGTTAAACTCTAATATGAACGAATTTAACAGTTCTTTCGGGCTGTATGTTCGCTTCAATTGAGCGAACATCGATGTAGCTTTAGTTTCCATTTTAGGAAATTTCTTCTGATTAATATTGATTCCAATTCCAACAATTATAGTATCTATCTTTTCGTATCCCGAACTTTCCATCAAAATACCTGATATTTTCTTTTTATTAACCATTATATCGTTGGGATACTTTATTGTTGATCTTATTTTGAAGCTCATCAAAGTATTTCTTACCGCAAGTGCTGATTTCATTATTATCAGAAATAAGTTACCTCGTTCAAATGCCTCTTTTATGATAAAACTGAAATAGAGATTACCTTTTTCACTTAGCCAAAGATTTCCGAATCTTCCTCTTCCTTTGGTTTGTTCTTCGGCCACGACGACATCACCGGATTCAAATTGACTCGGATTTGCTTTGATAAAGTCATTCGTGCTATCAAGCACTGCGTAGTTATAAATGTTTTTTCCAATCATCCTGCTAATTCGCTCCCTTCATCTTTTTCCTGTTCAATTTCAGTGTTCTAATATCCAATTCGCTTAGCACTATACCACCAAGTACCAGCAACATACCCATTCAGAACTGAAAATCGAACGGATCGCCATAAATGGCTATTGCAAAGAGCGGGCCAAACAAACTCTCTGTGGATATCAGGATTGCGGCTTCGGATGCATTTGTGTTCTTCTGTCCGATGCTTTGCATAACGAAAGCTAGAAAACTACCGAATGCCCCCATGAATACGGCTACTAAAAGCACTTTAAGATCAATTGCATTTCCTAAGTCTATTGAAGGGAAGCCATCTTTAACCAACATCATGGTAGTTGCCATAATACAGAACGCCAATAGTTGAAAAGCCATCAAAACATATAAGTCCACTTTCTTTGTGAGTTTTCCTAATAGATAGATATGTATTCCAAAAAAGAACGCTCCAATGAAGGTCAAATAATCACCGCTAGCGATATTTGACAAATCCTTGAAATCTACCGTAATTAAAGCTATGCCAATCAACGTGACGAACCCTGCGATAACGGTTTTTGTATGAACTTTGGTTTTATCAAATAAATATACCATCACCGGTAGCATTACTATATATCCGGCAGTTATCAGTGCGTTGTTTGAAGCAGTTGTATTGGCGATTCCCCAAGTTTGAAAAAAGAAGCCTAAATACAAAAATATGCCAAGAAATAATCCATACTTAATGGTTTTCCAGTTTGTTTTGAGAATTCTACGGAAAAACACAGCGAAAATGAGGATAGTCGCTGTGAAAAATCTTACAAATATCAATTGTGATTCCTGCCAACCGTTATCAAGCACGAACTTATTGGCAACGAATCCGATTCCCCAGATAGCTCCGGCGGTTATCAAAATCACTCTTGCGAGATTCTTGTTCATCTAAATATGCACTCCAAATCATAAAGCATAATCGTTTTACGCAAAATGAGTATAAAATACCATGACTCCTCCGATTCCTGTTGCGAAGAACATGATAATTAAAAATACTTTATATATCAAATCAAAAACACTTCTTCTTTTGTTTAACGAAAGATACCCTATTGAGAAAGGAATGAAAAGTATTTTAATCATTTCTATTGGTGTCTTTTTTTCTTTCCAAACAAAGAATATTCTCATTCCAAATAATACTACAAAATTGATAATAACGGCCGTCCAAAAGGCATAGAGCATCAGCCCTACTAAAAACTCAAGCATGGATCTTGCCCCCTATGAACAAATATACTATACCCAAAAGGAAAATAGTGAACCCGAAAAGCGAGCCAAAATACCAAAACAGGATTACGCTCCAAAACAAGGTTCCGATTAGGACGAAAAGTCGATTGGTGAACTTCATGATTCAACCTCGCTTTCCAACAATATATATGAACTCATTGCGCCGGAATCATCTATTTCTACAACTCTGCCTCCCCTCGGCAAGTCTCCATAAGCATTGTATCCGGAAATCTGTCCATATGCCAACATAATTCCACCCATTGTTAATTCAAAATTGTTTAGATGGTCGTGTCCTACAAAAACTCCTTTGGTCTTTCCGTGCTCCACAAGAATGCTGAATAATCCGGTATCTTGACCTTGAGCATATACCTTATCTTCATTGAAGATTCCGGTATAGTC
>CALMFM010000084.1 GCA_937862575.1 uncultured Bacillota bacterium
TGGAAAATAGTTATGTTGCATAGAGGTCCATACGGCATGTCATATGATACCGCAAATGTCAGAGACAGTCTTGTTCCTGTTCTTGAAGAATGTGGCGTAGATTTAGTTTTGGCGGGACATGAACATCAATATTCGAGGGCAATATATTATGACGGTTCGATGATTAATTTCAGCCAAGCAAATAATTATCCTTATGGAAACATAACAATTACATCTGGTTTACCTACGCAATGGCACTTCAATAATTATTCAAGCAGTATAGGAATTACATACTTAACTTCAAATACTTCAGGAACAAAATTTTATGGAGAATCAAAGGATTCGGGATTACAAATGAATTTCGGTTTTATTGGAGAATATCCGATAATTCCAATCATTACGATAACTGAAAATAAAATTGAAGTAATATCTTATGCAATAATCAAAGAATCGGGATTAAGCATTATCCCGACCGGGGTAGAAATATTAGAGGAATTCACAATTATAAATTAAAAGCTGAGAATTTTTCATCTCAGCTTTTCTTTTTATCTTATTTAGGGTCTTTAAGTGCTTCAACTAGTCCGCTGGCAAAACCAACCACTCCTTGCAATTCGCTTGGAATGATAATCTTTGTCGCTTGACCGTTGGCGACGTTCTCCATCGCTTTGTAAGCTTCTAAAGTCAACACAGTTTTGTCTGCTTTGGCGGCTTTGATCAGTTCAATACCTTTTGCGGTAGCTTCCTGAACATTAAGGATTGCTTGAGCGCGACCTTCAGCTTCTTTTATAGCGGCTTCTTTTTTACCTTCGGCTTCGCGGATTGCGGCTTCTTTCTTACCTTCAGCTTCCAAGATTGCGGAAGCTTTCTTACCCTCGGCGATTAGAATCGATTCACGACGTTCACGTTCGGCACGCATCTGTTTTTCCATTGCTTCGCGTATTTCTTTTGGCGGAATAATGTTTTTCAATTCAACACGATTAATCTTGATACCCCAAGGGTCGGTGGCTTCGTCAAGAATAACACGAAGTCTTTCATTAACGAGATCTCTTGAAGTCAATGTTTGGTCGAGTTCAAGTTCGCCAATAATATTACGCAGTGTAGTAGCTGTAAGTTGTTCAATCAACATACCAGGATTTTCTGCGCCATAAGTGTATTGTTTTGCGTCTGTGATTTGTAGGAAAACTACGGTGTCAATTTGCATTGTAACGTTATCTTTGGTAATAACAGCTTGAGGCGGGAAGTCTAGTACTTGTTCCTTGAGCGTGATCTGATCGGTCACTCTGCCTCTGGCATTGTATGTTTTTTTGATTCTGTCGATGAAAGGTACCAGATAATGGAAACCAGCTGTCCACGTTTTCGCGTATTGTCCAAGTCTCTCAACGATATACTCGGTTGCTTGTGGAACGATTTTGATTCTTGAACCCAAATAGATTACTATAATCACTAACAGTATAATGATTACAGCGATAGCTATCGGATTAATTGCTAGAAATAATGGCATTAACATAATATATTATCCTCCTAAAATTGTTTTTTTTAATTTGTATAATCCGCGCTAACGACTCTCATTCTGAGGAAGTAATCGCGGATAGTTGTTTTGTTTCTTGATACAGACATAAGAATCATGTCAATAAGCAAAGATAACAGGATCAACAAGGCTCCGTAATACATATTAATTGCAAAAACTATAAGTATGAAGAAATATTTTAATACTACATCGTGGAAAAATACTTGTATTGGGTTCGGAGTACTCGTCTCTCCGGAACTGTTCATGATAACCAATTTCAGTCGTAACGCTCTTCTTCCCAAAGTCTTTCCTAAAGTGATTGAAGACATCAAAGTCAATAGAATTATAAGCCCTATGGAGAAGAAGTAAATAATTTCAACGAAATAAACAGTCAGCGATTCGCTGTATGGTTCGATGTCGATTGTATTTTGAACTCTTAGCATTGATGCTTTCGCATTAAATTCCGCAAGAGCTGCGGCTTCTAAATCCGCATCACCATTCGCGGCAGCGACATCGGCGTTGTAAGCAACTTGCAACTCTTCTAAATCATCATTATATGCATTAAGAATTTGTGTATAGATTGCGTATCTGTCATCAAAATAGTCAACCCTGTTTTGAAGCAGAGTTCTTCCTCCTAAAATGAAACCCAGATATACAACGAGAAAAACCAAGACAAAATCTACTAGGGCTGAGAAAAATCTTCTAAAAAAACCTACTGTCATTATTGCTTCCTAACCACTAACTTAACGCCTTTGATTGCAAGGACGACCACTTTTTCGTTAGCTTCGATATTTTCATTGGATATGGCTGTCCAGATCTTACCTTCTATTTTGACTTCACCACGTTCGCCGTCTTTTATTTCTTTGACGCAGATGGCAGTCTTGCCTACAAGGCTGTCGGCATTTGTCTTAATTTCGTTTTTACGCATATGTTCCTTGAATAAAGGGCGTAAAACCAACAGTAGAGCTATTGAAGTCACAAGGAAAACAATCGATTGAACAAGAATGTCGTTCGAGAAAATCGATACTATAAGGGCGAAAAACGCACCAACAGAGAACCAAATGCTAGATAAATCCATAGTTCCCGCTTCAATAACTGCAGCAAGTATAATTATTCCAAACCAAACCAATACCATAATAGTACCAGTGTCCATAGTTAGAAACATAGTTTACACCTCTCTTTTATTTAAATCAATTATCAATGCTTCTTCTTTTTTATCCCAATATGCTTTGAATTTGTAGGACTGATGATGTTCTACATAAGTCAGGCCGGCCAATTGGGACACTTCCTTCAGAAACAACTTGTTACAGATTCTTGAATAACTGGATTTTACTGTAATGTTGTGTCTCTGTTCCTCGGGGATGTATCCGAGACTAATTACTTCTTTCGTCACTGGCTTGACAGCAATCATCTTTTTTTCTCTATCAAGACCCAGAAGGACGTTGTAGGCATTTTCGAAATAGGAAGTGGCGGATTTGTTCAAAGTTATGTTAGCTTCATACAAAGTCGCCAGTTCATCCAGTGGCTTTTTCGATGCCCAGACAAAGTTACCCATATTTCAACCTCCATTATAATACAGATTTATGATATATTACATTATATCACTTGTCTTTGAAATTATCAAGAGATACCTGTAATTATTTTAGATTATTTTAAATTATTTCGCAAATTAATTTTTTCGTGTATAATAATATTAAGGTGAGATTATGAACGAAGAAGTATATTCAGTTACGGTTTCAAAATCTTTGAACAAGCGGTTTAAAAGTGTTCTTCTAAATCGTTTTTTAAGGGCGATCGATAACTATAAGCTTATAGAAGAAAACGACAAAATATGTGTTGCGTTAAGTGGCGGGAAAGACTCTTTGGTTTTGGCCGCTTTATTTGAAGAATATAAGTTACATTACAATAAGAATATAGAGGTTATATACTTAACAATGAATTCGGGATTCAAACCTGAATTCATGCAGAATCATATAGATAATTGTAAAAAGATTGGGATTGAAACAAAAGTTGTCGAATCCAAGGTATATGAGATAGCCAATAAGATGAGTCCCGAAGCGCCTTGTTTTCTTTGTGCAAGAATGAGGAGAGGCTTTTTGTACCAGCAAGCTAAAGATCTCGGCTGCAATAAATTAGCTTTAGGTCATCACTTTGACGATGCAATAGAAACAACCTTGATAAACATGTTTTATGCCGGAACCTTCAAAACCATGTTGCCAAAAGCGAAATCTAAGAACTTCGAAGGCATAGAATTAATTAGACCCATGTATCTAATTAAAGAAGCCGACATAAGAAGATTTGTGGCATATCATGATATAACATTTTCATCTAAAGGGTGTGAGTTCCAAGATAGGAACGAAGACACCAAGAGAAAAGAAGTAAAGGCATTAATAGATCAGTTAAGAAAAACCTACGAAAACATCGATATCAATATATTTAGAGCGGCCGAAAATATCAATCTCGAATCAGTATTGGGATATTTTGATGATGAAGAAACAGTAAGTTTTCTGGACAAATACTAACAAAAAGCGCCTTCAACAGGCGCTTTTAAATTGAAAGGTTTCACATGAAACATTATTTTCCAAGACAAAACTTTTTAAATAGTGTAGTTATCAAATCTTCAGAACAGTTTTCTCCGGTTATTTCACCCAAACTAGACCAAGCTTTTCTAAGGTCTATTTCAGCCATATCGATAGGCAAAGAAGATTCACAAGCCACCAGAGCGTCGGTTAAAGCTAATTTAGTCTCGTGTAATTTTGCGATATGCCTTGTATTGGATATCAATGTGTAGTTGTCTGACACCAAAGTTTCATCAATATATAATGACTTTACTTTTGAAGAAAGCATATCTAATCCCAAGTTGTTTTTGGCGGAGATGTTTATAATGGTTTCATTTTCGATATTGATTTTGTTGCCAAGGTCAATTTTATTTCCAATCAATATTCTTGTTTTATCTTTTGTCAAATTAAGTAAAGTTTGGTCTAAATCAGTTAAATGGTTGCTTTGATCTAGAACCAATAATACCAGACTTGACTGATTGATTGCTTTAATGGTGCGTTCGATTCCAATCTTCTCAACTAAATCATCGGTATCTCTGATTCCGGCAGTGTCTATTAATTTTAAGATGATTCCGTCGAGATTAAGTTCAGCTTCGATCAAATCTCTTGTCGTACCTGAGATTTCTGTCACTATTGCTTTGTCTTCTTTAAGTAAAGAGTTCAATAAGCTTGACTTGCCAACATTTGGTTTGCCAACTATAACAGTTCTAATGCCATCGCGAATTATTTGCCCGGTATTAGCTTCGCGGAGAATACGATCGATTTTTTCAATTAGATTTGTCACTTTCGGTATAACAATTTCCGATGTCAATTGCTCAATGTCATCATATTCGGGATAATCAATGTTTACCTCTATGTTTGCAACAATTTCCAACACATCATTTCGCAAACCATTGATCAACCGATGAACATCGCCATTTAATTGGCTGTTGGCTATTGATAATTGATGGTCGGTTTTAGCATTTACCATATCCATTATGCTTTCGGCCTCTGTGAGATCTAATCGCCCATTAAGATAAGCTCTTTTTGTAAATTCACCATTTTCTGCCAGTCTAGCACCGTTGCTTATCAATAATTTAAGTATTTGATTTGCGATGTAATTTCCACCATGAGAAGATATTTCAATAACATCCTCTGCAGTAAATGATTTAGGTGCGCGATATAGAAAAAGAATCACTTCATCAATGATTTTACCTTGGTCATGAACGTGACCATATTTAATTGTATGAGAATCGGCTTTTTCCAAATCAGGACCTTGGAATATTCGGTTTACGATAGAGAAAGCCTCATCGCCGGAGACTCGAATGATGTTTATGGCGCTTATGCCATCAGCTGTAGTCTTGGCAACTATAGTATCGAATATCATATTTTTCACCAATAATATTTTATCATATTTAAGGGAAAATATTGTATAATACATTGTATAATACTTTTTAAGGCGGTAAATTATGAAAACAGCAAAAAAACCATTTAAATTCTATTTCATCATTTTCATATTCTCAGTAGTGTTAGTTGGAGGATATACAATATACATGATGGCATTCAAAGACGCGACGGTAGCGGACCTTTATCCTTTATGGCTGATGCCATTGATTTTTACCGGATTTTACTATGGTAGTGATGTATTGATGGACAAGATAATGAGAAGAAAGAAGAAAGTTAACTACGAATCGAAATTTCTTGATGCTATTAGTGTAAGAATGAGAGAATCTAACGAATTTATCATAGAAGAATTCCGCAAATTGCAAAACAGCAAAGTATTTCAAGACGATTTAAAAAAAGCTTACCAGCTATTTCAAAATGGAGAAACAGAAGGGTTTGGAATTGATAGACTAGAAAAAAAATATCGAACCGGAACCTTAGAAAACAGAGCAATGAAACATGTGGTAGAGTATTTAAAAGAAAACAAAAAAATACCTGAAAACGAATAGGAAAAAGCCCTGAAATTTGGTATAATATTCATATAGGAGAATCGTTGTATATGAAATGTAGTGGCCAAATAATCAGCAAGGGAATCGCATATGGTAAAGCTAGATTTTTGACTTCTAAGGACATCAAAATCGGAATTACATATAACGGCGACCAAACAAAGATCTTTGTAGAATCAGTTAAAAAAGTTTCCAAAGATATCGAGCAAAAAATATTAGATTCAAAGAACATTTATGACAATCGAATAGCTGAAATTTTTGAATCACATCTTTATATAGTCAATGATCCAATTCTTATACAAGAGACGACAAAGTTTATTGATGCAGGTAAAACAGCCTATGAAGCGTATAGTAAAGCTGTTGAGAACGTTCTAAAAACATTCGCAAAAATTGATAATGAATATATGTTGGGAAGAATCGTTGACATTATAGACGCAACGGATCAAGTCAAATCGGTTATGATTGGAAAAACAAAAACAGTAATTGATTTTGCTGAAGACACGATATTGATTCTCAGAAATTTAAAACCCAGTATTATATATTCTCTTCCAGAACATGAAATAAAAGGATTTATATCTGATGCGGGGTTCTATACCCAACATTCAGGAATCATTGCTCGCGAAATTCATATTCCCGGGATGGTTTGCCCAGGAATATTTGAACGATTAAGCGAAGGAGATTTTGTTATAGTGGATTCGATTGACGGAAACATAGTGATCAATCCCGACGAAAGTACCATACAAGAATATAAGAGGAGGTTATCCCATGAGCTATAAAGCACTTTATAGAATATATCGTCCGCAAGATTTTAATGAAGTTGCGGGACAAACTCATATAACCACAACATTAAAAAATGCATTGGCTAACGATAAAGTGGCTCATGCATATTTGTTTAGCGGGCCAAGAGGAACCGGAAAAACTTCCATAGCTAAAATATTTGCCAAAGCAATCAATTGTGTTCATGCTCCGATAGATAATCCTTGTAACGAGTGTGAGAATTGTTTAGGGATTCAAAATGGGACAATAAGCGATATAATTGAAATCGACGCCGCCAGCAATAATGGCGTTGATGAAATAAGAGAGATAAGAGACAAGGTTAAATATCTACCTGGATATGTAAAATATAAAGTCTATATTATCGATGAAGTTCACATGCTAAGTACGGGAGCCTTTAACGCTTTATTAAAAACATTGGAAGAACCACCTTCACATGTAATCTTTATTTTATGTACAACGGAACCTCAAAAAATTCCGCTAACAATTCATTCTCGATGCCAAAGATTTGACTTCAAAGCAATAACAACAAAAGATATAATTTCCAAACTCAATGAAATAATAACAAAGGAAAATATCAGCATCGACAAAAACGCTTTGCAACAGATAGCGTTATATGCAGAAGGTGGGTTGAGGGATGCCATTAGCATGCTTGACCAAGCCAGAGCATATAGTCCAGAACACATAAGCGAAGAGGATGTCAATCAAATCACAGGATCCGTATCTTTGGATATGCAGATAAAACTGGCAGAAGGCTTAATTCAGGGAAATTCCACGAAATCAATTGAAATATTGAACTCATTGATAGCCGAAGGTAAAGAGGTTAGAAAAATTACTTATAACCTTATAGAATTCTTTAGAGACATATTGATGATGAGGAATCTACAACAATTAGACGAGAACAATCCAATGTATCAAAACGAGTTGTTTGTACACCTTTCAAAATCTGTCAGTAATCGTAGAACTTTCTATATTTTGGATATTTTAAACAAAGTTTTCAATGAAATTAAATGGAGTAATAACCCGAAGATTTATTTGGAGTTAGCCTTTATAAAAATCACGGATAACGAGTTTAGCGGCGAGTCAAATCTGATATCTCAGATGGATGATCTTGAAAAAAGAATAGTAGAAATCGAAAAAATAAAAGATAATTTAAACGCGCTAAATTATGCCGCTTCTGAGTTAAAAATAAAAGAAATAATCAGCGAGGAAACAAGCGAACCGTGCGATGAAGATGAAGACGTTCTTGAAAACATAGAAATTGAAAACGAAGAAGAGGTCTTCACCCCTCCGGTGAATGAAGTCGAAGAGATTGAAAAGAAACTATGCAATGATCTCGACAACACCTATTCAATTAACTTTGTTGAGGCGGTTCTCAACAACGCAAACAAAGACGATAAGAACCGTTTGATCAACGATTGGAATCGACTAAGAAGAAGTGCGACTACCAACGAAGAAAAGCACATTGCTGAGATAATGGAAACTGGTAAAATAGTCGCAAGCGCGGTTGACCGCATAATTATCTCCTTTCCTAGCGCAACAATCTGTAATCAACTCATGGCTCCTAACAACAAGACCATTGCTAAGGATGTGTTGAGAAATCTTTATTCAAGAGATATGGATTTCATGGCTTTACCAGATGACGTTTTTGAGGATATTACCAAAGAGTTCATCGAATTATGGAAGCGTGGAAATAAGTATATCAAACTTACAAAAATTACTTGCGAAGGACTCAAGGATGTCTCAGGCGAGGACAAGCAAGAAGTTAGCGAATCAAAACCTAAAATAGTATCGGACGCCATTAATCTTTTTGGAGATATAGTGGTTGTCAAGAAGTAGGAGGCTTAAAATGATTAATCCGCAAATGTTGAAACAAATTAAGAAAATGCAAGAAGATATAAAACGTGTTCAAGCGGAAATCAACGCATCGACTTTTTATGGTCATGCCGGGGGATCGGTTGTAAAAGTTGCAGTAAAAGGGACTAAAAAAATCGAGTCATTGGAAATCAAAAAAGACGAAATAGACCTTGATGATATCGAGATGCTTCAAGACCTTATTGTTGCCGCAATCAATGATGCTTTTTCAAAAGTTGATAAAGAATTGGAAGAAACACTTGGTTCGATAACTCAAGGAATGCATATTCCGGGGATGTTCTGATGACTTTGCCAAAAGCGATCGAAGACCTTATTGCGGAGTTTATGAAATATCCTGGTATCGGAAGAAAAACCGCAGAAAGATATGCGCTTTTCACCATAAATAATCTTACAAAAGAAGACGCCGCAATCTTTAGCGAAGCATTGAATAATGTTAAGACGCATATTCATCACTGCCCTATTTGCGGACACTTGACTGACAGAGAAAAATGTGACATATGCGAAAATGAAACCAGAGATCATTCCATAATAATGGTCGTTGAATCACCAAAGGACGTTTTTTCGATTGAAAAAGCCGGCGAATATAAAGGCTATTATCATGTTTTGAATGGAGTAATATCACCAATAGATGGCGTTGGCCCCGATGATATCAATTTATCATCTCTTTGGCCTCGGATTGTAAATGATAACGTAAAAGAGCTTATAATCGCAACATCATCAACTCAAGAAGGCGAGACAACGGCGCTATACATTAAACGAATCATGAAAGATTTGGATGTTGCGGTAACTAGAATTGGTTACGGTGTGCCTGTTGGGTTGAATTTAGAATACGCGGACGACCTAACTTTGTCAAAAGCTATTGAAAATAGAAGAAAAATGTAAGCCACATTAGATGTTAAAAAAAATTTTAAGAATTGATAACTCATTCGATATTATTATGGTATAATAATATGGAAACTATAAGTTTTGAAGGAGGGTTAACATGTTATTTTATACCTTGGCAGAAGCTAATATCATCGATCAAATTTTAGGGTATGTTGATCAGGGTCTAGACTTCATTGCTGGTCAAGCAACATGGCTACAACTAGTAATTTACGCCTTTATAGCGATTTTTATACTTGTCGGATTCTTTATTTTCATTAAGAAATTCATCAAAGTATTTATAGTATTAGCCATCCTCGGAGGAGGAGTCTATTATCTTTGGACCCAAACTTCCGTTTTGGATTTCATTAAAGAATTTATTAATGGATTCAGTGCTTTCATAACAAGCACATCTCTTTGGCTGTAAGAAAAAAATCTAGGTTAACCATATATATGGTTTCCTTTTTTTTTCTAATTTTTTAGTTATGAAAGATTTTTACACCAGAAAGGACAGACACATTTTATGTTTAGAAAAGGAATTTTAATATTCGCCGGAATAATACTGGCGGCTTTTACGGTATCATGCGGGGGAGACACAACTACTACACCAATTACTACCGCTCAAACAACTGAAGAAACAACGATTTCTTCAGAAATATCCTATATATTACCCGACTTAACCGGAATGAGTGACAGCGAAATAGAAACAGCACTTAATGAATTGGGTATAGATTTTGAATTCAGATATGAAACAAACACCGAAATCGACGAAGATGTTTTTATCAGGTACGGCGGAGAAGATACAATTGGATCTTCGATATCAGATGGACATGTTGTAGTAGTGTTTATTTCAACTCATAGACTTGTTTTACCTGATTTATCCGGAATGACTCAATTGCAGATTATATTAGCAATGAATTCAGCTCAAATTTCCAACTATGTAATTGAAATAGTAACTGATAACACCATTCCCGATCAAACCTTCAGCGGTTATGGGGACGGGTTAGAAGCCGGAGATACAGTGCCTTCGATATTTACAGTAACTGTTTATTTAGGCTTTAATTCGGAAACATTACCTGATTTGACAGGTATGATGGTCGAGGAAATAATAGAGACTTTGGATGATTTAAATATTGCATATCAATTTAGTTATGTTGTAGACGATAATTATCCTGAAGACAGTTTCGCTGGTTATGTAGACGCAAACATAGGTGATTTCTATGAAGGCGGCACTATTTCAATTAACCTATATCAAAATACATTCACTTCACTAGAGACAAGTTTGATAATATCAAAATATGTTGATGGAGGAGATTATACATCAGATTTGGCTATCGAAATATACAACCCTACTACAGTAGCCATCGACTTATCTGATTATCATTTAACAATTTATACAAACGGAACTTATACTATTTCATACACAATTCAATTTAATTCGGTAGAATTACAACCGGGAGAAACATATGTTGTAGCTAATTCCGCGGCCAATGCCAATATATTATCCAAAGCTGATCAAACAACAACTGACCTTGTGTTTGACGGAAATGACACAATCCAATTGTGCTTTGAAAATGGAACTTATATTGATACAATCTATAATTTAGGCGACCGAGACTTTGTTATGGATAATGAAGTGTTTATTAGAGATGAAAGTGTTGTTGTGGGAACAAGAACATATACCTTCTCGCAATGGCACGGGTTTATTCCCACTTATGTTGAAGCTTTGGGAACACACCCGCTGACAATAAATTATGAAATACCTTTTACATTGATTAATAGACCATTTGATGATCCTTTAGGTGGTATGGATGCGGTTACTTTGGTTTATATCAACGATGGAGATACGGCATCATTCACACCAGGGTTCCTTAATGATGAAAGAGTTAGATTTATTGGAGTAGATACTCCAGAAACATTTCCTTATGTAGACGCATGGGGACTGGAAGCTAAAGCTTATACAACGTTGATATTGAATAGCGCTGTGAACATTTATATTCAAAGCGATCCTGACGTGGGAACAACAGACACTTATGGAAGACACCTAGGATTGATTTGGGTGGATTTGGGAACAAACATCTTAACAATAGACATTCTTAGCAGCACAGGCGAAGTTATGCGTACTGAGGTGTTGACGGGATGGATTCTGCTCAATTATCATTTGGTTTTAAATGGATATTCATATAACTATTATGGGGAAGATTCATCGCTTATTATGAGTGACAGATATATTTATCGCTGGTTCCAAGAAGCCGAAAGATACGCAACCATTAATGGATTAGGCGTACACGAATAATGAGAGTATTTGGGAGATTCCTTTATGCGTTAATCATGGTGGGGTTCTTTCTGTTGGCTTTTACCTATTCACGTGATTTAATGCAGACAAAATATCTCGAGGACGTATTCGGAGCTTCGCTTACCGATACCGATTCGGAATATCCGGAATTCTATTATTTCTATACTTCAATACCGAATTATCACAAGACAGAACCGATTATTTTTATTGACCAAAGCGGTTACCAAATAAGAGGATATGAAGTTCTAATTGCTGAAATCAACAATGATAACCAATTGGTACTGACCGAAGCTGTCTACATGATAATTTATAGCGGAACTGAAGACCTTTCACAAGTCGGCGGGATGTATCTAGCCGATGATACCGATACAAACACAAAAGTCATCCTGATACAAAGGTTCAAAACATTAAACATAATCAACGGTATCAATGATGAAGGCACAGTTTATTTAGCCAAAGATAGTTTCTTTGAAAATGAATATACACGTCTTGTTTTGATAAACAAGTCAAGTGAGACATTGGTTGATGCGCCTTTCACTTTAAGCGAATCGGACTTCACAATCAAAGATTTTGTCCAGACATTCTATGATGATAACGGATATTTACCTACTATTGATGATTTGGATGGATTATCGGGGAATAACATTTTCCCTAACAAACCCCATGTGGCTGACGATTATGTCTATATCTTCTACATCGGCATGGGAATTTACTTTACGGTATTAATATTTATGACATACATAATTTTTTTCAGAAAGAGGAGACATTACTAGCATGAAGACATGCACCCAAGTTTTTAGGAGGATAATTCAATGGAATTAAGATTAGAGAATCTAACCAAAATTTTCACAAACAAGACCGGAATCGAAACGACAGCGGTCGACAAACTAGACATCACAATCGAATCCGGAAAATTGGTCGGACTTCTTGGTCCGTCCGGTTGTGGAAAATCGACGACACTTTTCATGATTGCTGGATTGGTAAAACCGACATCAGGAAAGATTTTCTTCGGAGATGACGATGTTACCAAACTTGCACCGGAAAAGAGAGGCATCGGCTTGGTTTTCCAGAACTATGCGCTCTATCCGCATATGACAGTTTATCAAAACATCCTTTTCCCTTTGGAGAACATGGATGTTCCTCGCGATGAAGCTATTACTAGAGTAAAAGAGATGGCTAATTTGGTCGGTATTGGTAATCTGTTAGACAGAAAACCATCACAGTTATCGGGTGGTCAGCAACAACGTGTTGCAATTGCCAGAGCATTGGTCAAGAAACCAAAAGTATTGTTGCTGGATGAGCCGTTATCAAATCTGGATGCCAGATTGAGACTGCAGATGCGTGAAGAGATTAAACGTATCCAAAGAGAAATCGGCATCACGACAATCTTCGTTACACATGACCAAGAAGAAGCGATGAGTATTTCCGATAAAATGGTAGTACTTGATTTTGGCAAGGAACAACAATATGACGCTCCACAAGAAATGTACAACAGTCCAGATAACCTGTTTGTAGCCAAGTTCCTAGGGAATCCGCCTATCAACACGTTTGAAGCGGAAGTCAAAAAAGGTTATTTGACAATCAATGACAAGAAATTCATGAAAGTTGATTTGCCTGATGCACTTTATGATATCGGTATGAGACCGGAAAACTTCAGAGTTGCCGAAGAAGGCGGATTTGAAGTCGATATACACAATATTTTCCATATCGGTAGAGATACGATGATTCACTTTGAATTCAATGGTAAAAACTTGAGAGCTTTGGTTGATTCCGATGATATCTCTCATGGCCAGAAGAAGGTCAAACTGACAATCAAGAGCGAAAGAGTATATATCTTCGATAAGGAGACTGGGCTGGTAACCAATCATGGCTGATTTTATTAAAAACGTCAAAGGTTTTTTCAATAAGGTCGGTACAGCCATCAAAAAATTCTTCTGGGATGTCAGAAGAAAAATAAACAATGTCAGAAGAAGAATAAGCAACTTTCTAGATAAGCACAATCTGAACTTCGCAAATAAGTTTCCAGGTTGGGCAAAAGCGCTAATCTATCTTTCGCCAGCGCTGATAGTGCTTGTCATCTTCACTTTCTATCCGATTATAAACTCGTTCGCATTGGTAGTTTATCAAAATTACAACATGACGAACGATACAATTACCGGATATACCATTTTCGGAAACTTCTTGACGGTCATCACCGATGAATCATTCATCGTTCCGGCTTCACATACCGGTTCTAGTGCGGTCATCAACACATTGATTATCGTCTTCATCAGTGTTCCGATTTCGGTTCTGTTGGCATTGTTCATTGCGGCGGCTTTGAACTCCATCAAACCTTTGAAGAACTTTTTCCAAACAATTTATTTCTTGCCTTATGTAACAAACACCATCGCTATCGGTTTGGTATTTGCATATATGTTTAAGACCGAAGGCGGTTTGGTCAATCAATTCCTGAGTCTGTTCGGTATGGATACTGAAGGGTTATCCTGGGTTGAAAGCGGCGCTGTATATTGGCGCTCGATGTTTGTTTTGATATTCTATAGCATTTGGTCATCCTTGGCTTTCAAAATCATGGTCTTTTTGACCAGTATCCAAGGTATTGACAAACAATATTATCAAGCAGCGGCTATTGATGCTACACCGAGAAACAGAATATTTTCGAAGATAACGGTTCCATTGATTTCACCGATGATTTTCTATATTCTCGTAACGTCTGTAATCGGAGCTTTCAAGATTTATAATGCGATTGTGGCATTGTTCGGTGTAACCGGTCAGCCAGCGGGTGTAGACTACAACCTGCAATCAATCGTCATGTATATTTATAAGTTCATCGACGGTAGCAACGCCGGAAATCTTTCCGTGGCAGCCGCAGGCTCCTTGATCCTGTTTGCGATCATTCTGGTCCTAACTTTGGTCCAGATGCAGGTCAGCAAAAAACGGGTTCATTACTAGGAAGGGGGTTGCAAAATGGAAAAAAATCTATTTTTGAAATCAAACAAGATTGAAAAGACCACACTATTTTTTGACTTCCTGGCTTTAGCCTTATACATTTACGTTTTCTTCGGACTATTTAGTATGCTAGCTTTACCGGAAATAGTTGACGGGCGCATGCGTTTGGATACTCTCCAATTCATGTTACCGGTTTACAAACTGTTAAATATTACTTTTGACAAGTATACGATGAACACAATGATCACTTTGGATGTATTGTTCATGTTGGTTGCAATGCCGATGCTTGTCACAAACATAAAAAAACTGAAAACCAGAACTATCTATGAGATTGATTCTTATACAGCAAGCGCCAAATTTATCCAAGGGATTATAAACCTATTTTCATTGAATATAGTGAGTGCCGTATTGAGAATCTATAACATGTTTGTGTTAGTTAAATTTGTTAAGGGATATAATGCTAAACAGTTTTTCAAGAGCATAATTCCGGCAATAAAAGCGAAGTTTAAACAATGGACCACCAAGAAAGAAAAAATCGACGAGTCACAACTGGATGAGTATTCGATTTCTATTAAAAAGAGTATTCGACGACAAACAGCAGTTTCAGCCATGAGAATTTTATTCACATACCTGTTCTTGATTGTTATGGCGTTGATTATCATTATTCCATTCTACTGGATGTTGATTACTTCCTTGAAAGATTTCTCTGGATCTACTTCTACAAACCCGGCATTCTTTATTAATATTTCACAGATGAACTGGGTTAACTATAAAGTAGTTCTGACCGAAATGAATTTCGGATTGTACATCAAAAACACAGTAATAGTAGCTATATTCTCAACAGCGGGAACGGTTGTCACAACTATATTGGCTGCGTATGCATTCGCCAGAATCGAATTCAAAGGTAGAGAAGTGTTGTTCTCAATCCTGATTATGACAATGATGATTCCTGGAGAACTTTACATTATCACCAACTTCATTACTGTAAGTAAGAACGGATTTGGATGGGTTGGTATGCCAACGGGAGAAAACAATTACTTCTTAGCAATGATAATTCCGTTCGTAACTAGCATTTCCTACATATTCTTCTTGAGGCAAAACTTCAAGCAGATTCCGGAATCGCTATATAAAGCAGCTAGAGTTGATGGTTGCAGCGACTTCAAGTATTTGATGAGAGTTATGGTTCCGATTGCGAGCCCAACTATTTTCACAATTACCATTCTCCATATATTCAGTTCTTGGAACGCTTATATCTGGCCAAGAATCATTACTGGAGTAGGCGGTTTGGAAGGTCAACAATATTGGCTTATATCAAATGCCTTGCGAGATACCGCATTCGTTCTTGACAACGGACGAGTCATGTATAACTTGCAAATCGCAGCGAGCGCCTTGGTTACGGTGCCTCTGCTTATAATCTTCTTCATGTTCCGCAAGTACATCATGAACGGTATCGGCCGAAGCGGAACGAAAGGTTGATGGGGGTAATCGAGATGAAAATAAAAAGATTATTGACATTAATGTTATTAGGAGTTCTTTCAATGACTTTGATGGGATGCCCATCGATTCAAAACTCCGTTCCTGAATTCGCTCAGATGGTAGACGGACAATTGGAAGATATCAACCACGTTTATTATGATTATTATAGAGGATCGGACTTCCATCCGGATTTAATGGTGCAGGATTTGGTAGCTAACTATGGATTGATGGCTATTGATTACGACCAATCACAAGTAATTTGGGGAAGAACCAGAGATTACTTTGATATTTCTGATCAAATTGAAGTTACATCATTCTACGCTGTCTGGTCAGACGGCGAAGACGCCAATGAAGATGGAAACATTGATGAACTCGATGAAGAATTCTACGGTACAATCAAATTGGACGATGATGGCAACAAAATATATGACGCAGGTAAGATAATGTTGGTTGAGTTGATTTTACCTGTCGGCCAAACAGTAAATTTCACTTTGAAAATCTATGATAGCGAAGGAGCTTCCACAGAATTATCCGGAACAATCCGGATAAATGCGGCAGCATAATTCCAATTTACCGAAATTTTATAATTTTTATTGGTTAAAATATATTATAATAGTATTAGATAATAATATTTGACAAATACGTCAAGGAGGAAAAAGATGAGAAAACTATTAAGTTTGTTTTTACTTGTTTTTCTTGCTTTTGCAGTAGTTGGGTGTGGAGGAGACCTCACTACATTGTTGACAACAGACGCAACAACTGAACAAAGCACAGAAATAACAACGGTCACTACGGGAGTGGTGACAGACCCTACATCCGAAGTAACGACGGAAAATCCTGGGGAAGACGGTGTTCCTTATTTCACTGGATTATTCACCAGACAATCATACTACATCGGATCACAACCGCTTAACCTTTTAGCGGGAGTTAAGGCAATCGACCCTGAAGACGGAGAACTTGCTATTCAATTGCTTGGTGGATATTCATCCACAAGACCTGGTACTTACAGCGTATATGCAGTTGCACAGGATAGCGATGACAATATCATCAGTGAAGAAATCGTCCTTACAGTAAAGAATTTGACTAATTTCACTATTCCAACAACATTGACTACAGATCCTATATCTATCGATTTGTGGCATTCAAACGGTACAACCGTTGAAACATCATTGTTGAAATATGCTGAGGATTTCCACGTTTTATATCCAAATATTACGGTTAATATCATCAAAAACGGTAGTAACTATGATGAATTACGTCAAAACGTAATCAACGCCATCAAAGGTGGACAGATTCCTAATATAGTACAGAATTATCCTGACCACGTTATGGAATACATTGACAATAATGCAGTCATTTCTTTGACACCTTATATCTATAACCAGACTTGGGGATATAATCCAGCTGTTGAAGATCAATCTTTCTTAGATATACTACTGAGTTATCGTCGGGAGAATTCACAATATACAACCGATGGCGAGTACTACTCTGTACCATTCAACAAATCGACAGAAGTCATGATTTATAACAAGACAATGTTCGATACTTTGATTGCAGATGGTGTTATCGATGAAGTTCCTAATACTTGGCAAGGATTATTTGCTATAGCTGATGATTTAATGTTGATTAAAGACGATGCTATCGATCAAATCACCGCTAATCTGAACGCTTCAACTTTGGAATCTATCCATAAGTCTCCTGAAGAAATTCAAGCAATCAAGGATAACTTCATTCCAATCGCATATGACTCTCCTGCCAATGCATTCATTACATTGACAAGACAATGGGGCGGACTATATACCGGAATCAACGCTCAAAGACAAGGTTTGATTCTGTTTGACAACCAAGAAGTTAGAGATATGTTAAGCTACTTCTTTGATAACAGAAACACCACCTTTACTCTTCCAGGAGTATGGGGCATGGACTACGGCAGTGATGCTTTCAAGACGGGACAAACAGCAGTTACATTCGGTTCAACCGGTGGAGCTAGATACAACACTCCTGATATGGTTGGTGGTGAATTTGTATTCGAATTTGGTGTAATGCCAATGCCTTATAATGCTGATCTCCCTGGAGAAAGAACCGCTATCCAACAAGGTACAAACATGTCAATAACAACTGCTGGAGACGATCAAGAAAAATTGGCTTCATGGCTGTTCTTGAAGTATTTGACCAGTGCAGAAGTTCAATTGGATTTCGCTTTGGAAACTGGATATTCACCAGTTAGATACTCTGTATATGACACACCTACGTACACACAATTCACTGATGGATTTGATACAAATGGAAACCCATTGACAGGTGAAATGTTGATGAAATCAATGGCAGCCAGAGCAGCAGCACAACAAGCTGACTTCCAATTCTATGATCAAGCTTTCGTTGGATCATCAGCAGCTAGAGCAGCTGTTGAAGTTTTGTTTGAAAGAGTAATTCTCGGTTCGCTTGAAGGAACCACAAAACAAGAAATTATTGAAAATGCAATAGCGGCTGCCAAAGCCGAGTCTGAAAGAGTCTTAACCTAATCAAATGCATTAGATTAATGATTATGATTAATTTAAAAATATAAATTTTATAAGGAGGACAAAATGTTATTAAAGAGAAATTTCATTAGTATCTTCATCATCGCAATCCTGGCATTAGTGCTTGTTGGTTGTGGTGGAGATGATACAACAACAGAAACTCCGACGACAGCAGCTACTACTGAAGAAATTACAACACAAGAAGCTACTACGACGGAGGAACCAACGACAGTCACTACCGAAGAGCCTGTTGATCTCGCAGCTTTGATAGCTGAATTGAGAACTCAATACGCTGACACATTGGATAGTGAAACATTCGTTGCAACGGAGAACCTGACTCTGGTTGCTACTATAGGTGGAGTTGACATCACTTGGAGCAGCAACAACACAGCTATCCTGGAAAACAACGGAACCATCCATCGCCCTGCTTACACAGAAGGTGATCAAACAGTTATCCTGACAGCTACACTAACTTACGGAGAAGATTCTGAAAACTATATGTTCTTTGTCACTGTTCAAGCTTTGGACAAGACTGATGAAGAAAGAGCAAATGAAGTATTCGACGTAATTTGTACATTCCCTACTAAAGAATCCTGGTCATCAGCTGACGTATTGGAATTCTTGACAACGGGACAGGATCTGGACGGAACAGTTTACACAGTCGTTTGGACATCAAGCGCTTCTGAATACATCAATCCAGATGGCACTATCACTCAACCTGTTGAGGAAAATGTAGAAGTTACTATGACAGCTACAATTACCATCAACACTGTTGATTACACTAGAGACGTAGTGTTCACGGTTGCTAAACTGGCTTCTGGCACACCTGTATCAACTATCGCTGAAGGTATCGCTCTTGGCGTTGACACTTACATCGAATTCCAAGGAGTTACTGTAATTGCCAAATTCGCTGAAGGTCAATTCTTCTTCACTGATGGCGTTGACATTATGTATGTTTATACAACATTGTTAAGCGTTGAAGTTGGACAAGTATACGACATCTCCGGTGTCTTCGTATGGTACTACAGCGCACCAGAACTTACTGGATCAGCAACTCAACCTTTAAAGGCCGTTGCATCTGATGCAGCAGTCAGCGAACTGACTCCTGAAGCAGTTACAGTAACTGAAGCAATCCAAGATTTGGTAGTTCCATCAGCAGCTAACCCATTCTATTATCATATGGTTAGTGTAACCGGAACAATCTATTATGATTCAACTCTTGGAACTTACGGAACCTTCCTTGTACCTACTGGTTATGATGTAAACACTACACTTGACACAACAGTTACCGACGCAATCATGATTTATTACAAATCAGACATCACTGTTCTTCAAGCTTTGGCAGGACAAACTGTCACAGTAGACTTGATGATGTATGGTTGGAGAACCGACAAGTTGGTATGGTATGCTAACTTCTGGGGTACTGCAGCCGATGTTGAAGTAGTTATCGTTGATGATGCAGAAGCAGTGCAAACCGCTTTGGACGCTATCGTTCTTCCTGCAACTATCACTGAAAACACTACTTTAGACTTCCCAGCAGAACTTTATGGTGTAACCTTAACTTATGCATCAGACAACGAAACAGTCATTACAACCGCTGGGGTTGTAGATGTATCAACATTAACTAATCAAGAAACCGTCACTATCACAGTAACAGCAACTAGAGGCACCGTAACTGACACTAAGGTTATTACAGTAAAAGTCGGCGAAGTTCCTTTAACTACAATTCTTGAAATTTATGACGATGTAACCATTCCTGACGGATCACAAATTAAGATTCAAGGTATTGTTACCGCACAAACTAAGAATTCAGGTTTCTGGATTCAAGATACTACAGCCGGATTGAATATTTATATTTATGACTCTACTCAACAAGCAGAATTAGCAGCTTTGGTTGGACAAGAAGTAATTCTTGTTGGTGAAAAAGATATTTACAATGGCTTGTATGAAATCAAGAACGTAACTGAAATCACAGTCGTTAACGCTACACCTACACCTATTACTCCTGCAGACTTGACAGGTGTTGTGCTTGACGCTACTAACCTAGCAGCTTATAAGGGACAACTTATCAGCTTCGACGGTTATGTATTGAAAGCTACAATCACTGCATCTTCTGGCACATCATTCAACTTCACATTGATTAATCTTACCACTGGTAATGAAATCTCAATCAGAGTTGAATCAACATTACCTGACTATGCAGCAGTATACGCTGAACTCACTTCTTACGTTACCGGATCAGCAATTGATGTTTCCGGAATTATCGTAAGCTGGTATAATACTCCACAACTCGCAGTTGTCAACGCTGACAATTTCGCAGCTGGAGCAGCTGACGCAACAGATGCTGACTTAGTCGCATTTGACGCAGCTAAATTCCCTACTACCGATGTTACTTGGACAGACGACTACACATTACCTACACGTACATTCTCAACTGCAACTGTAGTTATCTCAACAGAACTTCAAGCTTACATTACTGACGACATCGCCGGATCAGGCAAATTGTTGGTAGTTCAACCAGTTGGTACTGATGTTACTGGAACAGTTACATTCACACTGACTCGCGGAACAGAAACAACTGATGTTGTTCTAAACGTAACTTTGACTGCAATTGCTGAACAAGCAGCGCTTGACGCTGATGCAGCTTTGCTACCTGCAACATTGGATTTGGATGCAAACTATGATATTCCTGATGCAGTTTATGGTTCAACATTCACTGTAACTGGAATCACTGGCGATGCAGCCACATATTTGAACTATACAATGATGCCTGGCACAATCGTGGTCGTTTCAAGACCTGCCGGCGCTGACGCAACAGGTGTTATCTCTATTGAGGTAACACTTGGAACCGCCACACCGGCAACAATTGATATCGATGTGACTGTTCTTCAATCAGTAGCTCAAGTTCTTGATTTGTTCTTCTCCGAATATGGTGAAGGGTCAAGCAATAACAAGTGGTTGGAAATCTATAACCCAACCGGAGCAGATGTTGATTTGTCAGCTTACTCTATTTCCGAGTTCGCAAACGGCTCATTGACTCCGTTCTACACATTGACATTATCAGGAACATTGGCAGCTGGCGAAGTATATGTAATTCGTAATGTGTCTGCAGTTCTGGCAAATGTTGTAGCTGAAGCCGATTTGATTGAAGCAGCTTATCCAAATGGTGTTTGCTTCTTCAATGGTAACGATGCGGTTGTACTATACCACGGAACAAGTGTTATCGATAGTATTGGCCAATTTGGCGTTAGCACAGATTATGCTAAAGATGTTACTTTAGTAAGAAATGAAACAGTTAACTTTGGAGATAACAATCCTTATGATGAATGGGTAGTAGGAGACGAATGGACAACATATGCAATAGATACTCAAGATTATGTTGGCTCACACACTATGGTAATCCAAGTTACTGAATTGTTCTTCTCCGAATACGGTGAAGGTTCAAGCAATAACAAATGGTTAGAAATCTACAATGGAACTGGCGCAGACGTTGATTTGTCAACTTACTCGATTTCCGAGTATGCAAATGGTTCATTGACACCATTCTATACATTAACATTGTCCGGAACATTGGCAGCTGGTGATGTATATGTTATCCGTAATGTATCAGCAGTTCTTGCTAACGTAGTAGCTGAAGCTGATCTTATTGAAGCTGCATATCCTAATGGTGTTTGCTTCTTCAACGGAAATGACGCAGTTGTTCTTTACAACGGCACTGAAGTTGTCGACAGAATCGGCCAATTTGGTGTTAGTACAGACTATGCTAAAGATGTTACAATCGTAAGAAATGCCAATATATTCAAAGGCGACACAAATCCTTATGCCGAATGGATAGTAGGAAACGAATGGACATCATATGCAATAGATACTCAAGATTATGTAGGTTCTCATACAACTGATTACTCTGCATACTAAAATTTTTTACAACAAGATTTGATAAAATAGTTAAAAGGCGCAACGTTATGTTGTGCCTTTTTTCTTTGTTTTTTCAATTCATATATTTAACAAAAGATTATTAAGTAATTGTTTTACATAAATAATATATATATGATATAATGAAATGCTACAACGCAGGTGATAAAAATGAAAGAAAAAATATTCGAGCTAATAACAAATTATGACAAGATAATTATCGCAAGACATAAAAATCCGGATCTAGATGCATATGGCTCACAATTTGGACTTTATTTTGCTTTGAAAGAATACTTTCCAAACAAAAAGATTTCAGCCATAGGCGATACGAATTCATTAAATATGTTTCAAAATATGGATGAAGTTACCAAAGAAGATGCAAAACAATCTTTAGTTATTGTTTTAGATACTGTTGCCAAACAAATGCTTGATGAAGAAATCTATTCAAATTTTGAAAAGCTGGTATTGATAGACCATCATAGAAATAACGCAGACGTTGCTTATGATTTGATATATCAGGATATTACGGCATCATCAACATCCGAGATTATAACCGAATTATTGATTGATTGGAAAGTCCCAATCAACTATGAATCGGCCAAAGCGCTTTATTTTGGAATCATCGGTGATACAGGAAGATTTTTATATAACAATACCACCAGCAAAACTTTATATCTAGCCTCTATACTTGTTTCCAAAGGGTTGAATATTCAGGATCTATATAATAGCATCTATCTTGAAACGATGAAATCAAAAGAAATCAAGAGTCTTTTCTTTGCCAGGGTGCAGTATACCGAAGGCAACGTCGCATACTGTAAAAACGATGCGGAGTTTCTGATAGAAAACGGATTGGAAACAAACTATGTAAGTCGCGGATTGGTTAATCAGATGGCGGGAATGAAAGAAGTACCAATCTGGGTTAATTTTACAGAAGACTTGGCTACTCACGATATATTTTGCGAAATAAGAGCGAGAGATATTCCAGTTCTTGATATTGCAAAAAAATATGGAGGTGGCGGGCATTTGTTCGCGTGCGGATGCACATTGCAAAATTGGACAGATGTTGAAAAATTGATAGAAGATCTTGATAATCTTATATAAGGAGAATGAATAATGGAACACATCTTACAAAAAATCAAAGAATACAAAAGAATAATCATACATAAACACATAAGACCTGACGGAGACTGCTACGGCGCTGGGTTCGGGTTGAAAGCGATATTGCAGGAAACCTTCCCAGAAAAAGAAGTATATGTTGTCGGTGAAACAGCTGAATATGTAAAATTCATCGGAGAACCTGATGTGATTCCTGATGATTACTTCAAAGGGGCGTTATCAATTGTCATTGATACCGCAAGCGCCTCAAGAGTCGCAGATCAAAGATTTAGCTTATCTGACTACGTAATCAAAATCGATCATCATATCGCCATTGAGGATTTTGGAAATTATCAATATGTAGATACCACAAGAGCCGCTACGGCGCAGATAATACTGGAATTCTATCTTAAATTCAAAGATGAGTTGAAATTCAACATGAAAGCAGCTGAAGCATTATATACTGGAATCATAACCGATACCGGCAGATTTAAATATCGTTCGGTAACGGCTGATACATTGAAAGACGTAGCTTTTCTTGTTGAATATGGTTTAGATTTTACATCCATTCTAGGGATGCTTGATATAAAATCAGAGAACCTATTAAAACTACAAGGATATGTTCTATCTAATTTTGAAAAAACTCCAAACGGGGTTGCATACATAAAAATGAAACCGGAAATTATCGAAAAACATCAAGTCTCATTGGAAGAAGCGACTTCTTTGGTTAATGAGTTATCTGTGCTAGAAGATTGCCCGGTTTGGATGTTGTTCGCCGAATATGAAAATAATTTTGTTCGAGGTCGCTTAAGATCAAGAGCCCCGGCTATTGATAAGCTTGCGAACAAATACAATGGCGGGGGACATAAACTAGCCTGTGGAGCCAATCTTGGCGATTGGGATACGGTCGAAAAATTGTTGGTTGATGCTGACGAATTGGTACGTGAGTATAAAAATTCTATTATATGATTTTCTTGCTTGTTTTTTTCCATTGATTTGATATAATAATAGCGGTTTTTAAGAATTACATTAAGGAGACCGATATGCCACATCTCATTATGGAAGCAACGATCGACTGGAAGGTAACGATATTTGAGATTTTAGGAGGCTTGGGAATTTTCCTCTTCGGCATCAATATGATGAGCGAAGCTTTGAAGAAAATCGCTGGGGCCAAACTAAAATTAATTTTAGAAAAAACGACCAATACACCTCTTAAAGGTATATTCGTCGGACTTTTCATAACCGCAATCATTCAATCCTCATCAGCCACCAGTGCTTTGGTGGTCGGATTGGTAAGAGCCGGACTAATGACCTTGCCACAAGCGGTTGGAGTCATATTCGGAGCTAATATCGGTACCACCTTCACTTCTATTTTGATTTCCTTGGATATTGGATCATACGCTATGCCAATTATGTTTGTTGGTTCAGCCTTGATATTCTTTGTTTCCAATAAGAAGATCAAGAATTTCGGTAGAGTATTCTTGGGCTTTGGAATGTTATTCTTTGGTTTGGAAACCATGGGTGACGCACTTAAACAGTTAAGCACTCTGCCAGAATTCACGGCAATGCTTGCTAAAGTTGGCGAACTTCCAATTTTAGGAGTTATCACCGGCGCAGCTACAACCGCTGTAATTCAGTCATCTTCAGCTACTATCGGTATTTTACAACAATTATTCTCTACCGGACAAGTTCCATTGATTGGAGCTATCGCAATTGTGCTTGGAGATAATATTGGTACAACCGTTACTTCTGTAATGGCGTCCATCGGAGGGTCCGCGGCAGCCAAAAGGACCGCTATGACTCATGTCATGTTCAATACGATAGGAACAGTAATCTTCTTTATCCTAATCAAACCATATTCGCAACTAATAACATTTCTAGCTGAACGTTTGATTCCTGGATTAGATGAATTTGGTGCACCTTTATACCTTAGCAGTAAATTCACTATTTCTCTAGCACACATTGGATTTAATCTCATAAATGTATTCATAATGTACTTCTTTATCAAGCAATTAGTTTGGCTGGTCACTAAAATCATACCAGGAAAAGGAGAGATGGTCGTCGACGAAATTGTTCTCGATGAAACCTTGTTGAAGGAATCTCCTGATCTTGCTTTGGAAAATGCCAAAGACGCAATTAACAACATGGGTAATGTTGCCAGAGGAATGTTTGAGTTTACATACAATTACGCTTTCTCTAAAGACGAAAAAGAAAAAGAGATGGCAGACCAATGCGAAGAGCTTTTAGATGATATGGATGACAAAATACATAACTATCTTGTTCAAATAGCCGGAGGCGACTTAGGTGAGAAACAATCTCAACTGGTGGCCAAGGATATGGATACAGTTACGGATATCGAAAGAATTGGAGATCATCTAGACAATCTTATAGAGTTCTTTGAAGTAAGGCACGAAAAGAAGATGGTGATGCACGAGAAGACCAAAGAGGAATTGGAAGACTTATTTGGAATTCTTAGACAAACCATAGACGAATCACTTAATGCTTATATCAATATGGATAGAGACTTGGCTTTGAAAGTCAACCAAAGAGAAGACACTTTAGACAAACTTGTAAAGAAGTATCGTAAGAATCATGTCAACAGATTGAATGATAAAACTTGCGAAGAAAACGAAGCTGGATTCTATGTTGATATACTATCTAATTTAGAGCGTATCGGAGACCATTGCAACAACATGGTAATCAACGTTTTAACCGATGATTATACCCATGATGACAGGTATTATTGATAAAAAAAAGCTTTTGAAAAAATATGCTTGTATTATTTTAAACTTTAATATATAATATGTTAAGCAAAAAACTAGGTGACTAGTTTACTACAATTTTAGATTATTTTTACAGAATGGATGGTAACAATGACTAATAAGAAAACCATGTCTATTATGGAACTTGCCTACCTGACGCTTCAAGAACAAGAAAAAGCGATGACATTCATCGAAATCTACGATAAAATCTGCGAGATTAAGGAAATATCCGATGAAGAAAAAGCGGAAAATATCTCACAAGTTTATGCAGACTTTATAACGTCAGCCAAGTTCATATATGTCGGTGATGACGAATGGGACATCAAAGGCAGAAGAGCCATAGATCTTTGGGACAAAGACGGGGCTTATTATGACGAATATCCTGATTACGAGGAAGAACTCAGCCTTTACGATGAAGATAAAGAGCCTGATGAATACACCATAGACGAATTCGAAGAAGAAAGCGAAGAAGACGAAGAAGGCGAAAGCCCATACGAAGACGACTTCGACGAAGACGATATCGAGGATGATGAGTCCGAATATGACGAATTCGAAGAGGATGAAGAAGACTACATCGAAGATGAAGAAGACTTGATGTTTGAAGATGAAGACGACGAATTCCACGACGAAGAAGAGGAAGAGGAAGAAGAGGAAACAATCGTAGAAGAAGAGGAAGAATTCGATACTTACGAGGAAGAAGAAAGCGAAGACTTCGACGACGAAGAGTATAACGAATATATGGACGACTACGAAAAAATGTACGACGATTAATCTTCTAATTTATTGCATTAAATAAAATTATTTGATATAATCTTAAAGAGCTCACTAAAAAAGGGTTCTCCGATCAGGGGAATCCTTTTGTTTTTTTTGGAGGTTTAGTCAATGAAAAGCACAAAATTCATCTTCGTCACCGGCGGAGTCGTTTCCAGTTTGGGAAAAGGTATAGCCGCGGCTTCTTTGGGAAGGCTGTTAAAAAATAAAGGATTGAAAGTGTTCATGTTGAAATTCGATCCATATATAAATGTCGACCCAGGGACGATGTCTCCATACCAACATGGAGAAGTTTTTGTTACTGACGATGGTGGTGAGACCGATTTAGACTTAGGCCATTATGAGAGATTTATCGATGAAAACCTATCAAGAAACTCTTCTGTGACAACTGGCAAGATTTATCAATCGGTCATTGAAAAAGAAAGAAGGGGAGATTATCTTGGCGCAACAATCCAAGTAATACCCCATATAACTAATGAAATTAAGTCTAGATTATTGGATTTGGCAAAAGAATCTGATTGCGATGTATTGATAACTGAAGTTGGGGGTACCGTTGGCGATATTGAATCCTTGCCTTTTTTAGAAGCCATAAGACAAATGCGCAGGGACTTGGGTTATAAGAATACAATGTATATTCATAACACATTAATTCCCTATCTAGAAACAACCGGTGAATTGAAAACAAAGCCAACACAACATAGCGTTAAGGAACTCAGATCCTTGGGTATAATTCCAGATGTTATAATACTAAGAACTCAGAAGAAGATTTCAAATTCCATTAGAGAGAAAGTGGCCTTATTTTGCGACGTGCAAAAAGAGGCTGTTATTGAGTGTAAAGACGTTGATGTATTATATGAAGTAATGATTAATCTAAAAAAAGAAAGATTAGATCAGCTTGTATGTAATCACTTAGACTTGAATTATAATGAAAGCGATATAAGCGTTTTTGAAAACTTGATTGACAGGATAAAAACGCTAAAAAATAAAATTTCAATTGGCCTTGTAGGAAAATATGTCAGTTTGCACGACGCATATTTGTCTGTGACAGAAGCTTTGAAACACGCTGGATACGCAAACGATGTCGAAATCGACATTCGATGGATAAATTCAGGAAGCGTCACTGAAGAAAATGTTGATGAAATACTAGGGCCATGCGACGGAATACTTGTGCCAGGCGGATTTGGACATCGAGGAATTGATGGAAAGATAGTTGCAATCAAATATGCAAGGGAAAAGAAGATACCTTTCCTTGGATTGTGTTTGGGTATGCAACTGTCGGTAATCGAATTTGCAAGAAATGTTTGCGGATTAGGCGATGCCAATTCAACCGAATTTGAGTCAGAAACAATTTATAATGTAATTGATTTTCTGAAAGACCAATATGAAGGAATTGATATGGGTGGGACCTTAAGGTTAGGTTTATATAACTGTGATTTACAACCCGGAACCATAGCACAAGAAGCATATGGTAGAGATCGAATTCAAGAGAGACATAGGCATCGTTATGAATTCAATAACAAATTCAAAAAGGTTTTCGAAAAGAATGGAATGATTTTTTCAGGAATTAATCCTGAGCAGCATTTATGCGAGATAATTGAACTTAAAAATCATCCATACTTCATAGGCACACAGTTCCATCCGGAGTTTTTATCCCGACCAGATAAACCGCATCCTTTATTTATGAAGTTTATAGAAACAATCAAAAAAATCAAATAGCGTGTCAGCGACACGTTATTTTTTTAAATTTGGTATTGTGTAACGCACAGTACTGTGTTATAATGGTGTCTGGGAGAGGATAATATGAATTCACAATTCAAACGAGGTATAATCGAATTATGCGTTTTGAAAGAGCTGATTCCTGAAGATATGTATGGATATATGATTATTAACAATCTGTCAGAGTATCTCAATGTCAACGAAAATACGATATATCCGATATTGAGAAGATTAACTAAAGATGGATACTTCACAACATACCTTGAAGAATCGAGTTCAGGAGCGCCAAGAAAGTATTACCGTATCACTAAAAAGGGGTTTGAGTATTATCTCAAGTTACGCGATGAGTGGGATGACTTTATTGGCGGGGTATATGTTATATTGAACAAAGGGGGTAAAAAGAATGAAGAAGTTTTTAAAAGATTTAGAGGAAGAATTGAGGAAGAATAACCTCAACGAAGAAGAAATCGCTGACATTATCGCCGATCACAGGGAAATGATCGATTCAGCGATTAACGATGGTTTAACAGACGCCGAATTGGAAGAGAAATTCGGAAATCCAAAAGATGTAGCCGAAGAATTGTCACAATTCTCGGATAAAGAAGAAAAAGGAAGGGAAAAGAAAAAAATGAAATCAAAAGAATTAAACGGTATTGAAAGCAACTACAATGTTAATGTAGGGCTAATCAATGAAGACATCGTCTTCAAGCACGCAGATGGGGATTCAATCTTGGTTGAGTACACAGGGAAAAGAGACCTAGAAGAGTATACCATCACTTATGAAAACAACGAATTCGTATTGCATTCACCGAAAAGAATGGAAAGAGAAATCGGAATGTTCGGCAATCAGCAAAGATTGTTCACAGTAACTTTGCCGAACAACAAGAAAATCAACAAATTCAAGTTATCGGAAATCAATGGCGATATCGTTGTAGCGGATATCGAAGCTGAAGAATTCGAGTTTAACACCAAAAATGGCGATGTAAAATTCGCCAACATGATACTCGATACTTTCAAGATTTCTACAATCAACGGTGATTTGGAAATCGACGGTTGCAAAGCAGCGATGTTGACAATCTCACAAATTAGCGGAGATATGGAATTGAAAAACTCGATAATCAAACATGATATCGATATCAACACCGTCAGTGGAGACTTGGAATTTGAAAACGTAGAATGCGTTAATTTCAGATTAAAAAGTGTCTCAGGAGATTTAGACGGTAAGGAATTTTATCCTGAAAGAGTTTCACTAACTTCAGTATCAGGAGACATCAGCATCAAAAACAAAGACTCAGCAAGACCAATAGAAATACAGCATAAAAAAACTGTATCCGGAGATGTTGAAATAAAATATCAGAAATAACCGGACCAAGATGTAGTATAATAATGGATGAGGTGATTAAATTGAATATGGAAACAAAATTCAGAGAGATGCTGAACAAGATTCAGGCATACAATTATGTCTTTGCTTTAATTGGATGGGATTCCAATACGGAGGCTCCAAGAAATTCGTTCAAAAGAAGAGCAGAAGTTATGGGAATACTTTCAAAAGAGCTATTCGCTTTACAGACAGCCAAAGAATATAAGGATGTCATCATTGGTTTATATGAAAAGATTGATACTCTTGATGATAATCTTAAAAGGGAAATCAAGAAAGCCAAGAAAGATTTGGATAAAGTCGTAAATATTCCCGAGGAAGAATATGTGGAGTATACAAAACTTATACAGATGTCCCAACTTGTCTGGGAAGACGCGAAAAAGAATAACGATTACGCATCTTTCAAAGAAAATTTAAAGCAAATCATCGAATTCAACAAGAAATTCGCACTGTATTACGCACCAGAAAAAAATCCATACGATACGATGCTGGATGATTATGAAGAAGGAATGACGACTAAGGAATATGATGAGTTTTTCAACAAACTAAAAAAAGATCTTGTTCCTTTTGTCAAAGAAATTCTAAGCCATGGTAACTCAGATTATGACAAACTGATTAATGACTATTTTGATCCTAAAAAGCAACAGGAATTTTGTGATTATCTAACTGATGTTCTAAAATTTGATCGAAATAGCGGCTTAATGAAGAAATCAGTGCATCCATTTACATGGAACACTTCTCCTGAAGATGTACGATTTACAACCAGATATCTGGAAAACTATGTATTTTCAAGTATATTTGCGGCTATCCACGAACTTGGACATGCAACTTATGAACAGCAAATCTCAACCGAATGGGATGGAACTTTACTTCATGGGGGAACTTCCATGGGAATACATGAATCGCAATCAAGATTCTATGAGAATATCGTAGGTAGAAGTTTAGCGTTTTGGGAAACACATTTGGATAAATTCAAAAGTCTGTTCCCTGACCAGACAAAAGGATTGACTCCGATGGATATGTACAAAGCGGTTAATAAAGCTGAAGCATCAATGATTCGCGTAGAAGCTGATGAACTGACATATTCGTTACATATAATGCTCAGATATGATATTGAAAGAAAAATGGTTTCTGGTGAAGTGACGGTAGACGATCTTCCTGAACTTTGGAACAGTCTAATGGAAGAATATCTGGGAATCAAACCGAAAAATGACAGCGAAGGTGTACTGCAAGATGTTCATTGGAGCGGTGGTATGATTGGATACTTCCCTACTTATGCATTGGGAACCGCTTATTCTGCTCAAATATATTATGCGATGTTGAAAGACTTGAATCTTGAAGAGATTATCAAGGCAAACCAAATCGAAAAAGTCAACAAATGGCTTAAAGAAAAGATCCATAAATATGGCTCGAGCAAGACTCCGAAAGAACTGATGCTAGAAGTCACGGGAGAAGATTTCGATGCCAAATATTACATCAAATACCTAAAAGATAAATATACAAACATCTATTTGAAATAAGAAATAGGAGCGGACAAGTTATTGGCCGCTCTTTTTTTCTTTAAAAATAATGTTTTGTATGGTAAAATCTAAGTAATGATATTTAAGGAGGAACAAGAATGTTATTAGAGAAAAAACTGATTGAAAATCTGCTTAACATCGGGCTGTCTCGAGGCGCGGATTTTGCGGAAGTTTTTGTCGAAGGAACAGATTCGGCTATGCTCCAATCACTTTCAGGAAGACTAGAAAAGGTCAACAATAACAAACTTTTCGGAGTGGGTATCCGTTTGGCGAAAAAATTCCAAACCGTATACGGATATACAAACAGTAAAAATCCCGAAGACTTGTTGAAATTGGCTGAAGATCTGTCAAAATCATTCAACGATGAGAATTTAACAAAAAGAACACCTTTGATGGAACTTGAAGTCGGGAAAAGACACGGAGTTAAAATCAAACCGAGTGAGGTTACCTTGGAACAAAAAGTCAGCTTGATCAAGAAGGCTTACAAGGCGGCATCAGAGTATGACGAAGCCATCAAACAGGTTGTCATTTATTTGAATGACGTCGCCCAAGAAGTCCTGATAGCCAACTCTGAAGGAAGATTTGTCACAGAGACAAGAGTAAGAGTTAGAATGATGATTAGTTCTGTTGCTGTTAAAGAAGGCATCATGCAGACGGGTGTGTCAGGTCCTGGATCGGGAAAAGGGTATGAATATCTGTTTGATGAAATTGACATCGTCGAACAAGCAAGAGAAGCATCAAAAATGGCGATCACTATGTTGAACGCCGAAGAATGTCCTAGTGGCGTCATACCAGTAGTGATTCACAACGGATTTGGCGGAGTAATTTTCCACGAGGCATGCGGGCATCCGCTTGAAGCAACATCTGTAGCTAAGAACGCCTCAGTATTCTGTGGAAAGATGGGACAGAAAGTCGCATCCGATATCGTAACCGCTATAGACGATGGAACTATCGAAAACAGATGGGGATCAGCTAACTATGATGATGAAGGATATCCTCAACAAAGAAGAGTCCTGATAGAAAAAGGTATTTTGAAGTCCTACATGATCGATAAGATTAATGGAAGAAGGATGAATTCCGAACCAACAGGATCCTCAAGAAGGCAAAGTTACAAATTCGCTCCGACATCAAGAATGAGCAATACCTATATTGATAATGGAGAATCCACTTTCGAAGAGATTATTGCCGCAACCGAATATGGGCTCTTTGCGAAGAAGCTAGGTGGCGGATCTGTCAATCCTGGTAATGGAGATTTCAATTTCGCAGTAGGGGAAGGCTATATGATTCGCAATGGAAAAATAGCCGAACCGGTTAGAGGCGCTTCATTGGTTGGAAATGGCGGAAACATCCTTTATAAAATCGACATGATTGCAAATAACCTGGACAGCGCTAGAGGAATGTGCGGATCAGTATCCGGATCGATTCCTGCTGATGTCGGACAACCGACACTCAGGGTCACCGACATAACAGTCGGCGGAAAGAGAGGTGCTTAAGCCATGAATATTGAAAAATTATTCAAAACTGCAAAGGACAAAGGCATTGAAGATATCCAAGTCTATGTCTCAAATTCAACAAATCTGAGCATTCAGATTTTTGAAGGAGAAGTTGACAAATATGAAATTGCCGACAGCTCTTCTTTGATAGTCAAAGGCATTTTCAAAAGCAAGATGGGTGTATATAGCACTGAAGTTATGGATGACGAAATGATCGATGAGATAGTCGATACTATCATCGCCAGCGCAACAATCATCGATTCACTAGATGACGCCATCATTTATGGCGGAGATGATCATTATGAGAAGGTCGAAGGGCTTTATAATGAAGAACTAACTAATTTGGATGTTGCAAAGAAAATCTCAACATTGAAAGAAATGGATAAAGCATACCATAATTATGACAAGAGAGTCAAGAATGTGGAAACAAGCTATACTGAAACAACAAATTCATTCATGTTGCAAAACTCAAAGGGGTTAAAACTTTATAATAAGGCAAATGCTAGCTTTATAGTATCCGAAGTCATAGTAAATGACGGATCAGACCAAAGAGTGGGATTCGATGTCAAGATTACCAATGATTTTGAAGATTATAAAATTGATGAAATGGTTAAGGAAACAACCGAAGAAGCACTACAATCTTTGGGTGCTCAACCACTTCCTTCCAAAAACTATGAGATTGTTTTTGGAAATATAGCTTTCGCTACATTATTCTCGGCTTTCCAAGGAATCTTCTCTGCTATGAACGTACAAAAGGGTTTATCTTTGTTGAAAGACAAGTTGAATCAAACCATTGGATCAGAATTGATAAATGTTGTTGATGATCCATTAATGAAGAAGAGCGCAAGCAGTCGCTCATTCGATGACGAAGGTGTTGCGACAAAGTTCAAATACCTAATTGAAAAAGGTGTTTTGAAAACTTATCTTCACAACTTAGTTACGGCTAAGAAGGATGGAGTAAAATCAACCGGAAATGGATTCGGAAACGGAATTGCCGCAGTCAATATGAAAATTGAAGCAGGCGAAACCCCTTTCGAAGAAATGATTAAATCCGTTAAAGAAGGCGTATATATTACCAATGTTCAAGGTGCTCATGCTGGAGCCAATGCCATAAGTGGTGATTTCTCCTTGCAAGCTGCCGGATTCCATATCGTTGATGGCAAGATGGCCGATCCAGTCGCCTTAATTACTGTTGCTGGCAATTTCATTGAAATGCTCAAGAATGTTGTAATGGTCGGAAATGAAACAAAAATGACTTATTACGGAATCACTAGCCCGGCAGTAAAGATTGAATCAATGCCGGTTTCTGGAAAATAATTAAGTTAAAGACTCGGACAATCCGAGTCTTTTTTGTTGCTTTTTATTTAATCCCGTCTGCTAAAAAATTGTGCAAAATGCCCAATCTGGAAGAAGTTATATTTCTTTACTTTTAAAGGTGTAAAAGGTATAATTATATAGGAATATATAATATAGGAGGATTTATAATATGCCATTAGTAAGCGCAAAAGGAATGATTGATAAAGCATACAAAAACGGTTATGCAATCGGTCAATTCAATATCAATAATCTAGAATGGACAAAAGCCGTATTACTAACTGCAGAGGAACAGAAATCACCGGTTATCCTCGGAGTTTCTGAAGGCGCAGCCAAATATATGACAGGATACAAAGTAGTAGCCGATATGGTAAAAGCAATGATTGAATCTTTGAATATCACAGTACCGGTAGCTATTCATTTGGATCACGGCACCTATGAAGGTTCTTTGAAAGCTATTGAAGCGGGTTTCTCTTCAATTATGTTTGACGGCTCACATTACCCAATTGAAGAAAACATCAGAATGACAAAAGAATTGATTAGTTTGACGAGAAAACTAGGCATTTCACTAGAGGCAGAAGTTGGAGCTATTGGTGGAGAAGAAGACGGCGTTATTGGTGGAGGCGAATTAGCCGATCCAATCGAGTGCAAGATGATAGCTGACCTGGGAGTGGATTTTCTGGCTGCCGGAATCGGTAATATTCATGGAGTCTATCCTGCAAATTGGCCAGGATTGAATTTTGATGTTCTGTCAAAGATAGACCAAGTGACTGGAGATACTCCTCTTGTACTACATGGTGGAACCGGAATACCAGAAGAGATGATTAAAAAAGCTATCTCTATGGGTGTTTCCAAAGTCAACGTCAACACAGAATGTCAATTAGTGTTCGCGGCAGCTACCAGAAAATATATCGAAGAAGGCAAAGATCGCATCGGCAAAGGATTCGATCCTAGAAAATTATTGGCCCCTGGAACAGAAGCCATCAAACAATGTTTGAGAGAAAAAATGGCTTTCTTCGGATCGGTCAACCAAGCTTAATCACAAAAAAACCACACATTCGTTGTGGTTTTTATTTTCAATTGTTGTATAATATTAACGAGGTTAAATATGGAAAAAATCATAAAAGAATATAATCAATGGTTGAAAGACAATCAACATTTCATATTGCATCTTAGGGAACATGATTCCACATTGTATACAAGACTAGCTCCGATTTATGAAGTGTTGAACTACCTAGCGGAAGAAAATGAAAACAACGGCTTGGATTTTGACGACGATATTTATAAGATATTTCAAATAGGTTTGGAGTACCTGCATTCTCAAATTGCAACATGCAAATTGTATTTGGAGAACGCCTTTAAGAATGACTTTCATCATTTCATGGAATATGATGTGGTAGTCAGTTACATTCTATATTTAGAAGATTTGAAATATGAAATTATTGAGAACAATATTGATTATAAGAAGCAATCTCTAGATAAATTAGTAAGTTTTCTTGAGAATTTGATGAGTGACAAATCAGAAGTGCCGGACAATCTAAATATCTATGTCGACAGCGAAGTCCATAAGATAGTAGATTCAACCGAATTTCATTTTCACAGTATAATCGATATATTTGTGGAAATCGCTGAAACACTAGGTATTCAACTATATTATGAAGATGATTATTTAATAGGAAAGGATATTTAACATATGAACAGAAAACAGTATTTAATAACACTAATTGCGTTTGCAGTAGCCTCACTAGCCTTGATAGTAACCAATTTCTTCTTTGCCTACCTTGACTGGATCTGGATGATACTAATTATATCTGCGGGATACTTCTACATCCGGTATAAAATCACTGGTCCATTACAGATGTTTGCGAGACGGTTTAACATGATGGTCGACTACGATCTTGACGTTGAAGGCGCACTCAAAATGGCAAAAGAAAATTATGACAATGCACCAACAAAATCCGTGAAATCTTTATTTGCAATTTATCTTGGCATGGCTTATTATTACAACTCAAGGTATAAAGAGTCTGTTTCAACTTTTAATTTGATTGACTTGAATCAGGTAAATCATCTCTATCACGTTCTGATTTTCGCCTTCTCGGCATATGCAGCTTATGAGGATGGAGACCAAGAGACATTCAATATTTCTCTTGACCGTATGGAACAGGTGAAAAACCGCATAAACAAGAGATATCTCAGTTTCGCTTCAAATTATTTAGATATCCTTACAGCGATGAAAAATCTTGAATTTGATCCAGAGAATTATCGTCAAACCATCGAAAATAATTTCTCCAGAGAAGACGGATATGTGTCCACTAGATTGGTCTACAATTACCGGATGGCACTATACTATAAAACCGTTGGAAATATCGAGGAGATGGATAAGTGTTTAGCGAAAGTTATCGCGAACGGACAAAATCATCACACTGCAGTTCAAGCAAAATTACTTTTTCAGAACACTTGTAAAATAGAAGATTTCATTTTCACCGAACCTTCAACCGCACCAAACACCGACCCGGTCGATATTGTTGAGGAACCTAAACAAATCGAGCAATTGGAAGAAGTAGAAATAGTTGAAGAACAGGTTGAAAAGGTCGAAGAAGTAAATCCGGAAGATAAAGAATAAAAAAAGAGCTTGTGCAAATTTCGGCACAAGCTTTTTTATTATTTTCTATTCTTCATTTGTGGGAAGAGAAGAACGTCTCGGATAGATTTTGAATCAGTCAGAAGCATTACCAGCCTATCGATACCGATTCCGATACCGCCTGTAGGTGGCATTCCATATTCCAATGATTCCACGAAATCCATGTCAAGATCGTTGGCTTCTTCGTTTCCGAGTTCCTTTTCCTTAAGTTGATTTATCAGTCTTTCGAACTGGTCAATCGGGTCATTCAGTTCGGTATAAGCATTAGCGTATTCATGTCTGTTAATGAACAATTCAAATCTCTGAGTAAAGCGAGGATCTTTTGGATCTTTTTTTGTTAAAGGAGATATTTCAATTGGATGTCCAAATACGAAAGTAGGTTGAATTAAATCCTCTTCACAATAGGCTTCAAAGAAAAGATTGATTATGTGTCCTACGCCATAGAGATGAGGCTCAACATGAAGATGATGTTGCAAGGCAAGTTTCTTTGCCTCTTCAAAATCATGAATCTGATAGAAATCAATACCAGTTTTTTCTTTGATAAGGTCAACCATATGAACTTTGCGCCAACCCTTGGTTAAGTCGATTTCAACTTCGTCATACATAATCTTCGTTGTGCCATGAAGTTGCATTGCCAAATGAGATATCAGATTTTCAGCTAAGTCCATCATGCCTTGTAAATCAGAATAAGCCAGATATAATTCGATAGTTGTAAATTCTGGATTATGTAATTTGTCGATTCCTTCATTACGGAATAAGCGTCCAATTTCATAAACACAATCGAATCCACCAACAATAAGTCTCTTGAGGTGTAATTCGGTGGCTATACGCAAATAGAAAGGCATATCCAAAGTGTTGTGATGAGTTATGAACGGTCTGGCGTTAGCTCCTCCGAGTTCTGGCTGAAGAACAGGGGTTTCAACTTCAAGATATCCTAGGTTGTCAAGATATTGACGCATCATTGATATTATTCTGGATCTCATAATGAAAGTTTTCTTTGAATCTTCATTCATTATCAAATCAACATATCTACGACGATATCTCTCTTCGATATCTACTAGTCCGTGATATTTTTCGGGAAGTGGGCGCAACGCTTTAACCAAATGTTCGTAGGTTTCTACGCGGATTGACAATTCTCCGGAATTGGTAATCATCGCGGTACCGCTGACACCGACGATATCGCCGATATCGCCTTTATCGAAAATAGCATAACTTTCTTCACCAATAACATCTTGACGAACGTAAAGTTGAACCAATCCGTATTGGTCCTGAATATGAATGAATCCGGCTTTGCCTTTTACACGTTTCGACATGATTCTTCCGGCGATTTTTACAATCTCCTTGTTTTCCATGTCGTGAAGTTCTTCTTTTGTGTAATTTTCGAATGTTTTCTTGAATGTTTCAGTATTGTGAGTGCGATCGAAACGGTGTCCGAATGGATCGATACCTAGTTCTTTTAGGGCTTCGGCCTTTTCTCTCCTGATTATTTCTTGTTCGGTAAGTTTGATTTCCATGTTTTCTAACCTCTATTCCATTTCATAACCCAGAGCCAGTTTCAGCAACTCCAGATTCTGATACATTACTGTAATATAGTTTTCTCCCTTGACGATTTCTGCATCAAGAAGGGTTTGTAAGATATTGAATTCTAATTTTTGTGGGTCTAGATTCAGTCTCAACAGTTCATCGTAAACGGCATTAGATAGTGGAGAAGACGTATACATTTCATAAATGATGAAATTTATATTATTCTCTATGGCATGGTCGACGATAAGTTGTTTTTCCTGGCTGGTGAATTGTTCGGATTCTTCATGATATCCAGGAGATATCGATATGTAATCAAAACCGTAATCAGCTCTTAAGTAACCATAAATATTAGTGGATGTCATTGCCAATTTGGTTGCGTTGGCGATGACTTCTGAGAATGAATCGCTAAGTTCTTGAAGGTCCTCGATCAATTTGGTGTAATTATTGGACATTGCGTTTTCCGAATCGCTAAATTTTAATTTCAACTTATCAAATATCAGCGATGATACTTGTTGGACTTTCAACGGCGATATCCAAAAGTGCGGATCCAAACCAAGTGTATGTTCTTCGTCGCTTTCATCTTCTGTATGAATCACGCCCTCAATAAACTCTATATAGCTTGTTTGAGTTTCAACTTTGACGAGTTCCACTTCTTTATTTATAAAAATGCTATTGATTTGATAATCGATGTACATGTCATAGTTTGCGCCAACATAGAAGAGGTAAGTAGCCTCTGTCATAGCGATAATCTCTTTTGGAGACCAGTCGACGGAATTTTCATGTGAAGTAACCCCCGGAACTATCCCTACAGTATAGCCGGTGCCTTCAAATATTCTTTCTGTGACGAATTTCATCGGATATACGGTAACATAGACATCATAGGACTCTTGTTCGCTCACACACGAAAATAAAGTGAATGAGAACAAAAATACCATGATGACACCTACAAGTTTTTTCAATGCGATCACCTTTAAATATTATATCTTATTTGCTTGTTTAATTCAATTTTCTCTCTTCAAGTACTTCATACATATTTTCTGAAGTTTCCTTAGTGGCAAAAGTGGTAATTTCCTTGATTTTCACAGACAGTTCCTTATTTCCATAAGTGATTACCAAAACATCTCCGATTTTGACTTCCGTTGAAGGTTTCGACGAACGTCCGTTAACGGATATTCTTTGATTTTTACTCACTTCTTTGGCAATAGTGCGTCTTTTGAAGATACGGGATACCTTAAGGAATTTATCGAGTCTCATCATAGCTCCTCATAATAATTAGGGATACGGCTAGGTATCCCTTATTATTTCCTAATGTTCTATTTTATGTTCTGGTTCTTGTTTGGGTGCTGGTTCAAGATCTGACGCAAGGACGTTATCCCATCTCTTGAGTTTGCCGGTTGAAGCAATCTCGTCGATGTCTTCTTTGGTAAGGGTCTCGACATCCAATAAGTACTTGGCGATTGTTTTAAGAAGGTCTAAATTGTCGTTAATGAGCTTCTTGGCATCATCATAGCACTGATGGATAATGCCTCTGACTTCCTTATCAATTTCAGTAGCGATAAGTTCTGAGAAGTCTTTTGATTTTCCGTAATCTCTTCCGAGGAATACGGTATCAGTATCTCTTTCGTAGGTGACTGGGCCTAAATTGTCGCTCATACCGAATTGAGTAATCATCGATCTGGCAATTGCAGTGGCTCTATCGAGGTCGTTATGAGCTCCGGTGGAGATTTCCCCAAAGATCACTTCTTCCGCCACTCTACCGCCAAGCAGGCCGGTAATCATTTCCAACAAGTTTTGTTTGGTTTGCAGGAATGCTTGTTCCTCTTCCGGAAGCATCAGGTTGTATCCGCCGGCTTGACCACGAGGAATGATTGTAACCTTGTGGACGACGCTGGCATTCTTGAGTTTCAGTCCGACTACAGTGTGACCGGCTTCGTGATGCGCAATGAATTCTCTTTCTTTTTTGGAAAAGACGCGGGATTTCTTTGCAGGACCCATCAGTACTCTGTCGACCGCTTCATCGATGTGATGCAATTCAATTTGCGTGCGGTTTTCTCTGGCGGCCAATAAAGCTGCTTCATTCATCAGATTTTCCAAGTCGGCTCCGGTGAATCCAGGAGTCCGTCTTGCGATTTCTTTGAATTTTATTGCTGGATTGATTTTCTTATTTCTTGAATGGACTTGAAGAATTTCTTCGCGTCCCTTGATATCAGGTTTGCCTACATAAATTTGTCTGTCGAAACGACCAGGTCTCATTAAGGCAGGGTCGAGGATATCGACACGGTTTGTTGCGGCGATAATGATAACTCCGGAATTGTGTCCAAATCCATCCATCTCGACTAGCAATTGGTTGAGGGTTTGTTCTCTTTCGTCATGTCCGCCACCAAGCCCAGTTCCTCTTTGGCGACCAACTGCATCGATCTCATCGATAAACAAAATACATGGTGCATGTGTCTTGGCAACTTTGAACATGTCTCTAACACGTGAAGCTCCGACACCGACAAACATTTCTAGGAAGTCCGAACCGGAAACGAAGTAGAATGGAACACTGGCTTCTCCGGCTACGGCTCTTGCGATTAGTGTCTTACCGGTTCCTGGAGGACCGACAAGCAAGATTCCCTTAGGAATTCTAGCGCCAAGCTCGATATAACGTTTAGGATGTTTAAGGAAGTCGATGATTTCTTTCAGTTCTTCCTTTTCTTCATCCGCTCCGGCGACATCTTTGAAAGTGGTTTTTTCGTTCTTGCTGATTTGAGCGCGGCTCTTTCCAAAATCAAACGCTTGCCTGTTGGCATTGTTCCCGCTTCTCATCATGAAATAGAACATGAAGATGAAACCGCCAATAATCAGTATTATGAATATTACGTTTCCGATGCTATAACTTGGAGCTGGATTAAATGTGTAAGTTACATCGTTGCTGGTATATGCATCGTTATTGAGTAAACTTATTCTGTCACGAACATAATTCAACTCATCGTCATTCGCAAGATATGTAACGTATTCTTGTGCGTCTTCACCGACAAGAATACCGGTAACCTGGTATGCCCGGTAATTTGAATCTCCTCCCATAGGGGTTACTTCAACAGTTTCGACGCCTTGGTTTTCCAAAACCGAGATGAATTGGCTGTTAGTCAATTCCCATGGGGAGTTCATGTTACCAAAGGTCATGAACAGGGTTATAAATATGATAACCAGAATCAATATCGTCAACAGTTGCGTGGTGCGGCTGCCAATCGGATTGGTTGGTTTTTGTGCTGTAGCCATAATTTCCTCCTACTTAGTGTAAACTTCTTCCTTGAGTACACCGACATATGGTAGATTACGATACATTTCGTCGTAATCGAGTCCAAAACCAACCACAAATTCCTTCGGAATGGTCTTGCCGATGTATTTAGGTGTGAATTCGACAACCCTACCAGCAGGTTTATCTAGCAATGTCACGACTTCAACGGAATTAGCTCCGCGATATAATAACAATTTCGTGATGATACTGATAGTTTTTGCCGTATCAACTATGTCTTCTGCGATTAAAATATCGCGTCCTTTAACTGGTATGTCCAAATCTCTTGTAATCTTGACGTCGCCCGTAGAAGCAGTACCGCCATGGTAACTTTGTACTCCCATAAGTTCAACTTCAAGATATAGATCAAGGTATTTCATCAATTCTGCCATAAAAGGCATGCACCCTTTAAGCAGACCGATTACCAATGGTTTCTTTCCCTGATAGTCATTGGTTATCTGAGTTCCTAATTTTTGACATATTTCTTGGATTTCTTTTTGGCTAACCAATACTTTTTTGATATCTTTTTCAAGCATCGTTTTTACCCTCCTGATAAATTAGATACATTGTCTTTTTGCCAGTAGTTTTTGCTTTAAATATACGGGGAATCCACAGAATATTTTGATTGTTATCCAAGATGATTGGGAGAATGTTTCTGGTTTTCATCGGTATCTTCTCGTTGATGAAAACATCTTTAAGTTTCTTGGTTCCGCCGGTAGTTTTAATTTTATCTCCTTCGATTCTACTTCTGATAGTCAAAGGAAATATCAAATCTAAATTATTATAACATAATTTATACATAATACCATAATATTTGTTTGGATTTTGGGTTACCACCAACAAACTTCCATCAGGTAGAATGACTTCTCCATATTCTTCAATTGAGTAGGAAAAATCGTTTATTGAAGGTTTCTGATTTTCAAAATGAACTAGGTTATAGCTTTTATGGACATAGAGATTTTCCGAAAGAGTTAGTTCAACGTGAGGCTTTTCATTTGAAAAAAGTCGGATAATATCCACGATGTTCGTATAACTTAATTCCAATGTGTTCGATGTTAATTTATTTACTACGCGTTTAATGCTTTCTATTTGTACAATCTGGTCAATATCAAGGAATGAACCTACGTCATATGCAAAAGCATTTTTGTAGCGAATCAGGTGATCCGCCACAAACATGTCGGTGATTTTTTCGACAAGTTTGTATGCCTTTGTTTGATATTCTGCAAATTGAGTGAATTTCTCCAAATATTTTGGATTTTCAGCTTCTAATAACGGCATTATATGATGACGATATCTATTTCGAGTATAATTATCTTCTTTGTTGGAACTGTCTTCGTTATAAGCAACTGAATTTTCTTCTTGATAAGCCTTGATTTCCGCCTTTGTTATTCTCAACATTGGCCGGATTATTTTGATATCCTGAAACTTTGTTTCGGACAAAATACCTCGATAACCTTCAAAAGAAGAGCCTCTTGCAATCCGCATTAGGATGGTTTCGGCGTTATCGTTGGCGTTGTGAGCCAAGACGATTTTATCCGCATTGATCTTACGGACGTTTTCCGCAAAGAATTCATACCTTTTTGTATGAGCATAATCGTGGAAGTTTTCATCATCTTTATGTTCGAGTTTTCTGGTGTATAATTGAATGGAATTGTTCTTACAGAAGTCCGCTATTAGTTTATAATCATTTGGACTATCAACTCGTTTTTGATGGTCCATGTGAGCAACAGACAGTTGAAGATCCATTTCTTCTCTTTTTGAAGCAAGGTAATGCAACATGACCATGGAATCGATACCGCCGCTTACTGCTAGCAGAAGATGCTCATGTGGTTTTATGAGTTTCATATTGAATTGTTTAAGCACGGTATCACCTCCTTGTGACACATTTAACGCAATTTTGAAGTATTAATATGGATTTTATCAATTTTCTGTGATGAATACATGTTAATATGGTTAACAAATTGAAAATATTTTTTGGAATAGTTGCAATCTGTTATAATATACTCATATTGTAATCAGAGGTGTATCATGAAAAAATTGATTCTCGCCAGCAATTCACCAAGACGCAAAGAATTGATGAAGTTGTTGGGATATGAATTTGAAATAATAGCTCCTAATGTTGACGAAATTATCCATCCTCATATGGAACACGATGATTTGGTCATAGATTTGGCTTTTCAGAAAGCTTACGCGGTATTCAAAGAACATAAAGACGATATAGTTATCGGATTTGATACCTTGGTTGTCGTCGATGATTATGTTTTAGGCAAGCCAAAAGACGAAAATGAAGCGAAATTGTTTTTGAGTTTGCTCTCAGACCGAACGCACAGAGTCATTACTGGTTGCAGCATTCTCACTAGTGGTTTTTCTAGATCATTTCATAGCGATGCCATGGTCTCATTTTACAGATTGTCAGAAAAAGAGATTGAAGATTATGTCAAAACCGGAGAGCCGATGGACAAAGCCGGAGCTTATGGAATCCAAGGTTACGGATCTAAATTAGTGAAAGCCATCAGTGGCGACTATTATTCAATCGTCGGGTTTCCAATCGGAAGATTGAATCAGGAACTAAAGAAAGTCGTAGAAAGATAACTGATTTTCTTGTATTGTTTTAATAGTATAATAACTTAAAGTCATCGTTTCTAAGATATATATTTATTATATCATTATCATAAATTCATTTCATATATTTTTTTCTTGCAATTTAAAATATAGTTTGATATAATACCTATGCTCATTGATATGAACTTACTATGATCGCTGAGAGAATCATGGCAGAAGGAGAAGGAATATGAAAAAAGACATACATCCAAAATATCATACAATTACAGTTACTTGTTCAACTTGCGGGAACACATTTGAGACCGGATCGACTCAGAAGGAAATTCATGTCGACACTTGCTCGAATTGCCATCCTTTCTACACCGGAAAACAAAAACATACTGTAATCGCTGGTAGAATTGACAAGTTCAATAAAAAGTATGGTATTCAAGAAGAAGAAAATAAATAAAAAGCCAAAAACCTTGGCTTTTTTTTTTGAAATTTTGTTATAATATGATAAAAAAGGAGAGGGAATATGTATTTGTCACAGAAAGATGGTTGGATAGAAGTTATCACCGGCCCAATGTTTGCCGGCAAGACCGAAGAATTGATTAGAAGAATAAAAAGATTGCAATATGCAGACCAGAATATAATGGTTTTCAAACCGGCTATCGATAACAGATATGCAAACAATGAAATCGTTTCACATAACAACAGCCGCACTAAATCGATATCTATTGTGAAAGCAAGCGAGATAATGGAACATGTCACTGAAGAAACCAACGTGGTCGCAATTGATGAAATTCAGTTTCTTGATGAAGAAGCGGTGGATATCTGTGAATATCTCGCCGATCACGGAAAAAGAGTAATAGTTTCCGGTCTTGACAGAGATTTCCGCGGAGAACCATTCTCATTTATGCCAAAGCTTTTGTCATTAGCAGAATATGTGACCAAATTATCCGCAATCTGTGTCAAATGTCATACGCCGGCCACTAGAACTCAAAGAATAATCAATGGACAGCCTGCAAATTACAACGATCCAATAATTTTAGTAGGAGCCCAAGACTCTTATGAGGCAAGATGCCGCGATTGTCATGATGTTCCCGGAAAACCTGTTAATTATGAAATATCAAAAAAACACTGACGAATACTTCATGAATCTGGCTTTGGAAGAGGCTAAAAAAGCCGAATCCAAGCTCGAAGTACCAGTGGGGTGTGTTATTGTCAAAGACAATAAAATCATCGCTAAAGCCCATAATCTTCGTGAAAGCAAACAATCTTCATTGGCTCACGCAGAAATTATCGCCATCGAGAAAGCTTGTAAGAAAGTCGGTAGTTGGCGACTTGAGGATTGCGACATATTTATAACTCTTGAACCTTGTTTGATGTGTTCCGGAGCAATTATAAATTCTCGAATCAAAAGAGTAGTGTATGGAACAACAGAACCTAAGTTCGGAGCACACCAATCCAAGACCAATGTCTATGAAATTGACTTTAATCATAAGACCGAGGTAAAAGCCGGAGTGCTTGCGGAAGAATCCAACAGGATGTTGAAAGATTTCTTCAAGAATATCAGAAGTGAAAAGAATTGAAATATCATCTTGATATGTTATAATATTGATGGAATCTCAAACGAAGCATCTTCACTCAATAGATGCCCACGAATCAGGTCAGGTCTTGACGGAAGCAGCCTTAAGTAAGGTGTTTATGTGGGTGGAGATGCTTCGGATGAGATTCTTTTACTTGGGAGGAAAACATGGCATTGATATTTTTGGATTTGGACGGAACAGCTTTGCATAAAGGCAAACCGGCCAAAGGAGTAATGGAAAGCATAGCGGCGCTTAAAGCCAATAACCATCTGGTAGCTTTGGCTACCGGAAGAAGCCCTTTGCTTTTATATGGAAATGATAAATTGTTTGGTACAGAATTACTGGTTCTTGCGAACGGTGGTTATGTTCTTGTAGGAGAAAAAGTAATTCATGAAAGGTATATCCCTTCAGAATTAGTCAAGAAAATAATGGATTATTCCGACAAAGAGAAAACGGATTTGGTTATCGAATATGATGACGAATACATCTCTTATCGAAAGGATTCGGATATTGCCGATAGATTCTCAGAGATTTTCCATATAGAAAATCCAAGATTTGATGGCAAATTCTATCCAGAAAGAAAAGTCTATTCGATGCTTGTCTTCAATAAGGACAATGTCGAAGATATGATAAAAAGTCTTCCGGAACTCGCATTCAACCAATCCAACGCTTTAGGCTACGATGTAAATTTGAAAGGCGAACTGAAGGCAGAAGGCGTCAAAGCGATGGTGGAATATCTAAACTATCCTTGGGAAGAAACCTATGCCATTGGCGATGGGCACAACGATATTACCATGTTGAAATACGTCAGACACGGCATAGCCATGGGGAATGCCAATCAAGATGTCAAATCAGCTGCCGAGTATGTAACTGATGACGTCAATGAATATGGCGTGATGAACGCTTTGAAGCATTATAAGTTAATATAAACCATTCTGATATCAGTAGATATCTATTAAAATAATTATCGAAGGTAAGTGATCTTATGTATGATGTTATAGTCGTCGGTGGTGGACATGCCGGAACCGAAGCTGCTTTAGCGGCTGCCCGACTGAACAAGAAAACAATCCTTATAACCGGAAACCTGAAAATGGTTTCCTTTATGCCGTGCAACCCTTCTATCGGCGGACCTGCCAAAGGTACTTTGGTCAGAGAGATAGATGCTTTGGGTGGAGAAATGGGCAAAAACACTGATAAAACCTGTCTGCAAATGAAGCTGCTTAACAAATCCAAAGGTCCTGCCGTAAGGGCGTTAAGAGCTCAATCAGACAAGATTGAATATCCCGCAGAAATGCTTAGGACGATGGAAAATCAGGATAACCTTGACCTGTTGGAAGCTTATGTCAAAGAATTAATAGTTGAAGAAAAGGTTGTCAAAGGCATTATTTTGGAAAATCAAGAAAAAATATTTGGCAAGACAATAATTATTACAACCGGAACATTTATGGAAGCGAAAATATTAATTGGCAACACCTACAAGGTTCAAGGACCTGACAAACAAAAAGCATCCATTGGTTTAAGTAAACATTTAAGAGAAATCGGGCACAAGACTTTCCGTCTAAAAACAGGAACCCCACCTAGAATCAAAAGAGAAAGCATTGATTTCTCTAAAATGGAATTATCGCCAGGAGATAACTTTGAATATCATTTCAGTTTCGAGGATCAACATCTCCGTGTATTGGACGAAGAGTGGCCTTGTTATTTGATTCATACAAAACCGGAAACCCATAAGATAATCAATATGAATATTACCAAGTCAGCAATGTACAGCGGTCTCGTCGAAGGTGTTGGTCCAAGGTATTGTCCATCTATCGAAGATAAATTGGTAAGATTCCATGATAAAGAAAGACATCAACTCTTCATTGAACCGGAATCTGCACATTTGGATGAGGTATATCTTCAAGGATTTTCAACATCTATGCCAATCGAAATCCAAGAAGAAATGGTTCATTCATTGCCGGGGCTGGAAAACGCCGTTATCGCAAAATATGCATATGCAATCGAGTATGATGCGATCGATTCGAGAACGCTTTGGCCTTCACTGGAATCCAAAATTGTCGAAAACCTATTTTTTGCCGGGCAAGTAAATGGAACCAGCGGTTATGAAGAGGCTGCGGCTCAAGGATTGATTGCCGGAATAAACGCTAGTCGAAAACTAGATCAGGTTGACCCGCTGGTACTAAGAAGAGATGAAGCATATATCGGCGTTCTCATTGATGATTTGGTCACCAAAGGCACTAATGAACCTTATCGGATGCTGACATCTAGAGCGGAATTCAGGCTTTTATTGAGACATGATAATGCAGATCTAAGATTGACCGAACATGGGCACAAAGTAGGCTTGATCAGCGATCAAAGATATGAAAAATTTCTAAATAAAAAATCAGATATCGAAAGCTTGATTGAGTTATTGAAAAATACTTATGTTACTCCGGTTAAAGATCTCAACGAAAGATTTGAATCTCTCAATTTAATAGGCATAAAAGGCAAAACATCATTGTATGATCTCTTGAAAAGACCGGATATGACCTTTGAGATTTTGAAAGTATTGGTTAATTTTGAATTTGAAACCACTTTAGAAGTGGAAGAACAAGTTGAAATAAACATCAAATATGCGGGATATATCGACAAGTCAATAAAAGAAGCCAACAAATTGATTAAGGAAGAAAATATTAAAATACCAAAAGATATCAATTTCAATGATGTTCCTAATCTGGCTTTGGAAGCCAGAAGTAAATTGGAAAAGATCAGACCTTTAACAATTTCGCAAGCATCAAGAATTAGCGGAGTCAATCCTGCGGATATCCAAATGTTGCTGATATATATGAGAAGGAAGTATGAAACATAAGTTTCATGATTTTTAACATTAATTTCCGATTATATGATAGAATATATTCAGAAACGGGAGAGACTTATGTTTAACAAAAGGAATCAACTTGATGAAACGCTCAATCAGATGCTAGATAATCCGAAATTTCATGATTATTACATTTTTTTGACTGAAACCAATAAAATAACAAATCTTACCAGAATCACCGATATCGATTCCGTCTATTATAAGCATTTCTATGACTCAATAATTCTATCGAAACATCTTGATTTGAAAAATAAAACCATTTTAGACATCGGAGCCGGAGCCGGATTCCCATCTATACCCCTCAAGATTATTGAAGATTCATTACAAGTTACGATTGTCGATTCTCTCAATAAACGAATTAGATTTCTAGATGACTTAGTAGATAAACTTAACTTGGAAGGTGTAAAGAATATTCACGGAAGAGCCGAGGAATTGGAAACAAAAAATCATTATGATATCGTTATTTCCAGAGCGGTTGCCAGATTAAATATCCTTGTTGAACTTACTTTACCTTTTGTAAAACCGGGAGGATGGTTTGTAGCCTATAAGAGTTCTAATTATCGAGAAGAACTTGATGAAGCTTTAACAGGAATAAAAAAACTCGGCGGTTCGTTCGACAGAGCGGAAACTTATCAGATTGACAATGAAGAATCACATGTATTGATATTCATTAAGAAAGTTAAAAGTACAGATAATATTTATCCGAGACAATTCGCCAAAATAAAAAACAACCCTTTATAGGAGGCTGTTTTGAAAAGAAAAAAGACTTATGCATTTGCAGAAATAGAACAATATCGTGAATATTTGGAGATAAAGAATCTTCGTGGAAAAAACATGATTGTTTCCGGAGTCTTTTTTGTTATGTTGCTATTGACTTTGACTTATATGATAGTGGCCAGATATTCTTGGACATTCGTTTTACCGATGACGATTGGATTTCTATTACTTTTGATAATCGCTTTTGTTTTTGCGGCTTATGGCGAAGAGGATTACTCTTATCTGAAAATAAGTAAGTATATCCTGACACTTGGTCTTTTTTCGATGGTCACCGCGATGATTATTGTGTTCCAATCACCATCGATGATTCCTTTGCTATTTGTGGCATATTGCTTATTGGCAATATATCAAGATTCCAAAGTTATCATTGTGAGTGATATCTATTTTCTTTTCACAATCGTTTTTATCGTCGTAAACAATCCAGAATTTTTATTGGCTCAAAACACTACGCAAGGAAGTGCCTTTAGTATCACTTTCTTCTCGGTTTTGTTTCTTGTAATGTTGTCGATATCCTCTTATATTATCATGAAAGAAAAAGCCTTCTTTTATAATCAAATATCAAAATCAAAAGAAATCGAATATCGCAATATCGATTTATTGTTAAAACTAAAAGAAAAAACAGGTAAGAAAGAAAAAGATGTTTTGGGATACTATGAACAAACAAATGAGTTCTTGAAAGCTTTTAGTAAAAAATTACAAATACCGAATATCTTTGAAGAAAAAATCAACGTTTTGATTGATTTGGAGAATCATTTATCCACAAAAGATATCTTGAAAAAGTATCCGGAATATACAGAAACCGATTTGAATAGATTATCAAAAATCATGATAACAAACAATTCTGCTTTAGACCGAATAGCTGTAAAACTATCCAAAACCAAGAGTACAGACATCAAGAGAAGAGAGATATTTTCCGCAACACACTTCAAGAGTTTCAATAAACAATCCGATCCAACCGAGATTAAGATCATCGCATTTGTCATATTCTACGTATCTTTGAAAAAAGGTTTGTTGGGAATGAATAAGATTTCCGATGAAGAAATCTACAATATGATTACAAATACCGATTATTACTACTATATCGACTCTCGAGTCATGAGAATCTATGAAGAGAACTCCGAAGTTTTCGAAGCGATCATCCAAGACGCTTTAGGAAAAGGAGGCAAATCATGAAAGATTTCATCAAAAAGGTTTTTAATACCGAATTTCTACCGATGAGCGAAGTAAGAAAAATCAAATTATGGTTGGTAATGGGATTTCTTTTGTTTGTGACAATCATTACCATTCCATACTCCACATTCTTTGATTATTCACTGGTAATGAAGATAGTTACCGTTTCGGGATTGTTCTTGTTATTGTTTGTAATGTTGATTCTTGCCCGTTTTAACAAAACTCTAGCCGCTATTCAAGTTTCAATACTCTATTCGATATTGATAATGCTTTATTACACTCAAGGTGTGAGTAGTTTTTATGCATATATTTTCTTCTATATAGCTTTATCAATTATCATTTTCTACCAGGAATTGTTTTCATATCTGGTGTATGGAACGGTTGTATTGGTCCTTGGAGTTTACTACACATTCGCTTTCAAAGAAGGCTTGGTGACATCTACCGATATCACCGGATCGGTTTATATCTTTGTCGCTGTTCTGATTTTATTCTACTTAGTTAACCTGATTCATATCCTACATAATGAAAAGATATATACTGATTTGAATTACGAATGGGTCAAGATGAACCATATCATTCACAACTATCAAGATGATATATTGTATTATCTTGAAGACATACGACAAGACGCTCAAAAATCTCCGATTTATGAGAGTTTGGACTTCCAACAAGCGGCTTTCGAATTAAGTCAATTCATAGCCGAACAAATACTAAAAGATGGAAAAGAGATTGTAAATCTGATGGATTTATATGTTTACATCCATGAAAAAGGACTGAACAATATTATCGACAATCCGGAAATATCATTAGCGATGAAGAAGACTTCGAATATATTGGGAAAATATCTTCTTAATGAGAACTCCGACATGTTCTCGATGTTGATTAATTTCTATATCCGCTTCGAAGAAACAAAATCTTATAAAAAAGATCGATATAGTTATAAATTAGATGATTTAACCAATCTGAGAGAAGAACAGATAATCGCTTTTTGCTTGGTATATAGTTATCTTGCTAGGGAATTGGAGAAAAAACTCGAATGGAATAAGGCTGAAGCCAACGAAGAAGAAAACGATAATATTCTTGGTTCAGTTGAACTTGAAGAGTTTTTCGCTTCAGAAGTCATAGCGTTTTACAACGATAACTATGAAATGATAAAACAATATCTAAATCAAAACAAGTAAGGAAAATTATTATGAGCCTAGTACTATCAATCGCAAATCAAAAAGGCGGAGTAGGAAAGACGACCACCGCTATAAACTTAGCCAGTTCATTGGCTGAACTTGGCAAAAAGATCTTATTGATTGATCTCGATTATCAAGCCAATGCAACTACATGCATGGGAATTAACCGAGGAAGTTTTGACAAGTCGGTTTTTGATTGCTTTACAAGAGAAGCAAAGTGTGAAGATATTCTTATCAACACAAAAAACGAAAAAATAGATGTTTTGCCGGCAAGGTCGCTAGTCGAAGGAATTGAAGAAAAATTGATTCTTGATTCCAACCGCGATTTCATTTTGCATGCTATGCTAGGCGATATGAAAGAGCACTATGATTTTGTGCTTATCGACTGCCCTCCTTCTTTGGGGTATATTACAACCAATGCCTTGATGGCTTCTGATGGAGTAATAATTCCGGTTCAATGCGAGTTTCTCGCCATGGACGGGTTGACTCAGCTTCTTAATACTATACGATTGATACAAACAAAGAAAAAAGTCAATCGTGAGACATTGACGATATACGGAGTTCTCTTGACGATGTTGGACGTTAGAGTCACTTCCGGCTATCAGGTCGTAAATGAAATAAAGACATACTTCAACGAAAAAGTATTTCAAACGATAATACCACGTAACATTACCTGCTCAAATGCAACATTTTATGGGGTTCCGGTTACGGTATTCTCCCCTAAAAGCAAATCTTCAATTGGTTATAAAAAATTAGCTAAGGAGGTAATCTCCAGAAATGAATAAAGACGAATTTATCAGAAGAGGCCTAAGTGACCTTTTGAAAGAAAACGAAATTATCGATATCGAAAAAGAGGAAGTTATCGATATTGCATTGAATATCATTCAACCTAATCCGTTCCAACCACGGAGACATTTCGATGAACAATCACTTAATGAACTAGCGGAATCAATCCGTAGTAATGGTGTTCTTCAACCTGTCATCGTCAAGAAGATATCCAGTGGGTACATGCTTGTGACCGGGGAAAGAAGATGCAGAGCATCAAAAATAGCGGGATTCACTACCGTTCCCGCTATTGTAAGAGATTATAATAATCAGTATTTGGCAGAATTAGCTTTATTGGAGAATATTCAAAGAGAAGACTTGACAATAGTCGAAGAAGCCGAGGCCTATCAAAACGCCATTAAGTCAATGAATCTAACTCACTTAGAACTAGCGAACAAGATTGGCAAGAGCCGTTCATACGTTTCCAATGCTTTAGGGATTTTGAATCTTCCGGAAGAAGTTTTGTCTGAGATAAATAGCGGAAACATAACCATGGGGCACGCAAGATCTTTGTCTAAACTGAAAGACATAACAAGAATCAAGAAAATATCCAAAATGATTATCGATGAGAAATTGACCGTTAGAGATATTGAATCAATGGTAAAAAAAGAAGAGAAAAGAAACAAAATTAAAAGAAAGACCTTGAGTCCTGAATTCCAAAGCGGATTGAATCAAACCAAGGAATATTTGAATAGCCACATAGGATTGAAATCCCCGATAAAAGTATCATCAAATAAAATTGTGATTACAATCCAGGATGAAAGCGAACTTAAAAAGCTAAGCGAATATTTGGAGAAACATCATGATTGATGCCAATGAAGAGATACGCCTAGGTACTGTTCTTATACTAAAGAAGGGTCATCCATGTGGAGAAAACAAATGGGAGATAACCTCCTTTGGAGTCATCTGTAAGATCAAGTGTCTTGGATGCGGCAGAACAGTAATAATAGATAGAGTAGATCTCAAGAAAAAGATAAAGAAAGTAGTAAAACAAGATGAAACAACTTCTAAATGACATAATTAAATTTAGAGACAACAGGGGATGGCGAGATCACGACACTCCTCAGTCCTTGGCAAAGTCGATTATCATCGAAGCTGCCGAATTATTAGAAAATTACCAATGGGAAGATAGTACTCCAAATATGGAAAATGTCAAGGAAGAATTGGCTGATGTATTAATCTATTCGTTGGCGATGGTGTCCGATCTTGGACTGGATCCGGAGACCATCATCAGGGAGAAATTGGAAAAAAACAAAATCAAATACCCGGAGAAATGATAAATGTTCTCTTATATGCGGACGGGTTTGCCAATAATGTGAAAATATCGCCACATTTTGAAATTTGTGGAAAATAACAATTGACAAACATAGGTATATTTAGTAAAATATAATTCGCATTGCTAAGAGAATAAGAATGGGCCTATAGCTCAGGTGGTTAGAGCGCACGCCTGATAAGCGTGAGGTCGATGGTTCAAGTCCATTTAGGCCCACCATTTTTATGGGGTATTAGCTCAGTCCGGGAGAGCGCCTGCCTTGCAAGCAGGAGGTCAGCGGTTCGATCCCGCTATACTCCACCAGACTACGGCGGAGTAGCTCAACTGGCTAGAGCGTACGGTTCATACCCGTGAGGTTGAGAGTTCAAGTCTCTCCTCCGCTACCATAAAAATTGGACCCATAGCTCAGTTGGTTAGAGCTATCGGCTCATAACCGATCGGTCGTAGGTTCGAGTCCTACTGGGTCCACCATATTTTTAATTAACCAATCAACGGAGAAATACCCAAGTCCGGCTGAAGGGATCGGTCTTGAAAACCGACAGGGGGTGTGAGCCCCGCGGGGGTTCGAATCCCTCTTTCTCCGCCAT